>DASTUP010000226.1:0-8046 GCA_035759585.1 Gemmatimonadales bacterium | reverse complement strand
CATCTTCGACGGCTACCACGTCCTCTACTCCGAAGGCCGCGAGGTCGAGGAAGGGAAGGGCGTGGAGGATCTGCCGCCCATTCCGCCGCTGTCCAAGGGCGACACGGTCGAGGTCCGGGAGATCACGCCGTCGCAGCATTTCACGGAGCCGCCGCCGCGCTACTCGGAAGCGAGCCTCGTGAAGGAGCTCGAGCGGCTGGGCATCGGCCGGCCGTCCACCTACAGCGCGATCATCTCCACGCTCACCGCCCGGGAGTACGTGCGGGTGGATCAGCGGCGCTTCTTCCCGACCGAGCTCGGCGAGATGGTCGAGACGATGATGGTGCGGAACTTCCCCGACATCTTCAACGTCGCCTTCACCTCGCAGATGGAAGAGGAGCTCGACCAGATCGAGGAGGATGGAAAGGAGTGGCAGGAGGTCCTGCGGGACTTCTACGGTCCCTTCACCAGCGCGCTGGAATCGGTGGATCTCAACGCGCTCGTGGCGGAGGCGCACGGCCTCGACTCGGCAAAGCTCGCGCAGGAGAAATGCCCGCGCTGCGGCGCCGCCATCGAGCTGCGCACCGGCCGGTTCGGCCCCTACCTCGCGTGCGTGAACTACAAGGAAACGTGCGACTACGTGAAGTCGCTCAAGAAGGACCGCGCGCCGGACCGCCCCAGCGACGAGAAGTGCCACCTCTGCCAGGCGCCCATGGTCATCAAGACCGGCCGCTTCGGTGAGTTCCTCGCCTGCACGCGCTATCCCGAATGCAAGGGCACCCGCTCGATTCCGCTCGGGATCAAGTGCCCGAAGGACGGTGGCGACCTCGCCGAGCGCCGGACCAAGAAGGGCAAGTCGTTCTGGGGCTGCATGAACTATCCGGCCTGCGATTTCTCCACCTGGAACAAGCCGGTGGCGGAGACGTGTCCCGAGTGCGGCTGGGTGGGCATGGAGCAGAAGAAGACGCGCGCCGAAGGGGAGACGCGCACCTGCATGAAGTGCGGCAACCGCATCGTCGTATCCGAGCCCGAGGAGGCGGCGCTGGCGTGATGGCCTCGGTAGTCGGCGGCGGGCTCGCCGGCTCGGAGGCCGCCTGGGCGCTGGCGGAGCGCGGCGTCGCGGTCACGCTTTACGAGATGCGGCCCGTCGTGCGCACGCCCGCGCACCAGACCGACCGGCTCGCCGAGCTCGTCTGCAGCAATACCTTCAAGTCCACCGACACGAGCAACGCACACGGCCTGCTCAAGGCCGAGCTGCGCGCGCTCGGCAGCCTCCTGCTGCCGTGCGCCGACGAGGCGCGCGTTCCCGGGGGCACCGCACTCGCGGTGGACCGCGACGTCTTTTCGCGGCTCGTGCACGAGCGGATTCACGCGCACCCGCGCATCACGATCGTGCGTGAGGAAGTGGCGGAGCTCCCGTCGCCAGGCATCATCGCGACGGGACCGCTCACGTCGGACCGTCTCGCCGACGCCATTTCGCGCCGGCTCGGCACCGGGGCGCTCGCCTTCTACGATGCGATTGCGCCGATCGTCGCCGCCGACTCCATCGATCGCGAGCAGGTCTATGCGCTCTCGCGCTACGGCAAGGGCGGGGGCGACGATTACCTCAACTGCCCGATGAGCCGCGAGGAGTACGAGGCGTTCATCGATGCGCTCTCGGCGGCAGACCAGTACCCGGGTCACGACTTCGACGCGGTGCCCTACTTCGAAGGGTGCCTGCCGATCGAGGAGATGGCCCGGCGCGGCAGGGAGACGCCTCGCTTCGGCCCGATGAAGCCGGTGGGCCTTCCCGATCCACGCTCCGGCCGGGAGCCGTACGCGGTGGTGCAGTTGCGCCGGGAGGACCGGGCAGGGCAGATGTGGAACCTCGTCGGCTTCCAGACGCGGCTCCGGATTCCGGAGCAGAAGCGCGTCCTCTCGATGATTCCCGGCCTGGGGGAAGCGGAGTTCCTTCGCTACGGCAGCATTCACCGGAATGCGTACCTGAACAGCCCGGCGTCGCTCGGCCCCGCCCTGACCGCGCGGGATGACGACCATCTCTTCTTTGCCGGCCAGCTTACCGGCGTCGAGGGGTACACCGAGTCCCTCGGCACGGGGCTCCTTGCCGGGATCAACCTGGCCCGGCGGCTCCAGGGCCGGGACCTGCGCGTCCCGCCACCCACCACGATGCTCGGTGCGCTCTACCGGTATCTCCGTGAGGCCGATCCGGAGCATTTTCAGCCGATGAATGCCAATTTCGGACTGGTGGAGATGGACCAGAGGACGGAAGGACGGAAGGACGGAAAAGGCGGTCGCATGAGCAAGGCGGATCGGAAGGAGCGGCTCGCGGAAATTGCGCTCGCCGACCTGCGTGAGTGGATGGCGGAGCTGTGAGCGGTCCGTCCGTCCGTGCTTCCGCCCTTCCCTCCGAGGCTGCGGAGTTCCTCCGCCACCTCGCCGACGAGCGCCAGCAGTCGCCGCACACGGTGACGGCGTATCGTCGCGACCTCGAGGCCTTCGCGGAGTTCTGCGGCCGGCACTACGGCGAGTGGCAGTGGACGACGGTGGATCGCCTCGGGCTCCGCGGCTTCCTCGGCGACATGCAGCGGCGCGGGCTCTCGAAGCGGTCCGCGGCTCGGGCGCTGAGCGCGGTGCGGAGCCTCTACCGCTACCTGCAGGAGCACCACGCCGTTCCGAACAACATCGCGAAGGCCGCGCGCGTGCCGAAGCTCGACAAGCGGCTGCCGACGCACATGGAGCGCGAGCAGACGGAGCGGCTCTTCGCCTGGGCGGAGGAGCGGGCCAGGCTCGACGAGTTCCAGCCGGTCCGCGACCTCGCGATGCTCGAGCTCTTCTACTCGACCGGCATGCGCCTCTCCGAGCTCGCCGGACTCTCGGTCGAGTCGGTGGATCTCCTGTCGGACCAGGCGCGGGTGCGCGGCAAGGGCCGGAAGGAACGCATCGTGCCGATCGGCTCGCGGGCGGTACTGGCCCTCCGGCGCTATCTGAATCTTCGCGAGACAGTCGCCCGCCTCCCGGGCGGAGACCGCCGCGCACTCTTCCTCGGCCGGCGCGGCAAGCGGCTGACGCCGAGAAGCGTGCAGCTCGCGATGCATCGGATGTTCGACGCCGTGGGCGGCGACGAACTGCGCGTGCACTCGCTGAGGCACACCTTCGCGACCCACATGCTCGACGCCGGGGCCGATCTCCGCGCCGTGCAGGAGCTCCTTGGTCACGCCTCACTCAGTACGACGCAGATCTACACGCATACGAGCGTCGAGCGGCTGAAAAAGGTGTATAATCAGGCGCATCCGAGAGCATAGACACCCGGACCGGTAGGGTACACATGCGGACACGCCTCGCAATGGTGGGTTTGCTGGCTGGTGCGCTGCACGTAGCGGGATGCGGGGACAGCACGGAGGCGGGTGGCGCGTTCACCGACGAGGAGCGAGCCGCCCTCATCACGGCGATCGGGCTCGACGGCGAGAGCGTGCAGCACTGGACGCTGAGGGCGGTCGTCGGCTTGGCCTCCGAAGTCGGAACCATGGGGGCGTATGACGGAATCGGCAGCCAAGTCCTGGTGACTTTCTGGGATGGGACGTCGCCGTCGTGGTACGGCTTCACGCGGATCGACGGGTGGACCGATTTCAACGCAGGCGCGGCGACCGTCGGCTCGTCGTTATTGGTGCAATCGAACTATTTCGAGGCAGCGCTTCCGGCCTCCATCAGCACGACTGTCCAGCCGGAATTCCCCTCGGGCGAGATGTACGCTTTGTACACCGCGGAGTCGACGAGGTATGTCGCGACCGATGGCGAGCTCGAGCTGAGTATGTCCGGCTTCGGGGGCTTTGAAGACTGCCCCGGGGTTCCCCCATGGGACCCGACTTTTCTCGAGTTCATCAGATGCCGCTATTCCTTCGGGACGATGACTGGAAACTTCAGGTTCAACGCCGTGAGCAGCATCGGTGGTGCATTCTCGCAGCCGAGCATCTCGTTCGAGCTTCCCGCGGTGCGGCTCGACATCGAGATGCGGCGCAGTGACCCCGCCAAGCAGACTCCGACCTTGTCCCCAGGACCTTGACCCACATGCGCAACGGTCGTCCATGACCTTCCACGGCACTACCATCATCGCCGTCCGCAGGGACGGCCGTCTCGCAATCGGCGGGGACGGCCAGGTGACGATCGGCGACACGGTCATGAAGGGCACTTCGGTCAAGGTGCGCGCGCTCAAGGGGGGCAAGGTGCTCGCCGGATTTGCCGGCTCCGTGGCGGATGCGCTCACGCTCTACGAGAAGTTCGAGGAGAAGCTCGAGCGCTATCCCGGCAACCTGCCGCGCGCGGCGGTCGAGCTCGCGAAGGACTGGCGGAGCGACCGGATGCTGCGCCGGCTCGACGCGCTGCTCGTGGTCGGCGACCGCGAGCACAGCTTCCTGCTGAGCGGAAGCGGCGAGCTGATCGAGCCGGATGACGGAATCGTCGCGGTGGGGTCGGGCGGGAACTACGCGCTCGCCGCGGCGCGGGGCCTTCTCCAGGTCCCCGGACTCAGCGCGCGCGACATCGTGCAGCGCTCGCTCGAGATCGCCGCGGACATCTGTGTCTTCACCAACCGGAACATCACGATCCTCGAGCTCGGCGGCCCGGGCTCGTGACCATTCTCCAGGGCCCCATGACCGACGCCGCCGGCGATGCCACCCCTCCCGACGAGATTCCGCCCCCGTGGCTCGAGGAGATGCCGCCGCGCCAGATCGTGGCGGAGCTCGACCGCTACATCGTGGGCCAGGAGGCCGCGAAGCGCGCCGTGGCGATCGCCGTTCGCAATCGCTGGCGTCGGGCCCAGGCCCCCGACGACATCCGCGACGAGATCACGCCGTACAACATCATCATGATCGGCCCCACGGGCGTCGGAAAGACCGAGGTCGCGCGCCGGCTGGCCCGCCTCTCGGGAGCGCCGTTCATCAAGGTCGAGGCGTCGAAGTTCACCGAAGTGGGTTATGTCGGGCGCGATGCGGAGTCGATGGTCCGCGATCTCGTGGATGCCGCGATCAACATGGTGCGCACCGAGCGCGAAGACGAGGTCTATCCGCAGGCGGAGCAGCGCGCCGATGAGCGGCTGCTCGACCTGCTGCTGCCGCCGCCGCCGTCCGCGCCCGATGGACGGAGCGCGGGCCGGCCGGAGCCCGGCGCCGGAGAGAAGGCGGCGGACAAGGTGTTCGTCGTCGGCCCCGCGGGCGGTGCGCACGTGGAATCAGCCGACGAGGAGCGGCGTGCCCGCTCGCGGGAGAAGCTTCGCAAGCTGCTCGCCGACGGCAAGCTCGACGACCGGGAAGTCGAGATCGAGGTTTCCCCGCAGAGCTATCCGATGTTCGACCTCATGCAGCCGCCCCAAGGCATGGAAGGGCCGGACATCAACTTCACCGAGATGCTGCAGGAGATGATGCCGAAGCGCACGAAGCGCCGGCGGGTGCGGGTGCCCGAGGCGCGGCGCGTGCTGGTGGACGAGGAGCTCAAGAAGCTCGTCGACATGGACGACGTGGTGAACGAGTCGCTCGACCGTGTGGAGAACCACGGCATCATCTTCATCGACGAGATCGACAAGATCGCCGGCGAGCGGTCGCAGGGCTCGGGCCCGGACGTCTCGCGCGAAGGCGTGCAGCGCGACCTGCTGCCGATCGTCGAGGGATCGACGATCCAGACGCGGTACGGCTACGTCCGGAGCGATCATATCCTCTTCATCGCCGCCGGCGCGTTCCACGTGTCGAAGCCGTCGGACCTGATCCCTGAGCTGCAGGGCCGCTTCCCGATCCGCGTGGAGCTGACTCCGCTCACCGAAGCGGACTTCATCCGGATCATGACCGAGCCGGAGAACGCGCTCACGCGGCAGTATCAGGCGCTCGTCGCGGCGGAAGGAGCGGAGCTCGTGTTCACGGACGATGCCGTCGCCGAGCTCGCGCGGATGGCCTTCGCCGCCAACGACCGCATGGAGAACATCGGCGCGCGCCGGCTGCACACGGTCATGGCCGCGCTCATGGAGCAGCTCCTCTTCGACCTCCCCGAGTATCCCGAGAAGCGGATCGTCTACGACGCCGCCAAGGTCCGGGAGACGCTTTCGACCATCGTCAACGACGACGACCTCCGCCGGTACATTCTCTAGCGCGGGATTCGGGCGTATCTTGCGGCATCCTCCCAGGACGGGCTGCCAGATGCGCATTTCGCGGGAGACGGTCGCCGGGGTCCGGGTGCACCCTTCCGGAGCAGTCGGCACGCGGACACACTCCCCGCGGGGCCGGTAGTGGGCCGCGACCTGCTGCCGGTCGTGCGCGAGATGCTCGCCGATCTCTATGCGGTCGAGCGCGAGATTGCGCGCGGCGGGGCGGCGCGTGTCTACCGGGCGCAGGACAGGGAAGGGCGGTCGGTCGCGCTCAAGGTGCTGCACCCGGAGCTGCAGGTGAGCGCGATGGCGGAGCGCTTCCTGCGCGAGATCCGCGTCGCCTCCAGCCTGGACCATCCGTTGATCGCCCCGGTCCTCGACTGGGGCCAGCGGGACTGGCTCGTCTACTACGTCATGCCGCTCATTTCGGGCCCCACGCTGCGCACCTGCCTCTCGCGGCAGCGGCAGCTGAGCGTGCCCGACGCCTGCCGGGTGGGTAAGGACGTGCTCGACGCGCTCGAGCATGCCCACAAGGCGCACATCATGCACCGTGACGTGAAGCCGGAGAACATCATCATCTCGGGGCAGGGCGCCGTGCTGGTGGACTTCGGTGTGGCGCGCGCGGTGGAGGTGGCAGCCGGAGACCGGGTGACGGCGGCCGGAATGACGGTGGGCACCGCAGGCTACATGAGTCCCGAGCAGGCCACCGGCGCGCTGGACCTCGATTACCGGACGGACCTCTACGCGGTGGGGTGCGTGCTCTTCGAGTCGCTCGCCGGACGCCCTCCCTTCGCGCATCGGAACCAGAGCGTCGTGCTGCAGCTCCAGCTCTCGGGAGATGCGCCCGACGTGCGCACCTTCCGTCCCGACACGCCCGCACCGCTCGCTGCCGCCGTCACCCGCGCGCTGCAGCGTCGCGCCGAGGACCGCTGGCGGACCGCGGCCGAAATGCGCGATACGCTCGGGGAGTGCACCTAACGGCTCTCGGCGGCAACGCGCAGATCGATGTCCGCGTCCCGCAGCGCCGTCCCCTCTGCGTCGCTTGCGAGCTGCGGAAGCTCCTTCCAGCCGGCCTGCCTCGTGAGCGCCGCGAGCCGGTCCTCCACCAGATCCTTCGATGCCGGCATCGCGCGGGTCGCGAGGTTGAGCCAGGCAAGCGCCTCCTCGAATCCGAGCCGCTCTCGTGCGTTCTCCGCTGCCATGAGGGCGAAGCGGAACGCGCGCTCGTCGTCACCACCGCGTTCGGCGTGCCATGCGATTTCCCCCGCCAGCTCCTTGAGCCGCTCCGGCCGCGAGGTCTCTTCCAGTGCGAGCGACAGCGCGCGATGCAGCTCGCCGCGCCGGGCGGTCGTGAGATCGGAGCGGACGAACTCCCCGATGAGCGGGTGCGCCATGCCGTAGCTTCCCTCTGCCTCGTCGACGAGATGGCGCTCGACGAGTGCATCCGCCAGCGCCGCAACCCGGAGGCGCGAGAACCCGTGCACGCGTGACAGCACCTCGGTGCGCACGGGGCGCCCCGCGGCCGCGATGGACGCGAGGAGATCGCGAAGCTCGTAGGGCAGCCGCGCGATCCGCGCGGAGAGCGCGTCGCGCACCGAACGGGGAATCTCGACGCGGCCGAAGCTCTGGGCGTCGGCCTCCGCGGGGATCACCCATTCGCGCGAGACGGGCGTGACCGCGAGCAGGCCCTCCGCAAAGAGCATCTTGGTGATCTCGATGACCTGGAAGGGATTGCCGTCGCTCACTTCGTACAGGCGCCGCGCAAAGCGCCGGGCGCCGGTGGGCGTCCGGATGTTGCCCATCTGCCGTACCAGCCGCCAGACCTCGTCTTCCGTGAGCGGGGTGACATCCACCGAGTGGCAGCGCATCCGGGACGAGAGATCGCCGACGAGCTGTCGCGCCGGGAGATCGCGCGACATCTCCCCCGCGGTGACGGTGGC
>DASTUP010000225.1:0-10570 GCA_035759585.1 Gemmatimonadales bacterium | reverse complement strand
CAGCTTCTCGCTCTTGTTGGCGTACTCCGCCTCGAGCTCGCGCCGCCGGGCGACCCGATCGGCCGGCGAGAGCTCGGGATCGAGCTCGAGGCGGTGGATCTCCTCGGAGATGTCCGGAACCAGGAAGAGCCCGGGATCGTTCGGCGACATCGCTTCCGCGCCGCGATCGGTCAGGTGGACCGAGTGGCCCTTCTCGTCGAGCACGAAATAGAGGACGTCCTCGAGATCGCGCATCCGCTGCTGCCGCATCGGGAGCTTCCGGTCCGCGATCGCATCCAGCTCCATCCGCTGCACCAGCTGCTTGACGCCCGTCTCGTTCAGCATCTTGAGCAGGCGCTTGTTCTTCGGCATGCCGAGGCGCGCCTGGTAGAGCTTGAGCGCCGCGTCGTTCCGCGTCTTCGGGTCTTCGAGCAGCCGCTCCGCCTCGGCGAGGAGCGTGTTGACCACGCCGGTCTGCTTGCGCACGACCTCCGCCACCTGCCGGTTGAACTGCTGGTACTTGTCGTCCTCGGCGTGGCCGACCGGGCCGGAAATGATGAGCGGTGTCCGCGCCTCGTCGATGAGGATCGAATCCACCTCGTCGATGATCGCATAGACGTACTCGCGCTGGACCCGCTGGTCGAGCGTGAACACCATGTTGTCGCGGAGGTAATCGAAGCCGAACTCGTTGTTCGTGCCGTACGTGATGTCGGCGTGGTATGCCGCCCGGCGCTCCGCGGACGACGGCTGCGTATCATCGAGACAGGCGACCGTCAGCCCCAGGTATCCGTAGACGTGCCCCATCCACTGCGAGTCGCGCCGGGCGAGGTAATTGTTGACCGTGACGAGGTGCGCGCCGCGCCCGGTGAGCGCGTTGAGGTAGAGCGGAAGCGTGGCGACGAGTGTCTTGCCTTCGCCGGTCGCCATTTCCGCGATGCGGCCCTGGTGCAGCACGATCCCGCCGATCAGCTGCACGTCGTAGGGCACCATGTCCCAGACGAGCTCGCGGCCCGTGACCGCGACCGTCGTGCCCACGAGACGGCGGCAGGCTTCGCGCACCGTGGCGAAGGCTTCGGGGAGCAGTTCGTGGAGCACTTCGGCGATCTGCTTCTTGTAGGCCGCCTCGAGCTCCGCGTAGCGGTCCTCCAGCCGGTCGCGCTCCGCCGGGTCGGCACAATCGTGCTTGGCCGCGCGCACCGACTCGAGCTCCGCGCGCGCGGGGCCGGTCCGGTCCGCAATGATGCCGCGGAACTTCGCCGTCTGTGCCTTCAGCTCGTCCTCGGTGAGCGCGCCGAGCCGCTCCTCGTGCGACTTGATCTGCACGAGGATCGGCTGGAGGCGCTTCACGTCACGCGCATGCCGCGTTCCGAGGAACGCGGTCATCAGCTTCTTGATCATCCTTCTCCATCCTGATAAAGGCCGTGCGCAGCCACGTAGTCCGCGACGGCGTCCGGCACCCAGTACCTGATCGGCAGCCCTTCCCGCACGCGGCGCCGGATTTCCGTCGCGGAGATCCCGATCGCGGGAACCTCGATCGTCCGCCAGGCCCCGGGCAGCGTCACGTGCGGCGTACCGGGCCGGCCGAATACCACCACGCGCGCGAGTCGGGTGACCTCGGCCGCCTCGCGCCACTTCGGAAAGTCCGCGGCGGCGTCGGACCCGATCAGGAGCACCAGCTCGATTTCCGGGTCCCGATCCCGCAGCGCCCGAAGCGTATCCACGGTATACGACGCGCCGGTCCGCTCGAGCTCGATGGTTTCGAGCGTGAATCCCGCAGTACCGGCGATGGCACGCTCGGCCATGGCGGCGCGGTGCGCGGCGCCGGCGCTGTGCCGGCCCACCTTGAACGGCTGCTCCCGGGCCGGGACGAACCTGACTTCAGCCAGACCCAGGGTCTCGGCGGCAACCCGGGCCACGATGAGGTGGCCGTGATGGATCGGGTCGAACGAGCCGCCGAAAATTCCGACCACCTACGAGGCCTCCAGCGCTCCCGCCGGGCACGCTTCGTCGGCTTCCGGTGCGTCCGGATGGAACCGGCGGAGGTACTCGCACGTCTCGCGCACATCCTCGAGATAGCCGAGCTCCCGGTACGCGCCGATCAGCCGGAGGAGCGCCTGCGGGGCGATCGCCGACTGCGGATAGGTCGCGAGAAGGTCCCGCAGGTAGATGATCGCCGAGTCGTACGCCTTCAGCCGAAGGTAGTACCGTGCCGCCTTGAACGCCTTCTCGGCGAACCAGTCGTTGAGATTCGCGATCTTCTCACGCGCTTCCGGCGCCACGTCCGAATCGGGGTAGCGGCTGAGCAGCTCCTGATAGGTCGCGAGCGCCGATTGCCCATACGTCGGATCCAGCTCGGGTCGCCGCCAGAGGGCGGCGTGCGCGTCGCCCACGCGGAGAAGCGCGCGCGGCGCGAGCGGGTGCGTGGGGGTCTCATCGGAGACCCGGCGGAACTCCCGCGCCGCTTCCAGCCGATTTCCGCGCGCGAACGCCACCTCCCCGATCATCATGCGCGCCTCGATGACCCGCGCGTCGTTGACCGGGGCCTCGAGGACGAATCGGTCGAGAAGCGCCTGGGCCTCGTCCCAGTCCTCGGCGCGGAACCGCTCAGTGGCCTGCGCCCAGAGGGTGTCGAGCGCCGCCGGGGCGAGCGAGGTGGCGCCGGGGGCGCGCAGCGGCCCCGGCGAGTCGCCGGGAGCGTTGCCGCCGCAGGCCGCGATGAGGAGCACCAGACTGATGAAACGAGCCTTCATTCGCCATCCATGCGGGCGGTGTCGCCCACGGTATCGGTGACGCCCAGCGCGCGAATGCGCCGGGCCGCCTCCATGCCAATCGAGTCTCCTTCGTCCGCCCGAAGCGCGCGCTGCCAGACGATGGCCGCTGCGATCGGGTCGCCCTGCGCGAGCCGCGCATCGCCGAGCGGCAGCAGCGCGCTCCGGCCGAGCGGCGATCCCGAGTCCGCAGCGGCGATGAGCAGCCACCGCTCCGCGTCCATCGCGCGGCCGTCCTCCAGCGCCGCCACCCCCGCGGCGAAGGCACAGCGTGCGAGCCCTTCCCGCGCGCCCGGCCGAGCCTCCGACCGCGCGGTACGGCGCAGGAAGCCGCGATACGCCTCGGCGGCGCCGACGCAGTCGCCGGACGCCTCGAGCGCCCCGGCGTACGCGAGCAGCAGCTCGTCGAACGCATCGGGATCGGGCGCCGCGGCAAGTGCGGCCGGGAAAAGCCGGGACGCCGCGGCGTCCTCCACCGGGCCCGCACTGAGCAGCGGGAAGGCAAGCCGGCCGATCGGCCGGTCGGGCGCGAGCTCCCGCATCGCGAGAACCACCCGCATCAGGGCCGGCCGGTTATCCATCCGTACGGCAAGCCGACCGGTCCGGTCGAGCCCCTGAAGCGCTTCCTGCGTGCGCGCCGGATCCGCGGATGCCAGCTGCGCATATGCCGCTGCAGCGCTGTCCAGCATTCCGGCGCCCACTGCCGCTGCGCCCGCCTTGGCCCAGAGGTCCGCGCCATCCTCGCCTGCTGTCCGCACATAGGCCGCGTATGCCTCGGCGTAGCGCCGCGCGACGTACGCGGCATCCGCCTCCCGCTCGGCGCTCTTCGACTCGCACGCAGCCAGCGCCAGCAGCGCGAGCGCGAGGCCGCGCTTCACCCCGAGCGCCCGACCATGTTGAGGTACGCTTCGACGCGGCGGTTCTCCGGCCGCCGGGCGAGCGCCGCCGTCCAGACCTCACGGGCGCCGACGGCGTCCCCCGAGAGGTAGCGCGCCAGGCCGAGTGCTGCGCCGGCATCCACGAAGCCGGGTCGTGCCGCGACGACCTGCTCGAGCTCTTCGCGCGCCTCGAGCGACTGTCCGGCCTCGATCAGCACGCGCGCCAGCCGGTAGCGGAGGTCGTGGAACGTCGGTCCGAGCTCGAGCGCTCGGCGGTACTGCTCGATGGCGCGGTCGAGCGCGCCGATCTCCGCGTACGCCTGCCCCAGCTCGGCGTGCCGATTGGCGAGCTGCGCCGCGACGGGTGCGGGCAGACCGCGCACGCTTCCGGTGTCGGCGAGCGCCGCGCGACGGAACGACTCGTCGGCCTCGTCGCGCCGGCCCATCTCGTTCAGGATGAGACCGCGGTGGATCAGGGCCTCCAGGTACCGCGGATTGAGCTCGAGCGCGCGGTCGAATTCGGCCAGCGCCCGGTCCATCCGGCCGAGCAGCGAGAGCGAGACTCCGAGCAGGTGGTGAGCATCCGCAAACGCATGGCCCGTCGCCGCGACCTCTTCCAGGAGGTGGACGGCGCCATGATAGTCCTGCAGCACGAAGCGCTCGCGCGCCCGCGCCACGAGCTGGTCGGCGCTGGGCTGCAGCTGGCTGGCCCGGTCGCCTGCGAGAAATCCACTCATCGCGGCCTCCCTCGCCCGATTCCGTGGTATTCGAACCCGCTCGCCGCCATCCGGTCGGGGTCGTACAGGTTGCGAGCGTCGATGATCAGAGGACGCCTGAGCGTGGCGCGGAGTCGCTCGAAATCCGGCGTCCGGTACATGCGCCACTCGGTCACCACCACCAGCGCGTCGGCGCCGGCGGCGGCCGCGTACGGCGTATCGACGTAGGTAATGCCTTCGCCGAATACGCGGCGCGCGGAGGCAACCGCTTCCGGATCGTGGGCCCGCACCGTGGCGCCGGCCGCCAGCAGTGCCTCGATCAGCGGGACGGCGGGACTGCTCCGCACGTCGTCCGTGTCCGCCTTGAACGCCAGGCCCCAGATGCCGATCGTTGCGCCGTGCAGCTCCGGGCCCAGCGCCCGCTCGATCTTGCGGAAGAGCACCTGGCGCTGCTGCTCGTTGACCGTGTGCACCGCCCGCAGCAGCTCGAGCTCGATGCCGTGATCGTGCGCCGCGCGAAGGATCGCCTTCATGTCCTTCGGGAGGCACGAGCCCCCGTAGCCCGGTCCCGGATAGAGGAACTCCCGGCCGATCCGGCGATCCGATCCGATCCCGTTCCGCACCTCGCTCACGTCCGCCCCGACCGCCTCACAGAGCAGCGCGATCTGGTTCATGAACGAAATGCGCGTGGCCAGCATCGCGTTGGCCGCGTACTTCGTCACCTCGGCGGACGCGATGTCCATGAAGATGAGGCGGTCGCCGCCGCGGAGCACGAACGGCGCGTACAGTTCCGCCATCACGCGACGCACTTCCGGATCGTCGCTCCCGATGATGACGCGGTCAGGGCGCATGAAATCGTCGACCGCCCCGCCCTGCTTCAGGAATTCCGGATTCGCGCAGATCGAGAACGGCACCGACGTTTCCGCCGCGATCGTCTGCCGGACCCGCTCCGCCGTTCCCACCGGCACCGTCGATTTCGTGACGATCAGCTTCGGCGTCGCGAGATTGCGCCCGATCTCCCGCGCCACCGCCAGCACGTGGGAGAGATCCGCCGAGCCGTCCTCGGCCTCGGGCGTGCCGACCGCGATGAAGACCACGGCCGCATGCTCGAGCGCCTCGCGGAGCCGGGTGGTGAACACGAGACGCCCGTCGGCCTGGTTCCGCCGCACCATCGGCGCGAGGCCCGGCTCGTGGATCGGCACGTCCCCGCGCAGCAGGCGGCCGATCTTCTCCTCATCGCGGTCCATGCAGACGACGTCATTGCCGGTCTCGGCGAAGCAGGCCGCTGCGACCAGCCCGACATATCCCGTGCCGATGACCGCGATGCGCATCGTTCAGCGCCGCCGGCGCAGCGCGTTCCGCGTATCCACCACGAGTCGCGCACGGTCGCGGATCATGTCGTAATCGATCGCGGTGTGATCCGTGACGATGAGGACGCAGTCCGCGTCCGCCACTCCTTCCGGAGTCAGCTCGGCGGACCGGTACTCGTGCCCGTCCTCGCAGAATCGCGCGACGTGCGGGTCGTGATAGCTGACCCGGGCACCCTGCTGCTCGAGCAGCCGGATGATGTCGAGCGCGGGGCTCTCGCGGATGTCGTCGATGTCCTTCTTGTAGGCCACGCCGATCACGAGCACGCGCGAGCCGCGCATCGACTTCGAGTGGCGGTTGAGCGCCTCGATCGCCTGCCGCACCCAGAAGAGCGGCATCTCCGTGTTGACCTCGCCGGCGATGTCGATGAACCGCGTCTTGTAGTTGAGGCCGCGCATCTTCCACGCGAGATAGTGCGGATCGATCGGGATGCAGTGGCCGCCGAGTCCGGGGCCGGGCGTGAACTTCATGAAGCCGAACGGCTTCGTGGCCGCGGCATCGATCACTTCCCAGACGTCCACACCGAGCTTCTCGCAGACGATGGCCATTTCGTTCACGAGGCCGATGTTGACGCTGCGGAAAGTGTTCTCGAGGAGCTTGACGAGCTCCGCCGCCTCGGTGGACGACACGGGTACGAGCGTGTCGATCGCCGGAGCGTAGAGGGCCGAGCAGACCCGGCTGCAGGCCTCCGTGATCCCCCCCACCACCTTCGGCGTGTTGCGCGTCTGGTACACCGGATTGCCCGGATCGACGCGCTCGGGACTGAAGGCAAGGAAGAAATCTTCGCCGACCTTGAGCCCCGTGCTCTCGAGCGCCGGCAACATGATCTCGCGCGTGGTGCCCGGATAGGTGGTGCTCTCGAGGATGATCGCCTGGCCGCGGCGGAGCGTCGCCCGCACCGCTTCCGTGGCCGCGACGATGTAGCTCACGTCGGGATCCTTGTATTTCGAGAGCGGCGTCGGAACGCAGATCGAGATCGCGTCGGGCTCGGCGAGCCTCGCGGGATCCGCCGTCGCCTCGAAGCGGCCGGCGGCAATCGCCTCCTGCAGGGCCGCATCGGGAACGTCCTTGATGTGCGAGCGGCCCGCGTTGAGCCCCTCGACCACCCGCTTCGAAAGGTCGTGCCCGAGCACGCGGAACCCGGCCCGCGCGAGCTCGACGGCGAGGGGAAGCCCCACGTAGCCGAGCCCGATGATGCCGAAGAGCGCCTCGCGGCGCTCCGCCTTGCCGATCAGATCCTGGGCAACGGTCATTCGATCAATACTCCAGAGGAAGTGCGACGCGCCGGCCGTCCCGCGCCGAGAGATAGGTCGCGATGAGGATCTCCAGCGAGCGCAGCCCTTCGCGGCCGTCGGTCTCGGGCGTCGCTTCGCCGCGAAGCGACGCAATGACGTTGTCGTAGTACGCCGGATGACCGAAGCCGTAGACCGACGTCGTCTCGTAGCTCGCCTGGGCGACGAGCTCGTCGTCGGGATGGGGTTCGGCGAATTCCCAGTGATCGACCCGGTTGACGGCCATGCCGCCGATCCGGACGGTGCCCGACTCGCCGAGGATCGTGATCGACCCCTCGAAGTTCTTCGGGTAGGTGAGCATCGTGACGTTCATCGACCCGAGGGCGCCGGTGCGCCAGCGGATGCTCACGACCCCCGTGTCCTCGACCTCGATGCGCCGAGCGAGCGTGGCGGTGAAGGCCTGCACGCTTTCCACGGGCCCGATGAGCCAGTCGAGGAGGTCCACGTAGTGGCTCGCCTGGTTCATGAACGCGCCGCCGTCGAACTCCCAGGTGCCGCGCCAGGCGGCGCTGTCATAGTACGACTGTGGACGGCTCCAGAAGACGTTGATGTTCACCATGTAGATGCGCCCGAACCGCCGGGCGAGCACGGCGCGCTTGAGCAGCTGCAGCGTCGCGTTCCGCCGGTTCTGCTTCACGACGAAGAGCTGGACGCCGGCGCGGTCGCAGGCCTCGACCATGTGATTGCCGTCCTGCCACGACGTCGCCATCGGCTTCTCGGTCATCACGTGGCGCCCGGCCTCCGCGACCATCACGGCCTGGTCCGCATGGAGTCCGCTCGGCGTCGCCAGGATGACCGCGTCGGCGTCGGTCCGCGCGAGCAGCTCCTCCAGCGACGCGAAGCCGGGCGCACCGGTCCGCGCCACGGCCGCATCGAGTGCCGCGGGGTCGATGTCGCAGACGCCGACGAGCTCGGCTCGCTCCGCGTGGCGCTCCAGCGCGTCGAAGTGATTCGCCGAGATCCGCCCGCAGCCGACGAGCGCGAACCGGATCTTCCGGTCGGTGATGAACGGCTTCGTCACGAACATGGGCAGGCTCATCAGGAGGGAATCACGCGTAGAAGTCCCGGATCGCGTCGGCGACCGTGGCCTGCTGTGCCTCGGTCATCTCGGGATACACGGGAAGCGAGACGACCTCGGCCATCGCGCGCTCGGTTTCCGGAAGACTTCCGCGGGCATAGCCGAGGTGCGAGAAACAGGGCTGCAGGTGCAGGCCGGTCGGGTAGTACACCGCGCAGCCGATGCCCTGCTCCCGGAGGTGCTGCACGAGCCCGTCGCGCCGCTCCGCGCGAATCGTGTACTGGTGAAAGATGTGCTCATTGGCCGGGTCCACGGCCGGCGTACGCACGGCCGCAATCGGGGCGAGGAGCTCGTCGTAGCGTGCGGCGGCCTGGCGGCGGGCGGCGCTCCACCCTTGGAGGTGCCGGAGCTTCACGAGGAGTACGGCCGCCTGAATGGTGTCGAGGCGGCTGTTGAAGCCGACTTCGTCATGGTGATACTGCTTGGCCCCGCCGTGGAGCCGGAGCCGCGCGAGGCGGGCTCCCAGCGCATCGTCCTGCGTGAGCATCATCCCGCCGTCCCCCCAGCCACCGAGATTCTTGCTGGGGAAGAAGGAGAGCGTGCCGCAGGTGGCCAGCTCACCGCACATCTTCCATTCGCCGTCGATCCGCCGGCGCGCGCCGATGGCCTGAGCGCCGTCCTCGATGAGCGCCAGGGTGTGGCGTCGCGCGATCTCGAGCAGACGTTCCATCTCCGCCATCTGGCCGTAGAGGTCGACCGCGATGATGGCCCGGGTGCGCGGCGAGACTGCGGCAGCCACGGCGTCGGGATCGAGGTTGAAGGTGTCGGGATCGATATCCACGAACACCGGCGTGCCGCCCGCGTTGTGCACGGCGCCGGCGGTGGCGAAGAAGGTGAACGCGGGAACGATCACCTCGTCGCCGGGAAGGAGCCCGAGGGTCCGGAGGGGCAGGAGCAGGGCGTCGGTTCCACTCGCACAGGCAACGGCATGGCGCACGTGCGAAAGGCGGGCGATGGCCTGCTCGAGCGCCGCCACCTCATCGCCCATGATGAAGGCCTGCCGCTCGACGACGGCCAGCATGGCGGCGACGACGTCGTCACGAATCGTTTCGTGCTGTGCCACCAGATCGAGCAGGGGAACCTTTTGCGCCATCGCTCCTCATCAGGAAAACGCGCCCGCGCTACGGCCACCGGCCGGCACCGGGCGCGTCCCAGGGCGGCCAGGCCCTGGTCAAGAGTCTGCTAAAGCCTTGAAAATTACCGACCTCGGGAGGGTGGGTCAATCATGGCGAGGAGGCCCGAATCCTCCCGATACCGGGCACCACAGGTCGCGCAGCTCCCCTCC
This sequence comes from Gemmatimonadales bacterium, assembly GCA_035759585.1. Lineage (GTDB taxonomy): Bacteria > Gemmatimonadota > Gemmatimonadetes > Gemmatimonadales > GWC2-71-9 > CAMLLJ01. The sequence goes on along the minus strand of DASTUP010000225.1, from coordinate 1,206 downwards.
CCGCCCCGGATTTCGAGCCGCTCGCCACACTGGCACATCCACCCGACCCGCCGCGCAGGGACGCCCACCATGAGCGCAAAGTCCGGGACGTCCGAGGTAACGACCGCCCCCGCCCCCACGAAAGCGAACTCCCCCAGCGTGACACCGCAGACGATCGTGGCGTTCGCCCCGATCGATGTGCCCCGCCGCACCAGTGTCTGCCGGTATTCCGCCTTCCGGGAGACATGGCTCCGCGGGTTCAGCACGTTCGTGAAGACGCAGCTCGGACCGCAGAACACGTCGTCCTCGAGAGTCACTCCCTCGTAGACCGAGACGTTGTTCTGGATCTTCACGTTGTTCCCGATCCGGACACCGTTCATGACGACGACGTTCTGGCCAAGCGAGCAGGCCGACCCGATCACGGCGCCCGGCATGATGTGGCAGAAATGCCAGATCTTCGTTCCGGCGCCGATGGAGGCGCCGTCGTCGACATAGGACGATGCGTGGAGGTAGTAGTCGGACATGGCGGCCGGGGTTGGGGTGCGGATCGGGGCGGTCACCCCGCCCATTCGGCGCTCATCTCGCGCGCCATCGCGTGCCACTCCTGGAGCGAGCGCACTTCGCCGGCGCGGCTCCGAAGGGCGATGATGGCGTCGCAGGCGGCGCTCGCGGCGGAGAGGGTCGTCGTGTACGGAACGCGGTGCTGCAGCGCCGCGCGGCGGATGGCGTAGTCGTCCTGCTGCGTCAGCTTTCCGAGCGGGGTGTTCACGAGCAGCTGAATGCGGCCTGAGAGCAGCAGATCGATGGCATTCGGCCGGCCTTCGTGGACCTTGAGCACGCGCTCCGCCGGGATCCCCCGGGCTCGAAGGTGCCGCGCGGTCCCCTCGGTGGCGAAGACCTTGAAGCCGAGCGCGTGGAACCGCCGCGCAATCGGGACGACCGTGTCCTTGTCGTGGTCGTTCACCGTGATGAAGACCGACCCCTCGAGCGGCAGCGCCCCGTCGGCCGAGGCTTGTGCCTTGGCGAAGGCCATCCCGAACGAATCCGCGATGCCCATGACTTCACCGGTCGACCGCATCTCCGGTCCGAGCACCAGGTCCACGCCCTGGAACTTGCTAAACGGGAACACCGCCTCCTTCACCGCGACATACGGCTGCAGCACGTCGTCCTGCAGGCCGAGCTCGTCGAGGGTGCGTCCCACGGCGACCGCGGCGGCGAGGCTCGCCA
>DASTUP010000224.1:0-44476 GCA_035759585.1 Gemmatimonadales bacterium | reverse complement strand
CGCCAACCCCGACGCCGCGCAGCTCAACCGGCCGCTGGTCCGGATCGCGATCGATGCGGACGGCGCCGTGGTTGCGCCGCCCGGCCAGCAGGTGGACCTCGCCGAGCAGGACCCGGCCGGGGGCTTCCGCCGGTCGATCGTCAAGGTGACCAATCCAGCGCGCTACGGCCTCGTGGTCGGCGACTACTTCATCTGATGCCGTGACTCTTTCAGTTCAGCGCATCCTGCAGGTGTACGCCCAGGTGCTCCGCATCGGCGGTCTCGCCTTTGCGGTGCTGGCGCTCGCCCTCGATCGCCGCTGGCTCGATACCCCGTCTCCGACGATCCTCCTGGTCCTGGGCGTGGTCCTGCTGCGCATCACGCCGATTCGCCTGAGCAAGTACTCGTACCTCACGCAGACGGGGCTGGCTGCGCTGGCGGGTGCGGCCCTGGTCGGGCCCTCGGCAGTCATCCTGGCGCTCGCCATGGGTGTCCTCATCAGCGATGCGCTGGTGCTCCGCAAGGAGCTGCGCTCCGCCGCGGTCAACGCCGGGCGCGAAGTCCTGGGCTTTGCCGCGGCGTTCGGCATCTACGCGCTGGTGCTCGACCGGAGCGGCGACCCGGGCCTCACGATCGACTTCCTGCCTGCCGCCTTCGCGCTCGTCGCCTCGTACTTCCTCGTCGCGCGGGCGCTCTTCTACTTCACCCTGATCCTCCGGGGCCGGCTCGAAACGGCGGAGCAGCTGCTCATCCTGCGCTGGGAGATCGTCTCGTACCTCGTGACGATCATCGGCGTGTCGGTGATCGTCGCAGCGGTGCAGGCGCTCGAGCCGGTCGGCTGGCTTGCCGTGCTGCTGCTCATGGGCGTGCTCGGCCTGCTCACGAAGCGCATCCTCGAGGAGGCGATCGCCGCCGAGGACCTGAACAAGGTCCACATGATGGAGACGGCGGTCACGAGCAACGCCACGCTGCAGACGTCGCTCGAGCAGATCGAGCGGCTCGCGTATCGCCTCCTCGACTGGGGCGACTTCCGGATCTACCGCCGCGAAGGCGATTCCGCATCGCTCATCTACCGCGGCGTCGCCGGCCGGCCGCGCCGCTCGATTCCCTCGCCGGAGCTCGTGCCGCTGCGCGCGGGCGTGCTCGGCCGGCGCCAGGCGCTCGTGATTCCCTCGACGCGCCGCGACGCGCGGATCGGGCAGTTCGATCCCGACGTCCAGTGCCTCGTCATTCACCCGCTGCGCCTCGGCGACGACGTGCTCGGCACCGTCGAGATCGACCATTTCAAGCGGAACGCGTATCACGCGAAGGACCTCGCGGCGCTCGGGACCGTTGCCGCGCAGATTGCGACGGCCATCCACATCGCCGAGCTGCGCCGGCCGCTGATGAGCACGGTGGACCTGATCGGGGCGCAGGTCCAGGGTCTTGCCCGCGCCACGGAATCGCTGCGTACGTCGGCGGAGGCGTTGAGCTCGGTATCGCGCGCCGTGGGTACCAGCGTCGCCGAGCAGGAATCCTTCGTCCGCGACGGGCTGGAGACGACGTCCGCGCTCGCCGGGGTCTCGGTGGACATGGCGGCGGAGGGGTCGAAGGCCGCCGGCGCGAGCGGGCGGGCGGCGGAGACCGCGTCGCACAATCGCGTCGTGGTGACGGAGGCGATCCGCCGGCTCGTGCAGCTCAAGGAATTCGTGGCCGACAGCTCGCGGCAGGTACAGGAGCTCGGCGAGGTCAGCAGCCGGATCACCGGCTTCATCGGGTCGATCCGCGAGATCGCCGACCTGACGAACCTCATCGCGCTGAACGCGGCGATCGAAGCCGCGCGGGCCGGGAAGGAAGGGAAGGGCTTTGCCGTCGTCGCCGACGAGATCCGCGATCTGGCCGCGCAGTCACTGCACGCCGCGCGCGAGGCGGGCGGGCTGCTCGCGGCGGTCTCCGGCCAGGTCACGGCCATGGCGAGCCAGATGCGCATCGGCGAGACGGTCGTCGCCGACGTGGAGGAAGTGAGCGGCGCGGCGGCGGCGGCGTTCGAGGCCATCGTCGGCGCCACCGACGAGGCGGGAACCCACGCCCGGCGCGTCGCCGAAATGGCGGCGACGCAGGAGTTCGCCTTCGAGATGCTTTCGGAGCGGATCCAGCGCGTGGCCGGCGTCTCGCGGCGGATGGGCGAGGACACGCGCATGCTGGAAAGCCAGGCCGACCAGGCGGCGCGGAGCCAGGCGGAGCTCGAGCGCGCGATCCGCGAGCTTGGCGACGTGGCGGCCGAGCTGCAGTCGCTGGCGCGACATTTCGCCGCCGATCGGTAGGCCGGTGGAGCGGGTCTACGTAGCGCTCGGGAGCAACCTTGGCGATCGTGCGGTCAATCTCGAACTCGCGCGGCGGGGCCTCGGGCGGCTCCCGCGGACGACGGTGGTTCGCGCGAGCAGCATCGAAGAGACCGAGCCGCTCGGGGGGCGCCAGCAGCCCGCATACCTGAACCAGATGGTGCTCGTCGAGACGGCGCTCTCGCCGCGCGAGCTGCTCGCGGCCTGCCAGGCCATCGAGCGCGAGGCCGGGCGGGTGCGCGCGGCCGCCGATCGCTGGGCCTCGCGCACGCTCGATCTCGATATCGTCCGCTTCGGACGCCGGCAGGTGAACGAGCCGGGCCTCACGATTCCCCATCCTGCGCTGCCCGAGCGTCACTTCTGGCAGCGTGAACTCGCGGAGCTCGACGCCCATGACGAGCGGGACTGACCGCAGGCCACGATCCGTGCTCGAGCTCATCGGCATGAAGGCCGAGAGCCGGCGGATCGTCATGCTCACCTGCTACGACGCGCTCTTTGCGCGCCTGCTCGACGGGCCCGATGTCGACGTCCTTCTCGTCGGCGATTCGGTGAACCAGGTCCTCGCCGGCCATCCCACCACGCTCAACGCCACGCTCGACCAGATGATCTATCACGCCGCCTCCGTGCGGCGTGGCACCTCGGCGCTCGTATTCGTCGACCTTCCGTTCCTGACCTACCAGGTCTCGGTCGAGGAGGCGATCCGGAATGCCGGACGGGTCATGCAGGAGACGGGCGCGCATGGTGTCAAGCTCGAAGGAGGCGCGGCGATGGGTCCGACGGTATCGGCGCTCGTCGAGCGCGGCATTCCCGTGATCGGGCATCTCGGACTGACCCCGCAGTCGGTCAACACGCTCGGCGGCTACCGGGTCCAGGGCCGTGACCTTTCCGGCGCGGCGAGGCTCGAGGAGGACGCCCGGGTGCTCGAAGCGGCGGGAGCGTGCGCCGTCGTGCTCGAGCTGGTGCCGGCGAAGCTCGCGCAGCGAGTCAGCTCCGCGCTCCGCGTTCCGACGATCGGCATCGGTGCCGGACCGGGCTGCGATGGCCAGGTGCTGGTGCTCCACGACATGCTCGGCCTGAATGAGGGCTTCTCTCCGAAGTTCCTGAAGCGCTATGCGGAGCTCGGGGCGCTCGTGCGGACCGCGGCACGCGAGTTCGCGAGCGAGGTCCGCGACGGCCGGTATCCCGACGCCGCTCACAGCTTCGAGTAGGCGTGCACGAGGCCGGCACCATCGGGGAGCTGCGCGCCTGGCGCCGCGCACAGCGGGAACAGGGGCGCCGCGTCGCGCTGGTGCCGACGATGGGCTACCTGCACGAAGGCCATCTCGCGCTCGTCGACGTCGCTCGCGCCGAGGCCGAGGCCGTTGCGATGAGCATCTTCGTCAATCCGCTCCAGTTCGGCCCGAACGAAGACCTCGCACGCTATCCGCGCAACATCGCGCGTGACCGCGCGCTCGCGCGCGAGCGTGGCGTCGACCTGCTCTTCGTTCCCGACGTTGCCGAGATGTATCCGGAGGGTGCGGAAGTGCGGGTCGTGGCGGGCGAGACTGCTTCGCGGTGGGAAGGGCTGCTCCGGCCCGGACACTTCGACGGCGTTCTCACGGTCGTGGCAAAGCTTTTCCACCTGGTGGAGCCCGACCTCGCCGTGTTCGGGCAGAAGGACATCCAGCAGGTGACGCTGGTCCGGCGCATGGTCGAGGACCTCGACTGGCCGGTGCGCATCGTCGCGGCGCCCATCGTACGCGATCCGGATGGGCTCGCCCTGAGCAGCAGGAACGTGTACCTCTCGCCGGAGGAGCGCGTGGATGCGCTCGCGCTGAACCGGTCGCTCGCGGCAGCGCAGGAGGCCTTCGCCTCGGGAGAACGGAATGCGGACGTGCTTCGCCGGGCCGTTCGCAGTCGGCTGGAGGCGCAGCCGCAGGTTGCCGTGGACTATATTGCGGTCGTGGAACCGGACCGGCTCGCTCCCGTGGCCGAAGCGGCACCCGGCACGATCGTTGCAATTGCAGCGCGCGTCGGGAGCACCCGGCTCATCGACAACGTCATTCTCAGCGAGGCGTGAGCTGATGAAGCGTCACCTGATGAAATCGAAGATCCATCGGATCACGATCACCTCCGCCGACCTCCATTACGAGGGATCGCTGACGGTGGATCAGGACCTGCTCGACGCGGCCGACCTGGTCGCCTACGAGGAGGTCCAGGTCGTGAACGTGAACAACGGGGCGCGCTTCTCGACCTACGTGATTCCCGGTCCGCGCGGTTCCGGCGTGCTTCAGCTCAACGGCGCAGCCGCCCGGCTCGGCATGCCGGGAGATCTCGCGATCGTAATTTCCTACGGTGTGTTCGACGATGAGGAAGCGGAGCGGCATGTGCCGCAGGTCGTGTTCGTCGACGAGTCGAACCGCATCGTCCGTCCGCAGCTGCGTGCCGAGGGCTGATCACCCGCAGTGACTTCGTCTCCATCGACGCCTCCCGGCCTGCGGCCCACGCTCCCTGCGTGGGCCGCAGTTGCGCCCGAGCGCCTGGAGCACATCACCCGGGTAGCGTCGCTGGCGGCGGACTGGGCCGAGTCGATCGGCGTCCCGGACTCGGAGCGCAATCGCTGGCTTCGCGCCGTGTGGCTGCACGATGCGTTGAGGGACGCGCCGGAGGCGGAGCTCCAGGAATGGGCGGCGAGCGTCCCGGGCCCGAGTGAGCTGCGCCATGGGCCGGCCAGCGCCGCCCGCGCCAAGGCCGACGGGGAAACCGATCGCGGCGTCCTCGATGCCGTCCGCTACCATTCGCTCGGACTGGCCGAGTGGGACATGGTCGGCCGCGTCCTCTACTGCGCCGACTATCTCGAGCCGGGCCGGGCGTTCGACGCGGCCGGACGCGCGGCGCTCGCCGCGCGATTCCCGCGGGATCCGCGAGGGGTTCTCCGGGAAGTTGCGCGCCGGCGGATCTCGCATCTCATCGAATCAGGCTGGCCACTTCTCGATCCCACGGTGCGTTTCTGGAACAGCCTCGTCGCCGCGCCCTCGTCGCCACCGCGGCCCTGATCATCGCAGTCGCCGCGCTCGCGATTCTTGGCTCGTGCGGGCGGGAAGAGCGGCGTGACGAAGCGACCCCCGACGGGCTCGCCTGGCCGATTCCGGGCACCGAAACGCCGATTACCGCGGAAGTCCTGAACGGCACCGGCCGCTCGCGACTCGCGCGGCTCGGCGCGCGGATCCTGCGCGAGCAGGGCATCGACGTGCTCTCGACCGGCAACGCCGACTCCCACGCGACGACCCGCATCATCGCGCGGCGCGGGAGCCGGGCATCCGCGGAAACGGTGCGGCGTGCGCTCGGGATCGGCATCGTGGATTCCGCTCCTGATTCGCGCCTCCGCCTCGATGTTACCGTGATCCTCGGCGCCGATTTCCAGCCGGTCACTCCGCTCCATCCCTGATTACCTCGGGCAGAGCCCGATCACGACGTCCATCACGTTCGTACCAGTGGGGCCCGGCCTGAACAGCGCGCCGGCTGCCTCGAGCGCCGGATACGTATCGTGCCGCGAGAGCGCTGCTGCGACATCGACGGACGCCGCGCGCAGCTTTTCGGCGGTCGTTCCGTCGACCACAGCGCCCGCGGCGTCCGTCGGACCATCCCGCCCATCGGTGCCTGCCGCGAGCAGCGCTGCCCGGCTTCCGGCCAGCTCCTGGGCCGCGGCGAGCGCGAGCTCCTGGCTGCGGCCGCCGCGGCCGGCGCTCCCGCCGAGGGTCACGGTGGATTCACCGCCCCAGAGCAGGCAGCTGCCGGGCGTGGATTCGCGCAGCCGCGCGCCGATGCCGGCTCCGACATCGCGTGCCTCCCCTTCGATCGTGCCGATCACGTCCGCGAAATAATTGCGACGGCGCGCCTCGTCGGCGATCGCGCGCAGCGCATCGGCGTTGCGCAGAATCACGTCATGGAGAGGGAAGGAGAACTCCTGCGGCTTGGGCGTTTCGGGCTCCTGCCCGATACATGCGCGATCGATCCACTGCGCAACCTCGGCGGGAAGCTGCTCGAGAAGACCCTCCAGCAGCATGCGCTCCCGGACTTCCGCAGCCGAAAGCGGGTCGGGCAGACAGGGGCCGGAGCCGATCGTGGCGGCGTCGTCGCCGGGAACATCCGAGATGGCGAGCACCTGCACGTCCGCGTGCCGGAGCGCGGCAGCGAGGCGGCCGCCGCCCCACCGGAGAAAGCGGCGCCGGATCACGTTGGCTGCCGCTATGTCCAAACCCTTCCTTGATATAGCCCTGAAGGTCTCACGTAAAGCGCGAAGTGAGATTCCCGTGACGGGAGCACCCACGAGACTGCTCGCGCCGCCGGACAGGAGTACCCGGACGGCGCTGCCGGGCTCGATGCGCGCGATGAGCGCGCCGATCGCCTCGGCGGCGGCAGTGGAATCGCTGTCAGGGAGCGGGTGACTGCCTGAAACCACCGGGAATGGCAGGTCGGTCGCCTCGGTCGTTCGCGGCGCGACGACGATTCCGCCAGCCGCCGGGCGGCCTGCTCGCTGGAGGTAGCCGATCGCACCGCGTGCCATCGGCACCGCCGCCTTCCCCATCGCGATGATCCAGACGCGCTCCGGCAACGGCGCGCCGGCGAGCGCGCGCGAGACCGCTGCCTCCGGATCGGCGCCGCGCACGGCCGCCGCATACAGCTGCTCGAGGGTGCGGCGCAGCTGCCGAGGTGATTCCGTCAGGGTTGCCCTCCCTGGATGCGCCGAGGATTCTTCGGCATGACCCGCCCAATTGTGACCGTGACGCGCCGGCTGCCCCAGGCCGTCGAGGCCGAGCTTCGCGAGGAGTTCGACGTGCGTCTCAACACGGACGACCTTCCGCTCGATGCCGCGGCCCTCCGCCGTGCGCTCGAATCATCGGACGCGCTCCTCTGCACCGTCACCGACCGGCTCGACCGCGCGACGCTGGGTCCTCCGCCGGTTCGCGCGCGCATCGCCGCGAACTTTGGTGTCGGATTCAATCATATCGACCTCTCCGCGGCACGCGACCTGGGCCTGGTCGTCACGAACACGCCCGGCGTCCTGACCGAGGCGACGGCGGAGCTCGCCATGACACTGATGCTGATGGTGGCGCGGCGCGTCACCGAGGGCGAGCGCGAGCTTCGCGCGGGAAAGTGGACCGGGTGGCGACCAACCCATCTCATGGGCCGGGGACTCGGCGGCCGCATCCTCGGCATCGTCGGCATGGGGAGGATCGGGCGGTCGGTCGCGCGGCGCGCGGCGAACGGGCTCGGCATGCGGATCGAGTATTTCACGCGCACGCCGACGCAGGAAGACGATGCCCTCGGCCGGCGCTGCGAATCGCTGGCGGAGCTGCTGGCGAATGCCGATGTCGTGAGCCTGCACGCGCCTGCCACGTCCGAGACGAAGCGAATGATCGGTGCGAAGGAGCTCCGGCAGATGAAGCGGGACGCCGTGCTGATCAATACGGCTCGCGGCGATCTCGTCGATGAGGAAGCGCTCGCGGATGCGCTCCTCGAGGGTGCGCTGCACGGCGCGGGCCTCGACGTGTATGAGCACGAGCCGTCCGTCCACCCACGCCTTCTCCGCCTGGACAACGTCGTGCTGCTCCCGCACCTCGGAAGCGCCACGGAGGACGCGCGGATCGGGATGGGGCGGCGCGCGATCGAGAACCTGCGCGCCTTCTTTGCCGGCAAAGAGCCGCCGGACAGGGTGCCCGGGGCCTAGCGAACCTCCGGCTGGGCCATGGGCATTTCGCGCCGCTTGCGCTCCACTTCCACCTTCAGCTGTCCGCAGGCCGCATTGATGTCGAGACCACGGCTCCGCCGGACCGTCGCTTCGATCCCGTGCAAGCGGACGCGATCCGCAAAGGCACGTATCCGGTTGTTCGACGTCGGAACGAGGCCGGGCGCGCCGCCCGGATGGAGCGGCAGGATGTTCACCAGCGCGCCGAGCCGCCGGGCATGCTTCGCGACGCGGTCGGCATCCGCATCCGCATCGTTGACGCCGGCGATCATCACGTACTCGAACGTCACGCGCTTCCTGAATGCCGTGGCGGCCGCGAGCACCGCTTCGAGCGGGTACTTCTTCTGGATCGGCATGATCCCCACCCGCTGCTCGGCCGTCGGAGCGTGCAGCGAGATGGCGAGGCGGAACTGCTCGGGGCGCGCAGCGAGCGCGGCCATGCCGGGGAGAATCCCGACGGTCGACACCGTGATGTGCCGCGCGCCGAGCCCGACGCCATCGGGGCTGTTGAGGATCGTGAGCGTCGTGTCGACCGAGGGCCAGTTGAGCAGCGGCTCGCCCATGCCCATGAAGACGATGTTGGTGGGTTTCTCCTCCGGGTGGCGCAGCACGATCTCGCGCACCTGACCGGCAATCTCGAACGCCGACAGGTTCCGCCGGAAGCCCATGGTCCCGGTGGCGCAGAAGGAGCAGCGCAGCGCGCAGCCGGCCTGGGATGAAATGCAGAGCGTCCGGCGGCTGCCCGACGGAATCAGCACCGATTCGATCGCCTCCCCGTCGGCGAGTCGCCAGAGAAACTTCCGCGTGCCGTCCGCGGAGAGCTGCTCGACGTCCGCCGCCAGGCGGGGCAGGGGAAAGACCTCGTCGAGACGGCTCCGGAGCGCGCGCGGAAGCTCGGTCGCCTCGGACCACGCCGCGACCGGCGCGACCCAGAGCCGCCGGAGCATCTGTTCCGCCCGATATGCGGCGAGTCCCTCACCCGCCACCCATTCGCGCAGCCGGGTGCGCGCCTCGCCGGGCGAAAGGTCGAGCAGCGTGGGGGGTGGCGCCGGGATCCGGATCATGCCGGAAGATAATCGTCCGGTACCCGGCATGGCGCGCTAAATCGTGATGGTGAAATTGCTTGTCGCCCCTCAGGTGACGGGTTACGTTTGACGCCTATGTTCCTCCCGGAGATGGCGTGCTCCTGACCGATCTGCTCAGCCCTGAGCGGGTAGCCGTTCCCCTTTCCGCGCGCGACAAGCCGGGCATCATCCGCGAGCTGGCCACGCTCCTCGTCGACCGGGTCGGCGGGGACCTCGAGGACGTGGTGACGGCGGTGCGCGAGCGGGAGGCGGTGCTCAGCACCGGCATCGGTCACGGCGTGGCCATTCCCCACGGCAGGTCGCCCACCGTGCCCGAGCTGGCGATCGTCTGCGGCTCGACGCCCGAGCCGGTTCCGTTCGACGCCATCGACGGCGAACCGGTGCGCATCTTCTTCATGCTGGTCGGTCCGGAGCGGTGTGCCGGACAGCATGTGAAGGCGCTCGGGCGCATCGCCCGCCTGGTGCGCGGAGACGCGCTGCGGGAGCGGCTGCTTGCCGCGCGCACGCCGGATGAGTTCTACGGCGCGCTCGCCGGCGCCGAGGCCGCGCCCTCCGCATGAGCGCCACCGCACTGCGCACGCATCGCGCCGGCGCGCTGACGCGAAGCGACGAAGGCCAGCGCGTGCGTCTCGCCGGCTGGGTCCATCGCCGGCGGGATCTCGGCGGGCTCGTCTTCATCGACCTGCGCGATCGCGCCGGCCTCGTACAGCTCTCGTTCGACCCACGGTGGACGCCCGCCGAGGTCATGCGGCTGGCCGCGACGCTCGGCGCCGAAACCGTCGTCCTCGCGGAGGGCATCGTCGCGGTACGGCCCGAAGCGGCCAACGACCCCGCAATGCGCTCCCGCGAAGTCGAGGTGCAGGTCGCCTCGCTCACGGTCGTCGGCCCGGCGGAAACGCCGGCAATTCCGGTGGCCCGGAAGGAAGGGGAAGCGCTCGCAGCGGAAGAGCTCCGGCTCAAGCACCGCGTGCTCGACCTGCGCCGCCCGGAGCTGCAGGCCAACCTCATCCTGCGCCACCGCCTGCTCCAGCAGTCGCGGCGCACGCTCAGCGAGCTCGAGTTCCTCGAGATCGAAACCCCGATCCTCACGAAGCCGACTCCCGAAGGCGCCCGGGACTATCTCGTTCCGAGCAGGGTGCATCCGGGGGAGTTCTACGCCCTGCCGCAGTCGCCGCAGATCTACAAGCAGCTGCTGATGGTGGCGGGTTACGACCGGTATTTCCAGATCGCGCGCTGCTTCCGCGACGAGGACCTCCGCGCCGACCGCCAGCCGGAATTCACGCAGATCGACATCGAGGCGTCGTTCGTGTCGGCCGAGGATGTACAGGCCATCGTCGAGCGTGTGCTGGTGGATCTCTGGCGCACGGGCGGCGTCGATGTGGCGGCGCCCTTTCCGCGGCTCTCCTGGCGGGAAGCGATGGAGCGCTACGGGATCGACAAACCGGACCTCCGCTTCGAGCTCGAGATCCGCGATCTGACTCCGCTCGTCGGCGACGATGCCGCGCCGTTCGTACACGATGCCGTGCGGGCTGGAGGGCGGCTCCGTGGAATTCTCGCGCCTGCGGCCGGCAGCCTGAGCCGGAAGGAGATCGACGCGCTCGCCGCCACCGCCAGGTCCGCCGGAGCGGGCGGACTCATCTGGGCCCGCCGTTCTGGCGCAGGCTGGGAGGGTCAGGGCGTCAAGGCTGCCGGGAACTCGCTTCTCGAAGCGCTCGGCGGCAACGAAGGTGACATGCTTCTCGCCGCCGCCGGGCCCGACGCCGCGACCTCCGCTGCCCTGCATGCCGTCCGCATGGCGCTCACACGCCGTCCGGAAGCGCGGAAGGTCACCGATCACGCCTTCTGCTGGGTGGTCGATTTCCCGCTCTTCGAGCGCGACCCCGAAAGTGGCGGCCACGTGCCGGCGCATCACCCGTTCACCGCTCCGCACCCCGACGACGCGGGCCGGCTGCTCACGGATTCCGCCGCCTGCCGGGCGCTGCATTACGATGCGGTATACAACGGCAACGAGCTCGGCAGCGGATCGATCCGGATCACCGACCGCGCGGTGCAGCAACAGATCTTCGCGCTGCTGGGAATGGAGCCCGCGGAGATTCAGCGCCGCTTCGGCTTTCTTCTCGACGGCCTTTCGGCGGGGGCGCCGCCGCATGGCGGCTTTGCCCTCGGCTTCGACCGGATCACCATGCTGCTTGCCGGCGCGACCTCGCTGCGCGACGTCATTGCCTTCCCGAAGACCACGGCAGCGCGCGCCCTTTTCGAAGGCGCGCCGACGCGGGTGGACCCCCGCGACCTCGAAGCTCTGCATCTCGGCCCGAAGGCGTCGGCGTAACCCGCCACGGGCTCAGGAGGATTCTTGGCGGACGATTCGACCCACCGGCTGTCCACCGAAGGCGCGGACCCGCTGCTCCTCGCGGGCGTCAATGACGCCAACATGCTCGAGCTCGAGCGCCTGCTCGGCGTCCGCGTGTCCTTCCGCGGCGATGCGCTGGCGCTGAGCGGCACCGCGGAGCAGCTCGAGCGGGGTGTGCCGGTGGTGCAGGGAATGATCGATCTCGTCCGCATGGGCGAGGCGGTCACCGTGGACGACGTGAGCCGGCTCGTGGCCGAGGGCCCGATGGAACCGCCGCCGGTGGCGGACGGGCGGATCGTGCTTCCGGGCCTGCGCCGCGCCATCGCCCCGAAGACGCAGGGCCAGCGCGACTATCTCCAGGCCATTGCCGCGAACGACATCGTGGTGAGCATCGGCCCGGCGGGCACCGGAAAGACGTACCTGGCCGTCGCGAAGGCCGTCGAGGCGCTCGCGCGGAAGCGCGTGAAGCGGATCATCCTGGCGCGGCCGGCGGTGGAGGCGGGCGAATCGCTCGGCTTCCTTCCGGGCGACCTCCAGGCGAAGGTGGATCCCTATCTCCGGCCCCTCTACGACGCGCTCGAGGACATGATGCCGCACGATCGCGTGCAGCGCGCCCTCGAAAGCCGCACGATCGAGATCGCCCCGCTTGCCTACATGCGCGGCCGGACCCTCAGCGATGCGTTCATCATCCTCGACGAGGCCCAGAACGCGACCGGTGCGCAGATGAAGATGTTCCTCACGCGCCTCGGCGTGAACAGCCGGACCGTCGTCACCGGCGACAAGACGCAGATCGACCTCCCGCGCCGCGAGGAATCGGGGCTGGTGCAGGTCGAGCGGGTGCTGCAGGGCATCGACGGGATCGCCTTCTGCTACCTGAACGAGGGCGACGTGGTGCGCCACCGGCTCGTGCGCGAGATCATCCGCGCCTATGCCGAGGACCAGAGCGGCTGATGTCCGACGAGCGGCCGGCCGAGCCTCGCGATCCGCCACGGGCGGCGGGGGAGCGCTGGCGCTACCATGCCGTCCGCTGGGGGCTGCTCCTGCTCGTGGCCTTCGTCACGCACCTCGCGTTCCCGACGCCGGACATCATCCAGATTCCCTCGTACAGCGTAGGGCAGACGGCGGACCGCACGGTGGTGGCGCCGATCTCGTTCGTGGTGCGAAAATCGGAAGAGGAGATCAGCCGGGAAGGGGAGGAGCGCGCGCTCTCGGTGCGCCCGGTCTATCGCTTCGACGCGCAGGCGCGCGACTCGGCTGTCGCCGCGCTCAACCGTTTCCTCGCGCTCGTGGATGCGGCGGCCCCGTCGGGCGCAGCCATCGTCGCGCGCGCCGGAGAGACGCGCTCCGTCAGTCTCTCGCAGGACGAGGCGGAATGGCTGAGCGATCCGGCCAACCGCGCGCGGGTGCGGGACTCCCTCACCAATTTCGTGAACCGCCTCCTCTCGAACGGCATCGCGGACGCGGGCACGGTGCGTGCCGAGCGGAGCGAAGTGATCGTGCTCCTGCGGAACGGGCAGGAGCGGCTCGTTCCGCGGAGCTCCCTCATCACGTTCTCCGATTTCGTGGAGCGCTCGGACCGCGCAGCGGTCCCGGCAAACGATGCGCTGGGGCAGCGCGTCTTCCGGCGGATCGCCGCGAGCTTCTTCCGCCCGACGATCGTGTACGACGCGGACCTCACGGAGAGCCGCCGGGGCCAGCTCCGCATCAACGTCGACTCGCTCCGCTTCCGCGTGGCCGCGGGCGAGCAGATCGTCGAGGCGGGCGACGGGGTCACCGTCGAGACGCGCGACAAGCTGCTCCACCTGCGCGAGGAGCTCCGCCGGCGGGGAACCCAGGGCTTCCTTGGCCGCACCCTGGCGGGTGCGCTGCTGACGAACGCCCTGCTGCTCGCGCCGTTCTGGCTGCTGCTGATGCTGTACCGGCGCGAGAGCTACTCGGAGCTTCGCGAGATGATCTCGCTCTCCGTGCTCCTGGCGGCGGTGATCGCGCTGTCACGGCTCGTGGCCGGGGTTTTCCCGGAGCGTCCCGAGCTCATCCCGATTCCGCTGGCCGCGCTCATCATCGCGATGCTCTACAACGGCCGCGTGGCGGTGGTGGCCGCGCTGACGCTCGCCGTGCTCGTGGGGGAGCAGTGGCTGATGCGCCCGGCGCCGGTGCTCTTCTTCGCCGTCGTGGGCGGGACGGCTGCGGCGATGAGCGTGCGCGCGATCCGCCGGCGCCGCCGCCTGTACATCACGATCGGCGTGATGTCCCTCGCCTATGCCACGGCCTCGGTCGCCGCGGGACTGGCCCTCGGCTGGACGATCCAGCAGACCGCGGTCAGCATGCTGGCCGGCTACGGCGCCGCGCTGGCGTGCGTCTCCATCGGGATGATCATCCTCCCGTTCGCCGAGTCGGCCACGCACCTCACCACCGACCTCACGCTCCTCGAGCTCGCCGATCCGTCGCGGCCGCTGCTGCGTCGCCTCGCGCTCGAGGCGCCGGGCACCTGGGCGCACAGCGTGTCGATGGCGAACCTGTGCGAGTCGGCCTGCTCGGGCATCGGCGCCAACGGCCTCCTGGCGCGCGTCGGCTGCTACTACCACGACATCGGGAAGCTGCAGCGGCCGCAGTTCTTCGTGGAGAACCAGGCGCGCGGCGCCAACCCGCACGACCAGCTCACGCCCGACGAATCGGCCGCCATCATCCGCGAACACGTCGGCACCGGGATGGCGCTGGCGGAGGAGCACGACCTCCCGCCGCTGGTGACCGCGTTCATCCCGGAGCACCACGGCACGAGCGAAATCCGCTACTTCCTCCATCGCGCGAGCCTCGAGCGCCCGCCCGCGCTCATCGACCCCGAGCTCTTCCGGTACCCGGGCCCGCGCCCGCGATCGCGCGAGACGGCCGTCGTGATGCTCGCGGACTCGGTCGAGGCGGTCGTCCGCACGCTCCCGGCGCCCACGCCCGAGACCGTGCGCACCGCGATCAACGACGTCATCGCACAGCGCATCGCCTCCGGCCAGCTCGACGATGCGCCGCTCACGCTGCGGGACCTCGAGCGCGTCCGGGAAGAATTCGCGCGGGTGCTCGGCGGCCACTTTCACCAGCGCATCGAGTATCCGAGCGGCTCGCCGGCCGCGACGCGGGTCTTCCGCTCGAGCCGCGAGGTGGCCGCACGTGACTGAGGTGAGCATCGGCGGGCGCCCCCGGGCGCTGCCCGATCGCACGGTGCGCCGGGTGGTCGCAGCGGTGCTCGCCGGCGAGCGGCGCCGGGCGAGCGTCTCCGTGACATTCCTCGGCCGCGACGGGATGCGCCGGCTCAATCGCGAGTACAAGCAGCACGATCGTCCCACCGACGTTCTCGCCTTCGCGCTTCGCGGACCCGACGGCATCGTCGGCGACGTCTATCTCTGCCCATGGGTGGCGCGCCGCGAGGCGGCGGCCCGCGGCGTACCGCTCCGCCAGGAGCTGATCCGGCTCGTGATCCACGGCACGCTGCACGTCCTGGGGCACGATCATCCGGAGAACGGGCGGCGGGAGCGGTCGCCGATGTGGCGGCGGCAGGAGCGATACGTGGAGGCGCTCGCATGATCGGCGTGCTCCAGCAGTTTCTCGCGCCACTCATCATGCTCGCCCTCACGCTCTGGGCGGCATGGATCGCCTTTGCGGGCGAGGCGGAAGCGGACGTGCCGCGCGTCATTGCCGGCCAGCTCCCGCTGGGCGCGGGTCAGCTTTCGGTGGCGCGCAGTCTCCATGTCGCGCACCTCGCGCTGCTCGCGCTCGCGGGCGTCGTGGCGGGGGGATCTGTGCTCTGGTGGATCCGCTCGCCGGGTGGTGCCTTCACGCGGCTCGTCATCGCCGTCACGTTCGTCTGGTCCGTGGGGGACCTCATACCGCGGCTCCTCGCAGCGATCGCGCCCGAGCTCACCGAGCCCGCGCGCAGGGCCGCGATCCGCTCCCTCACCCTCCTCCAGCCGCTGCTGCGCCTCGTAGCGTGGATCGACGCGCGGCTCGCCCCCGAAACGCCGGCTGAAGACCGGAAAGCCCTCGGCACGGCCCAGCGGGACATGCTCCTCGGCGTCTTCTCCCTCGCCGACATGACGGTGGCCGAAGTGATGACGCCCCGGATCGATATCGTCGGCGTCGACGTCGCGAGCTCACGGGCGGAGGTCATCGGCGTCCTGCGGCGCTCGGAGCATGCACGCCTTCTCGTGTACGACGAGGGTCCGGATGCGGTGGCCGGCGTGATCTATGCGAAGGACATGATCGCGACACTCGGCGAGCCCGAGGACCGAAGGGCCTGGCAGTCGCTCGTCCGGCCGGCGGCCTACGTGCCCGAGGGGAAGTCGCTCGACCGGCAGCTTCGGGATTTTCAGCGGGGACCGGCCCACCTCGCCGTCGTCGTCGACGAGTTCGGTGGGACCGCCGGGATCATCACGCTCGAGGACATCCTGGAGCAGATCGTGGGCGAGATCCAGGACGAGTACGATACCGACGAGGTCGAGCCGATCCAGCACGTGGGCGACGATCAGCTGCGCGTCGAAGGCGGTGTCGCGCTGGCCGAGCTCGAGGCGGAGCTGGGGCACGACTTCGGGCGCGAAGACGTGAGCACCGTGGGCGGCCTCGTGCTGGCGGAGCTCGGCCGCGTGCCGCGGCCGGGGGAAACGCTCCAGGTGGACGGCTTCGACGTCACGGTCGAGCAGGTGCTGCGCCGGCGCGTGCGGCGCATCAGCGTGCGCCGCAGCTCGGGCCAGCCGGCGGTGGAGGCGGAGTCTCAATGATCTGGCTCGCCCTCGCGCTGGGCCTGCTGCTCACGACGTTCGGCGCGGCGGCCGGCGCCGCCCAGATGACGGTGAGCCGGCGCGAGCTGGCGCGGGCGCTTTCCCGCCGCCTGCGCGGAGCCGGGCCCCCACTGGACTGGCTCATCGAGGTGGACGCGCGCCTCACCGCCGCCTCGGCAACGACATCGCTCGGCGCCGTGCTGCTCGCGGCCTCCCTCCCGGCGGTGCTGGGCTCGACACTCGCGATTTCGGTCGCCGCGGTGGCGATCATGGCCATTCCCTTCGCGCTTGCCGCCGGGTACCTGGTGCCGCGCTGGCTGACCGAGCCGCGCGCCGAGCACGTCCTGTCCGCGATCATGCCGATCCTCAAGCCCTGGTCCCGCGTCGTCGGCATCGTACTGCCACGGCGATCCGGTCACCGGCAGCAGGACCTCCGCACCGTCTGGCGCGAGATCACCGCACCGCGCGCTGCCGACGACGACGAGATGGCGCTCATCGGCGGGGTCATGAGCTTCACGCAGCGTCAGGTCCGCGAGGTGATGACGCCGAGAACGGAGATGGTGGCCGTGAGCGAGGACACGGCGCTCGGCGACATTGGCCGGGTGTTTGCGGAGAGCGGGTACAGCCGGATCCCCGTATACCGCCGCACGCTGGACGAGGTCGTCGGGATGCTGCATGCGTTCGACCTCTTCAAGCTGCGGGAATCCGCGGTGCTTCCGATCCGCCCGGTAGCCGTGGCCCCGGCAACGCGGAATTGCGGCGACCTCCTGCTCGACATGCAGCGCGAGCGGCGGCACCTCGCGATCGTCATCGACGAGTTCGGCGGAACGCTTGGCCTGGTGACGCTCGAGGATCTGCTCGAGGAGCTGGTCGGCGAGATCTTCGACGAGCATGACGAGGCCTCGGGCTCGGGTGCCGCCGGCGCAAGCGCAGCGCCGACCAGCGCGCTGGCCGAAGCTGACGGCACCGTGTCCGCCGCCGACATCGCCGAGCGCTTCGGCATCGAGCTGCCGCATTCGCAGGCGACGACGCTCGCCGGACTCATCGCCGATCTCGCCGGCCGCATTCCTGCCGCGGGCGAGCGATTCACGCTCGGACCGCTCGAGGTGGACATCGTGCAGGCTTCGCCGGCGCGCATCGAGCGGATGCTCGTGCGTCGCTCGCCCTCGCGCCCGATCCGGCTGGGAGCCACTCCGTGACCCAGCCCGGATTCGATCTCGATCGGATGGTGCAGCTCGTCCGCGCCGGTGATGTCGCGGCGCTGATCGGCATTGCGCCCGAGCTGGAGGCGGCGGACCTCGCGGACGTGCTCGCGCAGCTGAACGACGAGGAGCGCATCGCCATCGTGCGCGCGCTGCCGCCCGAGCTGTCGGGGCAGGCGCTCATCGAAATGCCGTACGAGGCGCACGCCGAGGAGACGCTCGCCGCGCTCGCGCCGGCGCAGGCCGCTGAGATCGTCGACGAGCTCGACGACGACGACGCGGCGGACCTGCTCGGCGAGCTGCGGCCGGAGGAGGCCGAGCGGATCCTGATGGAGGTCGAGGACCGGGCGGACGTCGACGCGCTGCTCCGGTACGACGAGGAGACCGCCGGCGGCATCATGACCACGCACATGGTCACGGTGCTCGCCGCCGAGACCGCGGCGGATGCGCTCGATTCCATCAGGCGGCAGGCCGAGGAGGTCGAGGACTTCTACCGCGTCTACGTCGTCGATGCCGAGCGGCACCTGAGAGGCGTCCTGCCCCTGCGGGACCTCGTGGTGAGTCCGCCGTCGCGGCCCGTCGCCGAGATCATGCAGGATGCGGACATCACCGTCCCGCCGGAAATGGACCAGGAGGAAGTGGCGCGCGTCATGTCGCGCTACAACCTGGCCAGCGTGCCGGTCGTCGATCCCTCCGGCCGGCTCATCGGCCGCGTGACGTTCGATGACGTCATCGATGTCGTCGAAGCGGAGACCACCGAGGACATCCTCAAGTTCGGCGGCACGTCGGCGGATGAGCGCCTCGCGGCAGGGTGGCGCGAAGCGGTCCGGAGCCGGCTTCCCTGGCTCATCATCAACCTGGGCACCGCATCGCTCGGGGCGTCTGTCGTGTTCGCCCATCAGGACATGATCCGGGAGCTGACGACGCTCGCCGTGATCATGCCTGTGATCGCGGGCATGGGCGGGAACACAGGCACCCAGGCCCTGGCGGTGACCGTGCGCCGCCTCGCGCTCGGCCTGATTCCGCGGGGGCAGTTTCTCGGCGTGATCGGGAAGGAGCTGCTCGTCGGGCTCACGAACGGGATGGTCTGCGGCGCCATCGCCGCACTCGTGGCGCTCCTCTTCGGGCAGGGCGCCACGCTCGGGCTCGTCGTCTTCCTCGCGATGGCCGGGAACCTCCTCGTGGCGGGCTTTGCCGGCGCCTTCATTCCGATCGTGCTCGAGCGCCGGGGCGTGGATCCCGCGGTCGCCTCCTCGATATTCGTGACGCCTTTCACCGACGTCTGCGGCTTCTTCCTTCTCCTCTGGCTGGCCGGGAACCTCCTCCTCTAGCATGCGCGCGCTGACCGTGCTGGTGCGACTCGCCCCCTTCGTGGCGGCGTTCTGGCGCGACCGGCGCCGCTGGTTCCTCTTCGGCGCGCCCGCGCGGCGCGCGGCGCGCGAGCACGAGCGCCGGGCCGAGCGCCTCACCGCGGCCATCGCCGGTCTCGGACCCACCTTCATAAAGCTGGCCCAGGTATTTGCCGCGCGAGCCGACATCCTTCCGGAGCCGTACCTCACATCGGTGAGCACGCTCACCGATGCCGTGCCCCCGCTCGCACCCGGGATTGCCGAGCAGGTGATCGAACAGGAGCTGGAGCAGCCCCTCGGCTCGATATTCGAGCGCTTCGAGACCGAGCCGCTCGCCGCGGCGTCGCTCGGCCAGGTTCATCGGGCCAGTTACCAGGGGCGGGAAGTCGTCGTGAAGGTGCTGCGGCCGGGCGTGGACGAGCTCGTCCGGCGCGACCTCGAAGTGGCCTACCGGATTCTCTTTCTCCTCCACGTGCTTTTCCGGAATCACCACGTGCGCGCGATGAGCGCCATCGTAGGCGAATTCTCGAAGCGGATCTGGATGGAGCTCGATTTCCGCGAGGAGGCACAGAACGCCGAGACGCTCCGGCGGAACTTCGCGAGCGAGCCGCGCATCGTGGTCCCGTCGGTGGTCGGCGAGCTCACGCGCCGCCGCGTCCTCGTGCTCGAGTACATCGAGGGCACACGGATCGACCGGCTGCACGCGCGCCTTGCCGCGGGAGAGCTCCAGCTCGACCGCATCGTAGGAACGGTCATCGATGCCTACATCCGGATGATGCTCGAGGACGGCTTCTTCCATGCCGATCCGCATGCGGGAAACCTGCTCGTCGATCCCGCGGGACGCGTCGTACTCCTCGATTTCGGCATGGTCCTGCGGGTCGAGCGGGAAACGCAGGCGCGCCTCGTCACCACGGTGCTGGCGGCGGCGCGGCAGGACGTGGACGGCGTCATCAACGGCTTCTACGAGCTCGGGATTCTCGATCCCGACGTGGACCGGGGAACCGTACGGGACGCCGCGCGCCAGCTCATGGCGGTCTCGTTTCGCGACGAGACGTCGCATCGGCAGATCCAGCAGGTGGTCGAGGATGTGCTGCGGACCTTCTACGACTGGCCCCTCATGCTGCCGCCGGAGCTCGTGTACTTCGGGCGGGCGGCGGTGCTCGTCGAGGGGCTCGGTCTCCGGTACGACCCCGGCTTCAACGCCATGGCGGCGGCGAGGCCGATCGTGGCGGAGGCCGCGTCGCGCCTGCTCCGTGGCCGTGACGCACGCGACCCCAAGGCCGTGCTGACGGACTGGAGCCTCGAAGCGGCAGTCACGGTCCGCACCCTTCGCGATCTCATGCACCGCGTCGAGCGCGAGGAGCTGCGGATCCGCTCGCACCCGCGGGACATGCTCGAGCTGCAGCGCTTCCTCTCCCAGCAGGTCCGGCGGTCCCTCCTGGCGGCGGGATCGCTCACGCTCGCGATGGTGAGCGCCATCGTCTACGCCGCATCCGGCCGCCTCGGCGTGCTCCTTATCGGGCTCGGAACCGCCGCGGTTCTCTTCTTCCTTGTCTTCGTCCTGCCGGGCCACCTCTTCCAGAACCCGCTCCGCTTCCGGTCACGGGGGTTCTACCGGTAATCCGTGCTCACGCCCAAGCTCGTCACCACACTCCGCACCTATACCTTCCAGCAGTTCGTCGCCGACATGGGGGCCGGCGTCGTCGTGGGTATCGTGGCCCTGCCGCTTGCGATCGCATTCGCCATCGCCAGCGGCGTCACGCCGGAGCGTGGCATCTTCACCGCGATCGTCGCGGGATTCCTCATCTCGGCACTTGGCGGGTCGCGCGTGCAGATCGGCGGCCCGACCGGTGCGTTCGTCGTCATCGTCTACGGGATCGTCCAGCAGTACGGGACGGCGGGGCTCACGATCGCGACGATCATGGCCGGGGTGATCCTCCTCGTCCTCGGCTTCGCGAAGCTCGGCGGCGCAATCAAGTTCATCCCGTATCCGGTGACGGCCGGGTTCACGACCGGGATCGCCGTCATCATCTTCACGAGCCAGATCAAGGATTTCCTCGGGCTGTCGATGGGCGATCTGCCGGAGGGCTTCATCGAGAAGTGGATCGCGTACGCCCGGGGAGCGGGAGCCGTGAGCCTGCCCGCGTTCGGGGTCGCGCTCGGATCGCTGATTCTGATCTCGGCGTGGCCCAGGGTGAGCCGCCGGATTCCGGCACCGTTCGTCGCCATCGTCGTGTCCGCCGTCGCCGTTCGCCTTCTCGACCTGCCTGTCGACACCATCGGCAGCCGGTTCGGCCACATTCCGACGTCGCTTCCCGCGCCGTCCATCCCCTCGATCTCGCTTGCCGACGCGACGGCGCTCGTCGGCCCCGCGTTCACCATCGCGCTTCTCGCCGCCATCGAGTCGCTGCTTTCTGCGGTCGTGGCGGACGGGATGATCGGCGGCCGGCACCGGTCGAACATGGAGCTCGTCGCGCAGGGCGTCGCGAACATCGCCTCTCCCCTCTTCGGCGGGATTCCGGCGACCGGCGCCATCGCCCGCACCGCGACGAACGTCCGGAGCGGTGGCCGCACGCCGGTGGCCGGAATGACCCACGCCGTCACCCTGCTGCTCATCCTGTTCGCCTTCGGCCGCTGGGCCGAGGCGATTCCGATGCCCACGCTCGCCGCGATCCTCGTCGTGGTGGCGTATCACATGAGCGAGTGGCGGAGCTTCCGGAACGAGCTGCGCGGACCGCGCAGCGACGTGCTCGTGCTCCTCACGACCTTCGTCCTGACGGTCCTCGTCGACCTGACCGTGGCGGTCCAGGTGGGACTGGTGCTCGCCGCCTTCCTCTTCATGCGGCGGATGTCGGAAGTGACGAACGTCGCGGAGATCGGCGAGGGCTTCGCCGACCCGGTGGCGGACACGGGGACGTTCTCGAGCCGCGAAGGGCCGCTTCCGAAGGGGGTCCAGCTCTACGCCATCGACGGCCCGTTCTTCTTCGGCGCGGCGGACAAGTTCCGCGAGGCGTTCACGCAGGTCTCCAGCGCGCCGCGCGTGCTGATTCTCGTCATGCGCCGGGTGCCCGCGATCGACTCGACCGGCCTGAACGCGCTGCGCAACGTCATCCACCGGTTCCAGAAGGACCGGACCCGCGTGATCATCGTCGGGCCACGGGCCCAGCCGCGCGCCGCGATGGAGCGCACCGGCATCCTCGAGGCGATCGGCGCCGAGAACGTCCTGCCGGATCTCGATTCGGCGATCGCGCTGGCGGACCAGTGGACGGCCGGCCCGTCGTCGGCGCCGTGAAGTCCGCTTGCCCAGCCCGTTGAGTCCGGCCACCTTACACCTCATGGATCCGGCGCAGCTCCTCTCCGATCTCACCGCCGGGCGGACCGCGGCGCTCGCACGGGCCATTTCGGTCGTCGAAAACGCCCGTCCGGGGTTCGAGCAGCTGCTTGCCGGCATCCACCCGCGGCTGGGCCATGCCCGCCGGATCGGCATCACGGGGCCGCCAGGCGCGGGGAAATCGACGCTCACCGAGCGACTCGTCGCTGCGTGGCGCGCGCAAGGCCTTCGCGTCGCCGTCGTGGCCGTGGATCCGACGAGCCCTTTCAGCGGCGGCGCGCTCCTCGGCGACCGGATCCGGATGGAGTCGATCGCGCTCGACCGCGGTGTCTTCATCCGCTCGATGGCGACGCGCGGCTCGCTCGGCGGGCTCGCGACGACGACACGCGAAGTCTGCGATGTCCTGGATGCCGCGGCGTTCGACCGGATCCTCGTCGAGACCGTGGGCGTCGGGCAATCGGAGCTCGACGTGGGCCGGAGCGCGGATTCGACGGTGCTGGTGCTCGTTCCGGAATCGGGCGATGGCATCCAGACGCTCAAGTCCGGCATCATGGAAATTGCCGACGTCTTCGTGGTCAACAAGGCGGACCGCCCGGGAGCGGAGAAGCTGCGGCAGGAGATCGAGGTCACGCTCGGCATCCGGCAGGGAAATGCGTTCCGGAACGTGCGCGCGCACCATGGATTCCGCGGCAAGGTATCCCGGCCCGCGTCGCCCGAAACCGCTGCCGGCCCGAAAGCGTGGGCGCAGCCGGTGGTCCTGACCGTGGCCGCAAAGGGCGAAGGCATCGATGAGCTGGCATCCGCGCTCGATGCGCACTACGCCTCGCTCGAGTCGAGCGGAGGCCTGATGGAACGGCGGCGGCGCCGGTTCGTCGAACGAACCCGCGAGGTGGTGGAGCGCGCGGCGCGGCGCTGGGTCTGGAGCGAAACCGGAGCGCAGAGGCACATCGACGAGCGTCTCGACGACATCGTGGCAGGCCGAGCGAGCCCGTACGAGGTTGCGGCCGAGGTGCTCGAAGAGCTCAAACAAGGCGAGCGCGTATGACGGTCTCACAGCAGGAGCTTGCGGCACGACTGGCGGAGCGCGAGCGCGAGCTCGCCGAGCTTCGCGCCGAGGTCGAGCGCTGGCGCGAGCACAGCGCGCGCCTCCCCGTCCGCGACGATTCGGATTTCACCAGCGTGTCCGGCGTTGCCGTCGACCCGGTCTACACCCCCCTCGATCTGGCGCCCGGCATCTGGGATGCCACCCGCCTCCCCGGCGAATATCCCTATACCCGCGGCGTGCACCCCACGATGTACCGCGGCAAGCTGTGGACGATGCGCCAGTTTGCCGGGTTCGGCACCGCCGAAGACACGAACGCGCGCTACAAGTTCCTCCTTTCGCGCGGACAGACGGGACTGTCGGTCGCCTTCGATTTCCCGACGCTGATGGGCTACGACTCCGACCACGCCCGTTCGGAAGGCGAGGTCGGCAAGTGCGGCGTCGCCATCTCGAGCCTGGCCGACATGGAGACGCTCTTCGACGGGATCCCGATGGGCGAGGTCTCCACCTCGATGACCATCAACGGCCCCGCCGCGATGCTGTTCTGCTTCTATGTCGCCGCGGCCGAGAAGCAGGGTGTGCCGCTGGCGCGGCTGCGCGGCACGGTCCAGAACGACATCCTGAAGGAGTACATGGCGCAGCACGCGTGGATCTTTCCCGCGGAGCCTGCGCTCAAGATCATCGTGGACATGTTCGAGTGGGCGGCGGAGCACACGCCCCAGTGGAACACCATCTCGATCTCCGGGTACCATATCCGTGAAGCCGGGTCCACGGCCGCCCAGGAGCTCGCGTTCACGCTGGCCAACGGCTTCTGCTACGTGGAGCACGGGATTGCCCGGGGACTCGACGTGGACGCGTTTGCGCCGCGGCTCTCGTTCTTCTGGGATGTTCACAACGATTTCTTCGAGGAGATCGCCAAGATGCGCGCCGCCCGGCGGATCTGGGCCCGCCATCTCCGCGATCGCTACGGCGCCAGCGACCCGCGCAGCTGGAAGATGCGCTTTCACTGCCAGACGGCCGGCGTGTCACTCACCGCGCAGCAGCCTCTCAACAACGTCGTGCGCGTCGCCTACCAGGCGATGGCGGCAGCCCTCGGCGGCACCCAGTCACTGCACACCAATGCTTTCGACGAGACCCTCGCCCTCCCCACGGAGGAGTCGGTCCGCATCGCGCTTCGGACCCAGCAGGTGCTCGCCTACGAGACCGGCGTGCCCAACGTGGCAGATCCCCTGGGCGGCTCCTATTACATCGAAGCGCTGACCGACCGGATGGAACGGGAGGCAGAAGGACTCTTCGCCGAGATCGATGCGCAGGGGGGTGTGGTCAAGGCGATCGAGTCGGGCTGGTTCCAGCGCCAGATCGCCAGCTCGTCGATGCGATTCATTTCCGAAGTGGAGCAGGGACGCCGTGTGATCGTCGGCGTCAACGAGTTCGTCGAGGAGGAAGGCGCTCCGATCGACATCCTCCGGATCGGCGCCGAAGCCGACCGGACGCAGCGGGACCGGCTCGCGGCACTCCGCGCCAGGCGCGATGCGGCCCGCGTCGATTCCGCCCTCGAATCGCTGGCCGCGGCCGCGCGCGAGGATCGCAACGTCATGCCTGCGATGCTCGACTGCGCCCGGGCCTATTGCACCCTCTACGAGATCCGGCACACGCTGGAGCAGATATACGGGAGTTATCGTGAACCGGTCTTCTTCTAGCAGGACGGCACGCACCGCCGCCCGCACCAGCCGCAACGGCGCCCGCGCGCCTGATTCTCCGCTGCGCGAGCCACTCGCCCGCCTGACACGGATTCGCCCCGGCCGCCACCGGGTGGTCAGCTGCTACCTCAAGCTCGAGCCGCGCGATCGGTCGCGCGGGAAGTACCTGATCAAGATGAAGAACCGGGCCCGCGCCGTCCTCGAGGGCCTGCCGCGGCTCGGCCTCGAGCGCGACGTCGAGGAGGCGGTGCGGAAGGACATCGATCGCGTCCTCGACTTCATCCGCGTGCCGGCGAACCTCCCGGCGACACAGGGAATCGCCCTGTTCGTCTGCAGCGGGATCGACCTCTTCGAAGCGATTCCGCTCCCCGTGGTCCATCGGTCGCGGCTCGGGATCGACTCGTCGCCGCTCGTGCGCGAACTTGCCTCGCTCGAGGATGAGTTCGGGCGCATTCTGACCGCAGTCGTCGATCGCTCCGGGGCCCGATTCTTCGAGGTCACGGCATTCGATGCCCGGGAGCTGTCCGGCCTCCACTCGCCGAGCACGCGCGGAAAGCGGTTCCGGGGCGACAACGACGGGCCGGGTTGGGGCGAGCACTCCTACAACAACCGGATCCGCGAGGAGAAGCAGCGGCACTTCGAAGCGGTCGCGCGGCAGCTGTTCACCGTGGATCGGCGCCAGCCGGCGCACGGCATCGTGCTCGGCGCGACCGGTGCGGATGCCGGCGCCGTCGAGCCGTTCCTCCACAACTACCTCGCCGACCGGCTCATGGGCTCGGTGAAGCTCACGCCCCGGCAGGCGACCGCGCCGCTCGTGCACGAGGCGACGCTCGCGGTGCGGAGTGCCTGGGAGCGGGAGACCGAGAAGCAGCTGGTCGAGGAAGTCGTCGAGGCACAGGGCAACGGGTGGGCGGTGAATGGCGTGCGCGACACGCTTCGCGCACTCGCGCGCGGCCAGGTGCGCTCGCTTCTCGTCCATGCCGACGTCGCGCTGCCCGGCTTCCGCTGCTCGGAGACGGGCCGCCTTGCGCTGACCGAGCGCGACTGCCGTGGCGAAGGCGACCCGTTTCCGGTGCTCGACGTCATCGACGACGCGATCGAGGAGGCGCTGCGGCAGCACGTCGACGTGAACGTGGTCTACGACATCGAAGCGGCGGATCGGGTCGATGGTCTCGCCGGATTGCTGCGGTTCCGTTGAGATTCCGTGCGATTCTCTTCGACGCGGGCGGGACGCTGCTCTTCCTGGACCACGCCCGCATCGCCGAGCGCCTCAACGCGGCGTGCGGCGCGCGGCTCTCGAAGGAGGGCCTCGACGCGGCTGCGCCGGGGGCGGCGCAGGCGCTCGAGCGGGCCGCCGGCACCGACGGCGAGCGCGCGGCGCGATATCTCGAGGTGCTCTGCCTCGCTGCAGGCCTCCCGGCATCGCGGTGGCTCGACGCGCGCGGTGAGCTCTACGCGATGCATCGGGAACGCCATCTCTGGAGCGCCGGCGATGATCGCACGGCCGCGGCGCTCGCGCGCCTCAGGGAGAGCGGTATCGTGCTCGGCGTCGTTTCGAACAGTGATGGACGCGTGGATGATGCGCTCCGCGCCGCGGGCCTGCGCGACTACTTCGACGTGGTCGTCGATTCCTCCGTCGTCGGCGTCGAGAAGCCCGATCCCCGCATCTTTCTCGCCGCGCTCGAACAGCTCGGCATCCCGGCCGGCGACGCGCTCTACGTCGGCGACGTGTTCGAGGTCGACGTCGTCGGGGCCCGGAGCGCGGGCATGGCTGCCGCGCTGGTAGGGCCCAATGCGGGAGCGGCCGACATCCGGTCCGCGCCCACGGTCGCGGAGCTCATGGACGAGCTGTTCGTCGCAGCCGCCGTGGAGCGCGCCGGCGCAGGTAACCCGATCCGGAACCCCGAGTGACGATGACTGCCGAAACCCGATCCCGCCATCTCGCGCGCCCGATCCGCGTGCTCGTCGCCAAGCCGGGCCTCGATGGACACGACCGCGGCGCCAAGGTCGTCGCGGCGGCGCTTCGGGATGCCGGGATGGAAGTCGTCTATACGGGGCTGCATCAGACGCCCGAGATGATCGCGAGCGCCGCCATCCAGGAGGATGTGGACGTCGTCGGCCTGTCGATTCTCTCCGGCGCGCACATGACGCTGTTTCCGCGGGTTCGCCAGCTGCTCGAGGCGGAGGGCCGGCCGGAAATCCTGGTGACCGGCGGCGGAATCATCCCCCGCGAAGACATCGAGCAGCTGCAGGCGCAGGGGATCGGTCGCCTGTTCGGGCCCGGCACGCCCACGTCCGACCTCATCGATTACATCGAGTCGTGGGCGGCCGAACATCTCGAAGCCTGACCGCAGCACGATGAACGAGCCTGCCGTCGCGCGTGCCGGACGCCTCCGCGCGCTCACCGCAGAATATCAGGAGCTCGCAGCCCGCCTGAGCGAAGGCGGCGGCGCAGCACGCGTCGCGCGGATGCACGAGCGCGGCCAGTTGTCGCCGCGCGAACGGGTCGCGCTGCTGCTGGACGAAGGTGCTCCCTGGTTCGAGATCGGACTGCTCGTCGCGTACGACCAGTACGAGGGGCAGGCGCCGGGCGCCGGCGTCATTACCGGCGTCGGGATGATCGCGGGTCGCGAGGCCGTCGTCGTCGCCAACGATTCGACGGTGAAGGCGGGCTCCTGGTGGCCGGAAACGATCAGGAAGATCCTCCGGGCGCAGGAAGTCGCGATGCGGCAGCGGATCCCGATCGTCTATCTCGTCGACAGTGCCGGGGTGAACCTTCCGTACCAGGGCGGCGTCTTCCCCGGGCAGTACGGCGCCGCACGGATCTTCTATTACAACTCGATCATGCGGCGCTACCTGCACGTGCCGCAGATCAGCGCGGTGATGGGGAGCTGCATCGCGGGCGGCGCCTACCTCCCCGCGCTGAGCGACGTGATCTTCATGGTGGACGGCACGAGCTTCATGGGCCTGGGCGGTCCCAACCTGGTCAAGGGAGCCACCGGCCAGACGATAGACGCCGAAACGCTGGGCGGTGCCACGACCCACACCGAGCTCAGCGCCGTTGCGCACTACAAGGCGGCCACCGACGCCGAGTGCATTCAGGGAATCAGGGACTATGTGGCCCGCCTGCCGGAACGGCCGAGCTCCGCGCAGCCCGTGCGCGAGGTTCAGCCGCCGAGCCGCCCGGTCGACGAGCTCTACCAGATCCTGCCGCACGATCATCGCCTCTCCTACGATATGCGTCATGTCCTCGAATGCCTCGTGGACGGCGGCGCCATCGCCGAGTTCCAGCCGCACAATGCGGGAGAAGTGATCTGCGGGCACGCCCGGGTCGAGGGGCGCGCGGTGGCGCTCATCGCCAACCAGCGCGGGCTGATCAGGGGGCGGGCGGGAGAAAAGCCGCGATTCGGCGGGATCATCTATACCGGATCCGCGGAAAAGGTCGCCTATTTCATCGAGACCGCGGGCCGCGAGCGGATCCCGATCCTCTTCGTGCAGGACGTGAGCGGTTTCATGGTCGGTCCCGAGGCGGAGCACTCCGGCATCATCCGCGCCGGTGCGCGCTGGGTCGAAGCGATGGCGACGGCGCCCGTGGCCAAGATCGTTCTCACCGTGAATCACGCATCGGGCGCGGGATACTACGCGATGGCGGGGCAGGGGTTCGATCCCGATTTCATCGTCTCCTGGCCCACGGGGCGCATGGCGGTGATGGAAGGTGAATCGGCGGTGATGGCCGTGCACGGTCCCGAGATCGACAAGGCGCAGAAGGAGAAGCGCTCGCTCCTGCCGGCCGTCCAGGCGTCGGTGGACGCGATGCGCGCGGACTACGAGCACCAGCTCGATGCGCGCTACGCTGCGGCGCGCGGCTTCGTCGACGCGATCGTCACGCCAGAGGAGACCCGCCGCCTCCTCGGATTCCTCCTCGCCGTGTCGGGTCGCTACGAAGGCCCTCACCTGGGCCCGTTCGTCCTTCCGCCACTCGACGCCGCCGGTCCGCGATGAATCCCATGTGCCTTCCGCAGGTGCCCGCATGAGCAAGACCGTCCGCGTCGCCGCCGGCCAGGGATTCTGGGGCGACTGGCTCGAAGCGCCCGTCCGCCAGGTGCGCGGCGGTCCGATCGACTACCTGATGATGGACTACCTCGCCGAGGTGACGATGTCCATCATGCAGAAGCAGAAGGGCCGTGATCCGCGCCTGGGCTACGCGCGCGACTTTCCGCAGGTGATGGAACGGATCCTTCCCGACATCGCTGCGAAGAAGATCCGCGTGACGTCGAATGCCGGCGGCGTCAATCCGCGCGGGTGCGCCGAGGCGGTGCTCGAGGCCGCGCGCCGGCTCGGCCTCGCGGGCCGGATCCGCGTCGGCCTCGTGACGGGAGACGACATTCTCGACCGGCTCGACGACCTCCTCGCCCGCGGGCACGAGCTGCGCGACATGGACACCGGCCGGCCCCTCACCGCAATCCGCGACCGGATCCTCTCGGCGAACGCCTATATCGGCATGGCGCCGATCGTCGAGGCCCTGGATCGCGGCGCCGACGTCGTCGTCACGGGGCGGGTGACCGACACCGGCCTCACGCTCGGCCCGCTCGTGCACGAGTTCAAATGGTCGCCGGAGGACTGGGACCGCATCGCCGCCGGTACGGTGGCCGGCCACATCATCGAGTGCGGTGCGCAATGCTCGGGCGGGAACCTGCTGCGCGACTGGCGGTCGGTGAAAGGGCTCGCCGACCCGGGCTTCCCGATCGTCGAGGCCCAGGCCGATGGCTCGTTCGTCGTGACGAAGCATGCGGGGACCGGCGGCGTCGTCTCGGTACCATCGGTCACCGAGCAGCTCGTGTACGAGAGGGGCGATCCTCACACCTACATCACGCCGGACGGCACGGCCGATTTCACCTCGATCCGCCTCGCGCAGGCAGGGAAGAACCGCGTGCGCGTGAGCGGCGTGCGGGGCGGTCCGCGCACGCCGATGCTCAAGGTCTCGATCGCGTACTTCTACGGCTACAAGGCAGTGGGTACGCTCGTGTATTCGTGGCCGGACGCGGCGGAAAAGGCGCGCGCCGCCGATCGGATCCTTCGTGACCGGCTGAAGGCACTCGGTCTCGACTTCGAGCAGATCCTCACCGAGTTCGTCGGCGTGGACGCCACCCACGGCCGGCTTGCCGGTGCGCCGGATCCCGACCTCCCCGAAGTGCAACTCCGGATCGGCGTGCGTGCCCGCGAGAAGGCGCCGGTCGAGCGCTTCACCCGCGAGATCGCGCCGCTCGTGCTCACCGGGCCGCCGAGCGTCACCGGCTTCGCGGGCGGGCGACCGCAGGTCGAGGAGATCGTCGCCTTCTGGCCCGCGCTCATCGACCGCCGCGAGATCGAGCCCCACATCAGCGTCGAGATTCTCGAAGCATGAGGATGATGATATTGGGGACACGCAGGCGCGAAGCCGCGAAGCCGCGAAGAAGAGCTGATGTTCGTGGGGTGCACCCACAAAGACCCGTTGTCCTTCGTGCCTTCGTGGCTTCGCGCTTTCGTGTCGAAGACCAAATACCCGAATCCAGGAGAGCTGTGGAATGCCCGTGAAGAAGCGCGCTTCCGCGGTTACCGAGCCACTTCAGCTGCGGTACCTGGCGCACGCCCGGTCGGGGGACAAGGGGGATACGGCGAATGTCGGACTCATTGCGCTCGAGACGGAGTATTACGACCTCCTCGTCGCCGAGGTTACGCGGGAACGGGTGGCGAAGCACTTCCGGGGGATGGTGAGCGGCGTGGACCGGTTCGAGTTGCCGAATCTCATGGCGCTCAACTTCCTCCTCCACGGCGCGCTCGACGGCGGCGGAACGCTTTCGCTCAAGACCGACGCCCAGGGGAAGGTCTATTCGACGGCACTGCTCAGAATGGAGATTCCGGTGCCGCGGACGCTCGCGCGCCGCCTCCGCGCGGCCGGTGCCCCGTGAGCGTCGGCGGACTGCGCACCTCACTCGAGGGGAATGCGCTCACCCTCACCCTCGATCGTCCGGAGAAGCGAAACGCACTGAGCTCCGCGCTCGTAGAGTCGCTGCACGCGGCGCTCGAACGCGCCGATCTCGACGCGGAGGTTCGTGTCGTGGTGGTTCGCGGCTCGGGGACGGACTTCTGCGCGGGCGCCGATCTGGGCGAGCTGCTCGCCTCGGCGGACCGCACGCTCGCCGAGAATGAGCGCGAGGCGATGCGACTCGGTGAGCTCTTCATCAGAATGCGCGGCGTGCCGAAGCCGGTCGTCGCCGTCGTGCAGGGCCGGGCGCTCGCCGGCGGTGCCGGGCTCGCGCTGGCATGCGACCTCGTGGTCGCCGGGGACGATGCGCAGATCGGTTTTCCCGAGATCCGGCGAGGGTTCGTTCCGGCCATGGTCATGACGCTCCTTCGCCGGGCGGTGCCGGAAAAGGTTGCCTTCGACCTGGTCGCGACCGGCGGGACACTCGGCGCATCCGTTGCAAGGGATCTGGGCCTCTTTTCGAGGGTCGTGCCAGCGGGGGACCTCGATCGCGCGGCCGGAGAGCTGGTGGCGAACCTGGCGGGGGCAGCCCCATCGGCGATGGGCCTCACGAAGCGCCTTTTCTACGAGCTCGACGGCACCGGCTTTGCGCAGGGGATCGGCCTCGGAGCCCGGGTCAACGCACTGGCCCGCGCCACACCGGAGTTCCGCTCGGCCATCACGGCGTTCCTCGGCCAATGATGCGCCAGCTCATGGGGTTGCTTGGTATCGTATTGGCAGTCTTCGGGTTAGCGTACGACGCCCGGTGGCTGGTCTGGCTCGCGGCTGCGGTGATGGGGGTCTCCCTGATCTGGCGCGTGATCGCCGCCCGGCGCGCCCGGACCCAGGGTGACGATATTGGGTCGCCGGAAAGTTGACGCTTTCTGCGGTCACTGCCGCTTTTGGCAACGGTATACGGGGTAAGCGTTTACGGCGATATTTGGCCGGACCCCCCGTTGCGAAAGCGGCAGGAATCGCTAACTTCGGTGGTTAAATGCAGGCGAGTGTGAAGGGGGTCAGGTCGTGGTCCACCGCCGGAACGGGCGGTCGCAGGGGAGAGGGGTAGGCTCTTTCAACAGGTCAACCGGGAATCAGGAGGGGACATGAAGGGAATGTTGAAGGGTGTTGCGGCTCTCGCGCTGGCTTCCGCTCTGTTTACCACGAGCGCGCAGGCGCAGGGCGTCAGATTCGGCGTCGCGGGCGATGGGATTTTCTCCCTCGAAGAGGGCGGTGGCAGCGACTTCGGTGCGGCCGTCATGGCCGAATTCGGCGGGAGCGGCAGCAGCCCGATCGGCTTCCGTGTGGATGCCGCCTACATCTTCGATCCCGAGATCATCATTTTCCGCGGTAACGTGCTCTACACGTTCATGACGTCGGAAGGGTCGAAGTTCCACCCGTACCTGCTCGGCACGGCCGGCTACCTCACGAACTCCGATTTCGAGGGCGGCGACTTCCTCGCGGGCGCCGGCGCTGGCTTCAACGTCATGATGGAGAACAGCAGCATCACGCCGTTCGTCGAGGCAGCCTTCATCAATGAGTTCGCCGAAGATTTCGCCGGCGAAAGCATGAGCGTCCAGTTCGTTGACGTTCGCCTCGGTGTCAAGATCGGCGGCGGCAACTAAGCTCCGGTCGTACCAGAACAGCCCCGCCATCCGGCGGGGCTGTTTTTTTATCCCGGTGAGGTGCGTCATAGCGCCATGACTGGCAGCGGCGCAGCTTGCGAGCGCTACGGGGCCCCTTCGGCCCCGGCAGGCACCGACCTCATCAGGAGACGACACCATGAGCAGGCGTCTCGTTGTCATCGCTCTTGCCGCAACTCTCTTTGCCGCCCCCCGGGCTGAAGCCCAGGGTGTCCGCTACGGGCTCGGCGGCACCGTGCAGTTCTCCCTCGAAGACGGCGGCGGAAGCGACTTCGGCGTCAGCGGCGTCGTCGACTTCATTCCTGTCGGTCACCTCGGCTTCCGCCTGGACGGCAGCTATCTGTTCAACGAAGGCGACAACTACTTCCTGATCAATGGCGATGCCGCGTATCACTTCTCGACCTCGTCGAGCAGCATCCACCCGTACGTGCTCGGAGGCGCGAGCCTGCTGGGATTCGACGAGACCGACTTCGGCATCAACATCGGAGCGGGTGCCAACTTCCATCGATCGGGAAGCAGCATCGGGTTCTTCGCCGACCTCCGCTTCAACCGCTTCTTCGACAATGACGCCAGCGGCCTTCAG
The DNA here is from genome assembly GCA_035759585.1 of Gemmatimonadales bacterium. Lineage (GTDB taxonomy): Bacteria > Gemmatimonadota > Gemmatimonadetes > Gemmatimonadales > GWC2-71-9 > CAMLLJ01. Next base: position 11,399 of record DASTUP010000224.1, on the reverse strand, counting down.
CTCATGGGAGGTCTTCGCTTCGGCGACGAATGACGGCCGCCTCCTCCAAATGCCCCGCGCTCGCGGGGCATTTGTGCATGCGCCCGACACATCAGGGGGCCGAACAGTTGTGCGAACGATTCGGGCCTCCTACCTTCGCCTGACTCATTCTGCACGCGACGACCACCCTTAACCGGCTGCACCGGGGCGTCGCACTGCGCCTGAGCGTCGAGTGTCCGTCTCCCTCAACCCGGATGGTGCGACATGGCTCGCTGGTCGAAGGCCCTGGCTTTCGTGGGTCTGCTCGTGGTCGCCGCTCCTGCAGGACTTTCAGCGCAGCATCCGCAGGTGCGGAACGGATTCTGGATCGGTTTCGGGTTCGGGTACGGATCGATGGGCGTCTCCGACTGCGATGATTGCGGCAGGGAGGGCGGGCTCGCCGCCTTCCTCAAGCTCGGCGGGAAGCTGAGCGACAACTGGCTGCTCGGCTTCGAGTCGAACTCCTGGATCGAAGAGGAATTCGAAACCACCGTTTCGGTCAGTGCATCGACTGCGACGGTGTACTATTACCCGAAGCCGGCCGGCGGACTTCACCTCAAGGGTGGGCTCGGGCTCGGCTACCTGGACGTGGAGGACGTCGGGGACGAAACGGGTGTCGGCTTCCTGATCGGCGTCGGAAACGACTTCCGGGTCGGGCGCAACATCTCGATCGTGCCGGTGCTGAGCTGGTACCTCAGCGACTTCGATGGCGGCTCGATCAACGTCCTTCAGCTCGGCGCCGGAATCACTTTCCATTGATTCATCCGTAGTGTGGCAGAGCGCGGGGCGACTCACAGTCACCCCGCGTCTCGCTTTTCCGCTCCGGTCCGCATTGTCCGGATGATCGACCTGCGAACTTGTCGGCGACATTGCCGGCATGCGCGAACGCTACGAAGCCGCGTGTGCCGTCCTCGAACGGCATTTCGCATTTCCCCGGTTCCGCCCGCAACAGGGCGCCGTTGTGCGCTCGGTGCTCGCGGGCCGTGACACGCTCGGGATCCTGCCCACCGGGGGCGGAAAATCCATCTGTTTTCAGGTGCCGGCCGTAACGCTGGGCGGCTACACGCTCGTCATCTCGCCGCTCATTTCCCTCATGCAGGATCAGGTCGCCTCCGCGCTGGCGCGGGGAATTCCGGCAGTGAGCCTCGCCGGACCCATGAATCGCGCGCAGATCGACGCCGCACTGGAAACCGTCGCCAGCGGCGGCGCGCGGCTGCTGTACACTTCGCCCGAGCGCCTGCAACGGCTGGTGCCTGAGCTCGAGCGACGCAGTCTCTTTCCGGCACTCCTTGCCGTGGATGAGGCGCACTGCATCGCCGAATGGGGCCACGATTTCCGGCCGAGCTACCGCGGCCTCCGGCGGATGCGCTACCGGCTGGGCCGTCCGCCTGTCCTGGCGCTCACCGGCAGTGCCACGGCGGCAGTCCGGGAAGAGATTGCGGCGACGCTCGACCTGGGTGGGCGCTGGCGGGACTTCGACCTGCACCTCGGCTCGTTCGACCGGCGGAATCTCTGGTTCGGCGTTCGCCAGGTGCGGACGGAGCGCGAGCGTCTCGAGGCACTCCTGCGGCTCCTCGCTGCAGACGATGCGATGAGCATCGTGTACGCGCCGACACGGAAGGCCACGGAAGGCATCGCCCATGCACTGCGCGAGGCAGGCCATCGAGCCGTCGCGTACCATGCCGGGCTCGATCGCATCGTGCGCGCCCACCGGCTCGAGGCATTTCTTGCCGATGAGGTGGATATCATCGTGGCGACGTCGGCGTTCGGGATGGGCATCGACAAGCCGACCGTGCGCCTCGTCGTGCATTGGTCGATGCCGCCGACGCCGGAATCGTATTACCAGGAAGCGGGGAGGGCAGGCCGGGACGGTGGGAGGGCACGGTGCGTCCTGCTCTATCGCCGCGGGGACGCCGTGGTGCACCAGCGCCAGCTCGACGTCACTTTCCCGGCCAGGCGAACGCTCGAGGAAATCTGGACCGGGCGCCTTGCTCCCTCGCGAGTACCGAAAGCCGTTGCCGAATCCGCCGAGCGGCTTCGTCGCGAGCTGCACCCGGAGCGTGGCGAGGTGGACTGGCGGCCGATCGAGCGGCGGCGCAAGGCGGCCCTGGCACGCATCGATGCAGTCGAGCAGTACGCGAGAACCTCAGGGTGTCGCCGCGCTGCGGTTCTCCGATATTTCGGCGAGAAGGCCGAGCGCTGCAGCGGATGCGACCGGTGCGCGCACACCGGCGGACCGGTGATCACCGATCCGGGCGTGAAGGAGCGGCTGGCGTCGCTCCGCCGCGCCGTCGCCCGCGTGTCGGCGCCATGGCCGGGTGGCCTGCTCGACGACCAGACGCTGGTCCGGCTCGCCGCGCGTCCGCCGAAGACCATCGAAGAGCTCGCGGCCCTCCCCGGGGTGGGCGCACCGCTCGCCGCGCGCTACGGGCGGATTCTGGTCGACGGCCTGAGCGGCGAGCCGCCACGGCCCGAGGAGAACGCCCTGGTGTCCGCACTCTTCCAGTGGCGGGAGCGGACCGCGGCTTCGCTCGGTATCGCGCCGATCGAGTTGCTGACCGAGCGCGCCGTCCGCGCCCTCGCCGCCGAGCCGCCGCGCGATATCACCCCCCTCGCTCGAATCGCCGGCTTCGGCCCGCGCGCAAAGGCCAAGTTCGCGCCCGAGCTCCTCGATCTCCTTGCGCGCACGGCATGCTCGTCGCCCGAGCCTGCGCCGTTGCCGCCCGAACCCGAGCTCGCCATCGCCGACTAGTCACGATTCATCAACGACGCACTGGTGGCAACTACCCCCCGTACTTACCGCCTACCGTCCTCCCATCCCTCCCTGCCTATATTCCCCCGCATGGACACCTCGATCTACTTCAACGACCAGCACCACCAGGTGCGGGAGATGGTGCGTGACTTTTCCCGCGCCGAAATCGCACCGGTGGCTCGTGAGCTCGACCGGACGTCGACCTTCCCCTGGGAGAACATCCGCAAGATGGGAGAGCTCGGGCTCCTGGGCGTGCCGTGGAGCGAAGAGCTCGGCGGGGCGGGGATGGATCAGCTCTCCTACTACATCACGATCCACGAGATGGCGAAGGTCGATGCGAGCCACGCGCTCACCATCAGCGCGCACACCAACCTCGGCACGTCACCGATCGTCGAGTTCGGGACGAAGGAACAGCGCGACCGGTATGTGCCGCTGCTTGCATCCGGGAAGGTGCTCGGCGGCTTCGGACTTACCGAGCCGGGTGCCGGCAGTGATGCGGGCGGCACGGCGTCGACGGCCGAAGATCGTGGCGACCACTTCGTCCTCAACGGTTCCAAGGTCTTCATCACGCACGCGGGCGTAGGCGAGATCTTTTCCGTGACGGCGCGAACCGATACGACCGCCGGAACCCGCGGGATCTCCAGCTTCATCGTCACGAAGGACACGGTGGACCTCGAAAAGTGCCGGGAAATCGGCGTGGGCCACGCCGAGAACCTCCCGAAGACGCCCGGCGTCCGGGCAGGCAAGAAGGAGGACAAGATGGGCTGGCGCGCGAGCGACACGCGGGAGCTCATCTTCGAGAATGCCATAGTGCCAAAGGAGAATCTCCTGGGCGAGAAGGGGAAGGGGTTCGTCAATTTCCTGCGCACGCTGGACGCCGGCCGCATCGGTATCGCCGCGCTTTCGCTCGGGATCGCCGAGGGTGCGTACGATGCCGCGCTCGAGTATGCCGGGCACCGCAAGCAGTTCGGGAAGCCGATCGGCAGCTTTCAGGGCGTCCATTTCCAGCTGGCGGACATGGCGCTCGAGATCGAGGCGGGGACCCATCTCCTCTACCATGCCGCCTGGCTCAAGCAGGGCGGCAAGCCGTTCAAGAAGGAGGCAGCGATGGCCAAGCTCTTCTGCTCGGAACTTGCCATGCGGGCCACGACCAAGGCCGTCCAGATCTTCGGTGGCTACGGCTACACGACCGATTACCCGGTCGAGCGGATGATGCGGGACGCCAAGGTCTGCGAGATCGGCGAGGGCACGAGCGAGATCCAGCGGATGGTCATAGCCCGGCAGATCCTCGGGAACGTCGTGGACTGATCGCGGCCGCAGATTATTGCCCTAAACTCCTTCCTTGCATATAATTAGCGCATCTGAAGGCGATGCGGCGGGCCGGGACCGGCGGAGCAGTGGATGCGCTCCTCCCGGCTCGCGGCGCGCCGGGCCCCGAACACCCAAGGACTTCCCCGCGTGAAACGCGAGATCCTCATCAACGGCAGCCAGCGCGAAACGCGCGTTGCCATCCTGGAAGACGACCGTCTGGTCGAACTTCTCATCGACCGCCCCGACCATCGCCGTACCGTCGGCGACATCTACCTCGGCAAGGTCGAAGCGGTCCTCCCCGGCATCCAGGCAGCGTTCGTCGATATCGGCCTCGAAAAGAGTGCCTTCCTTCACGCATCAGATCTTCTCGAGCCCGACGAGGACGAGGAGCCCGATCCCGACGAGGAGATCGACGAGGGCGCCGAGGCGGAGGCGGCCATCGCCGAGGGCAACTTCGAAGGTGAGGCGGAAGTGGAGGGCGAGGAGGGTGACGGGTCACGCCCGCGCGGGCGCCGGGGCCGGAACGGCAACGGCGGCCAGGAGGTACGGCGCCGCGAGGTCTCGCCCCGCCGGCCGGTGCCGAACATCCAGGACATCCTCAAGAAGGGGCAGACGCTCCCGGTCCAGGTCACCAAGGAGCCGATCAGCACCAAGGGCTGTCGCGTCACCGCCCAGATCTCGCTTGCCGGGCGCTTCCTCGTCTACATGCCGTACGGCTCGAAGGTGGGCGTGAGCCGGAAGATCGAGAGCCGCGAGCAGCGGGCCAAGCTGCGCGAGATGGTCACGAAGCTGCTGCCGAAGGATTCGGGCGGAGTCATCGTGCGGACGGTGGCCGAAGGGGTGACGGAAGAGCACTTCCGGAGGGAGATCGAGTCACTCCTCAATCTCTGGCGGAAGATCAACCGGAAGCAGACGTTCGTCCGCCGCGCGCCGGCGCTGCTGCAGCGGGAGACGAGCCTCACCCGCGGCATCATCCGGGACCTCTTCAGCGCCAAGGTGGACGCGCTCTGGGTGGATTCGAAGGAGCTGTTCAACGAAGTCGAGCAGTACCTGCAGCAGGTGGATCCGGAGCTCATCAAGCGCGCGCATCTCTACTCCGAAGCCACGCCGCTCTTCGACAAATTCGACATCGAAAACGAGATCCGCGATCTCTTCAAGGCACGGGTGGAGCTGCCCACAGGCGGCTCGATCATCATCCAGCCGACCGAAGCGCTCGTGTCGATCGACGTGAATACCGGCCGCTACACCGGGAAGAAGGATCCCGAGAAGACGATCCTGCGGACCAACCTCGAGGCGGCGCGCGAGATCGCCCGGCAGATCCGGCTGCGCGACATCGGCGGGATCATCGTCTGCGACTTCATCGACATGGAGTCGCGGCAGAACCGGGACAAGGTGCTTCAGGAGCTGCGCACGCACCTGGGTCGCGATCGGGCCCGGACCAAGGCGTTTGCGGTCTCGGAGCTCGGCCTGGTCGAGATGACCCGCCAGCGCGTGCGCCCGTCCCTCTGGCATTCGCTCACGCGGGATTGTCCGACCTGCGCGGGGTCGGGGCGCGTCTTCACGCCGGAAGTCGTGGCGCGGCGGCTCGAGCGCTCGCTCAAGCGGGCGGGACACGAGCACCGGGAACGGCAGCTCACCGTGCGGGTGCATCCCGAAGTCGCGCTCTACCTGCTGGAGGAGGAGCCGCGTCTCCTCAACAACCTCCAGAAGCTCACGAGCCTCGACCTCGACCTGCGGGACGACCCGATGATGCGGCTGGACGAGTTCCGCCTCATGAGCCGGCCGGCGGGGCGGGACGTCACGGAGATCTACGCGGTGGCGTAGGAACGGTGCCCGCCCGCCGGCGGGTCCGGCGCCCCCCTTGCCTTAAGGCGAGACCCCGTCTACGTTTAAGGGCTAACGTCGCCGCATACCTTCAGGGCAGGACTCGACATGTACGCAATCTTCCGCGCGCTCGGCAAGCAGTTCCGGGCGGAGAAGGGCCAGACGCTCCGGCTGCCGCTCATGCACAAGGAGCCCGGCGAAAAGGTCACCTTCGACGAAGTGCTCCTTTCCTCCGACGGGTCCACGATCCGCGCAGGTGCCCCTCTCGTGAAGGGCGCTTCGGTCGAGGCCGAGGTGGTCGGGGACGGCAAGGAAAAGAAGATCTACGTCTTCAAGTTCAAGCGCCGGAAGAACTATCGCCGGAAGACCGGCCATCGTCAGAAGTTCACCGAAGTCCGCATTACCGACGTCAAGGTCGGCTGAGGCTAGCATGGCACATAAAAAGGGCGTAGGCTCCAGCAAGAACGGCCGCACCAGCAACCCGCAGTACCTCGGCGTCAAGAAGTACGGCGGCGAGAAAGTCATCGCGGGGAACATTCTCGTGCGCCAGCGCGGGACGAAGTTCCATCCGGGCAAGAACGTCCGCCGCGCCAACGACGACACGCTCTTCGCGGTCGTGGACGGCGTCGTGAAGTTCGAGTTCAAGGACAAGAACCGGCAGAAGGTGTCGGTCTATCCGGAGGCCGAGACGGCCGCCGCGAGCTGAACCCCGCCGCACCGGAGTCTCGAAGCGCCGACCGTCCGTCGGCGCTTTTGCGTTCGAGGATCCCGGGTACGGGGCTCCGCGGTCGGCGCACCCTTTCGTCCTTTCGTCCTTTCGTCCTTTCGTGTGCCAGTTTGGCCTGGATGCCCCGAGTCCCCGGCAACCCCAGGTTATTCCATATTGAAACGTTCCCGATCAGATTTCCGTCATACATTTGAACCGGGACCGACCGGCACCATCAGGGGGGAACGATGTCCACGATATTCGACCGTTTGAACACCGAGCTGGAATCCATCGGGCGCCGGGCATCGGCGGCGCTGGATGAGGGGCGGCTGCAGATCGAGCTGATGCGCCTCCGGCGCCAGCGGGACAATGCGGCGCGCGAGCTTGGCTTCCTCGTGCATCGCAAGGAGCGGCAGATCGAGGTGGAGCAGGCGCGAATCGATGCGCAGCTGCTCAAGCTCGATGATCTCGACCGCGACATCGCCGACCTCGAGCGCCAGCTCGCAGCCGCGCGCGCAGAGTGCTCCAGTGTCCACGACACGCCCCCGCCCACCGGCGCCGAGCCGGCTGAAGCGACCGTTACGGACGAAGGGCAGGCACAGCCGGTCTGAGGGCGGCTGCCAGCCGAGCATGACGAGGCGGCCCGATGTCGGGCCGCCTCGTCTTGTTGGATCTCAGTGCGCCGGCGGCAGCGTGCGATACCGCTCCAGCAGCTCCGTCTGGCGGCTGGTGAGTGGAATTTCCTCGCCGCCGATGATGACGTGCTCGGGGCGGGTCGAAAATTCGAAGGGGTCGCCGCTCCAGACCACCACATCGGCCCGGCGGCCCGCTGCGAGTGACCCCATCGTCGTGTCCGCGCCGAAGACCCGGGCGGGCGCGAGGGTAATGGCCTCGAGGGCCGTGCTCCAGGGGAGTCCGTTCCGGACCGCGTGGCCTGCCGCGAAGCGCAGGTTCCGCGGTCCGCCATCGGAGCCCTCGTAGATCAGGAGCGTCACGCCCGCTTCGGCCAGCAGCGCAGCGTTGTCCCACCGCACCTCCATGTTCTCGAAGTCAGGAATGTTGGCGTACGCGTCGACCGCCACCGGCACCTTCGCTTCGGCGAGCTCCGTGGTCACCTTCCACGCCTCCGTGCCGCCGCGCACGATGAGCCGAATCCCGAACTCCTTCGCAAGCCGCACCGCATTCAGGATGTCTCGTTCGGAGTTTGCCACGACATAGAGCGGCATCGTCCCGCGAAGCACCGGCAGGAGCGCCTCGAGCTCCGAGGCGGGTGCCGAGAGCTCCTGCATGTCGGCGCGGCGATAATCGGCGCGCCGCCGGTCGTAATCGCGGGCATCCTCCAGAATCCGGCGCACGCGTGCGAGACCGGCGGCATGGCTCCCGCCACCGGCTGCCTTCAGCGCGTCGCCGAAGTTGCCTGCCATCGCCGCATCACGCACGCGGAGCATCGCCTCCATCCTCGAGCCGGACAGGGCGATGAGCGCCGCCTGGCCTGCGAAGATCCCGCCGGTCGGCACTGCCATGGCCGCCGTGACGCCCTCGGTCCGGGCGACGGGAATGCGCACCGATCGCGGGTCGATACCCTCGGCCACGTCGAAGGAAGCGGTGACCTCACCCTCGGAAACCCGCTCGTTCGTCTCATCGATCGAGGAGACCTCGAGGAGGCCGAGCTCCGAGCTCGCATGGATGAGGCCGGGGGTCACTACCTTGCCGCGCGCGTCGATCCGTCGCGCCCCGGCCGGGACCTGCACATCGGTCCCGATCGCGACGATGCGCCCATCGCGGATGAGCACGGTGCCGTTGTCGATCCTGGGCGCGCCGACGGGATGAACGGTCCCGCCGGTGATGGCGATGGTCTGCGCCTCGGCAGCCGCGGGTACGACGAGGGCCGCGCCGAGCCAGACACGCGCGAGTAGAGTCAGGTATTTCATCGTCCCACTCCCGGCGCGCCCTGTCCGAGGTGAAAATCGGTGCGCGGCTGGCGCGCCGGATCGCTGCGATCGTATACGAGCCATCCGTCGTTGAAGACCTTTTCCGCCTTTGCATACACCGAGAACGGGTCGGCGGACCAGAGCACCACGTCCGCCTTCTTGCCCGCCTCGAGCGTTCCCGTTTCCTGGTCGATGCCGAGCGCCCAGGCGGCATTGGCCGTAATCCAGCGGATCGCCTGCTCGCGCGTCACCTCGATGCCCGCGTGCCGTCCCGCGTGCATCGCCTTGGCCGCTTCCTGATTGAGCCGCTGGATCCCGCCGGCATCGTCGGAATGGATGATCGCGCGGGCACCGGCCTGCTGCAGGAGGGCGGCGTTCTGCGGGATGCCGTCGTACGACTCCATCTTGAAGCCCCACCAGTCGGCCCACACCGACGCGGCCGCTCCCGCCTCGGCGAGGAGGTCGGCGATCTTGTAGCTCTCGACGGCGTGATGGAACGACCGGATCGAGAATCCGAACTCGCGCGCCAGATCGAGCATCTGCGCCATCTCGTCTGCGCGATAGCAGTGGTTGTGGACGAGGATCTCGCCGCGCAGGACTCCGGCGAGCGTTTCGTCGCGGAGATTGCGCTCCGGCGCGTCTCCATCGTGAGTTGCATTCCACTTGTCCCACTTCTGCCGGTACCCGGCCGCCGAGATGAACGCGCTCCGGAACCCCGCCATGTTCCCCATGCGCGTCGAAGGGCCGCGGGTGCGGTAGACCCGCTTCGGGTTCTCGCCGCACGCCATCTTCATTCCGTACGGCGCGCCCGGATACTTCATCTCCTGCACGGTTCGGGCGGGAACGAGCCGGAGCGTGGCCGACCGGCCGCCGATCAGATTTGCGGAGCCGGGAAGGACCTGCAGCACCGTGATGCCGCCGGCAATCGCCAGGGGGATCTGCGGGTCCTGGGGCCACACCGAATGCTCGGCCCACACGTCGGCCGTGTTCGGGCTCGTCGCTTCGTTCCCGTCGCCCTCGGCGAAGGTGCCTGGCGCGGCGTACACCCCGATATGACTGTGCGTATCGATCAGGCCCGGCGTGACGAACTTCCCCGTGCCGTCGATCGTGAGCGCATCGGCAGGTGCTGCCACGTCCTTTCCGACCGCCACCACTTTTCCCTCGGCGAAGAGAATCGAGCCCTCGATCTCCGGCCCGGCCGCGGTAAGGATCGTCGCGTTCCGGATGAGGACCGGCTGGAACGGGCGTCGCTCGTACGTGGAGGCATACTGCACCGCGCTCGTGTCCGCGCCGGCGACGGCGGGCCCGGGTGTGCCGGGCTGCGGCGTGGAAGCGCATGCGGCGAGTAACGCGGAGGTGAGCAGCGCGATGAAGGTACTGGTTCGGTGCATTGGCTGTCCTGTTGGGGTCGCGTGCATCAGCCCGGTGCGGGCCGCGGTCCGGTCGCGATCCGGATCCGGTCAGGATAGTTGCCGCAGAGGCCGTCCACGCCCATGCGGGCGAGTCGCTCGAGGTCGCCCATCTCGTTGACGGTCCAAGCGATCAGCTCGCAGTCGGCCGCATGGACCTGGGCCACGAGCTCCTCGTCGATCTGCTCCCACGCCTGCCAGAGCGTCGTGGCGCCTGCGGCGCGCAGGACGGCGACGGGATCCACCACGTACGCGGTCAGCAGCACGCCACGCCTGAGCCAGGGCGCGCCCGCCCCGAGCCGGTGCACGATCCGGTGATCGAAGCTGTGGATCGCGTAGCGCTCCGGATCCGGGCCGCCACTCAGCGCCGCGATCAGCGCCTCGTCGTGATGCGGTGAAAGCGCCTTCACCTCGACCCACGCCGACCGGCCATCGAGCAGCTCGAGCACTTCGGCGAGCAGGGGAATCGGCTCACCGTTCGTGAGTCTCGCCGCCACCACCTCGGCGGTCGAGAGCAGGGCGATCGGACCGGCGTCGCGCAGCTCGGGATCGTGGTGAACGACGATGTCGCCGTCGCGCGTGGCGTGGACGTCCAGCTCGACGCCGTCGGCGTCGAGCGCGATCGCGCGCCGGAATGCGGCACGACTGTTCTCGTATTCGTAGCCCGAGGCGCCGCGGTGGGCGATGATATGAGGGCGTCTGAGCATCGTGCCCAAGATACTTCGTCCCGTGGCAAGCCGCGACGCGCGGCCATGCGCGGCCGTCCCGCCGGTGCTAGATTCCCGGTGTGGAATCCCTTCTCCAGCTGATTGCGAATCCCTTTGTCGGCGCGCTCCTCATCTCGGCCGCCGTCATTGCGATCATCGCCGAGATCAAGGCGGGCGCCTCGGGGCTTGGCATCCTCGTGAGCTTCCTGGCACTCGGGCTCTTCTTCGGCGCCGCCCTGGCCGTGGGCCTCGCCGGGTGGCTCGAGGTGCTGCTGCTCCTTCTCGGCGCCATGCTGATCGCCGCGGAGGTCTTCATCCTTCCCGGTTTCGGTGTGCCGGGCATCCTCGGCGTCGGGCTCTTCGGGGCCTCGGTCCTGCTGGCAATGCTCGGGAGCGCGCCGACTTCGGGCGACGTGACGAAGGCCGTCGCCGCGCTCGGCGTCGCTGCGGTGGCGACGGTCTCGGTCATGTACGCCTGGATTCGCCATCTCCCGCACAGCGGCCGCTTCCGCGGACTCCTGCACAGCGGCGACGTCGGGAGTGCCGCGGGGTACATCTCCGGCTCCCTGCGGAACGAGCTGATCGGCGCCACCGGCGTCGCCCTGACCGACCTCAGGCCATCGGGCGTGGCGGTCGTCGGCGGTGAGCGGCTCGACGTCGTGCGCGACGGCGGCTACATCGCGCGCGGCACCGAAATCGTGGTGGTGCGCTCCGAAGGTTACCGGCACATCGTGCGGGCCG
>DASTUP010000223.1:0-6653 GCA_035759585.1 Gemmatimonadales bacterium | reverse complement strand
GACGAAGAACGGCCGCTTCTCCTCGAAGAAGGTCTCGAACGCGCTGAGGTTCACCGTCGCGGGATCGACCTCGACCTGGCCGAAGTCGGGGTTGATCGTGGCGTCGAGCGTCAGGTTGGGACCGAGGCCCATCTTGAAATCTGCGCCGGCGCGCGCGGAGGTTACGCTGCCGTCGTTGAACGGGTCGCCCGGAACGCGCTGCGCAAACGTGGCGTTGGCGGCGACGTAGGGCGTGAGCTCCAGGCGTCGCGGCGCGCTCGCGACGGAAATTCCGCGCAGCTCGCCGAAGCGGGACGACCAGCCGGTCTCGCGCGCGGGAATGACGATCCAGTAGACGTCTTCGTCCGCGTGGGGCATCCAGCGATTGATCTGAACGCCCCAGAGCTGCTCGCCGCCCGACGCGAATCGGAGCTGCGAGAAGGGAATCCGCATCTCCGCATACCAGCCCAGGGAATCCACGGTGGCCTCACCGTGCCAGACGGGATCCCAGGCCATCTCGCGATCGCCCTCGCTGTCGGAGGGATTGTAGTGGTCACCACGCACGCCACCGGAGGAGACCGAGAAGACGTAGGCCGTGCGCCGATCGCGGTAGGTGTCGAGCGCGACGATCAGGTGCTCGGCGTTCGTGAACTGGTCCCGGCGCGCGACGGTCGTCGGGATGCCGGCGGGGTCGGCGCTCCGCATCCGCGCGCCCACGTAGAGCGCGTCCTCGTCGTAGAGAAATGCGACCTCGGTCGTCCCGGTCGGCGTCCCCCCTTCGAGCGGGACCTTCTGCAGGAAGTCCGACCGCCATGCCGCCGAACTCCAGGCCGCATCGTCGAGCCGGCCGTCGACATCCACCGTGGCCCCGGTGGGAAGGGGCCGCGCGGTGAACGCCTTGTCGGCCGGCGTGCCGGTCTGGGCGGCAAGCGGAGCCGGACGGGCCGGGGCAAGAACCAGGGCAAGCAAGGCAGCGGCAGGAACGAAGCGCACGGAAGCTCCGGGGAAGGGGCGGCTCGGAACGGGGTTTCCCGTCAGATGCCCATACTTCGCAAAACGTTGGCCGACCGATCGTGGTTTCAGAAACGAACAACCCCACGGAGGCCGGCTCCGTGGGGTCTCACCTCTTCGGGTTCGGGTCCGCCTCAGCCCTCGCGCTCGATGCTGATACTTCCGTTGACGGTCTTGAGGGACAGCGCGCGGCCCCCGTCTCCGATCGTGCCTGAAAGCCGGCGCGGGCCGAAACGACCCCGGACGGTGAGCGGGAAATCGGTCGAGATATCTCCGTTGACCGTGCTCGCGGTGACATCGGCATCGACCGATGCGGGGAGGGTCACGGTCACGCTCCCGTTCACGGTGGTGAACTCGGCCGGACCGCTCCAGTCGGCGCGGCCGACGCTCGCTCTCACATTGCCATTCACCGTGGTGGCCTCCGCCATGCCTCGTGTCGACACCTCGGCGTTCCCGTTCACCGTCGTGATCTCCGCATCGCCGGTGAGGCCGGCAGCTTCCACGTCTCCGTTGACGGTGCGTCCGGCGAACTTCACGTTCGCCGGGACCTCGACGGTGAAGTCGACCTGGACGTCGTTCTCTTCGGAATTGCGGTTGTTCCGGCTTTCCAGGCGGCAGCCTTCGCTGTCGCGCTGGTTCGGATAGACCGCGCAGATCGTCACGCCGTCCGAGTTCTCCTCCACCCGGATCTCGACCGATGCGACGTCGCTCCGGCGGGCGCGCTTCACGGCCGCGACACGGACCTCCCGCCCGCTCGCGGCCGAGGCGGTGATGGCGCCGTTGATTCCACGGATCTCGATCGTCTTGCCGGCGGCGAGGGTGCCCGACCAGCGGAAATCATTGTCCTGTGTGCCCTGCAAGGCGACGGCGGTCAGGGCGGCAGTCAGCAGCAGCATGAGCTTCTCCGTGAGTGTTGGTCAGCGGGAACGGACGGCGCCGGGGCGCACGAGGCGGATCGGTCCCTGGAACGATTCGATGTCGAGTCTGGCACTCCCACTACCGATCGTGAAGGAGAAATCTCCCTCCCGTGAGCCGCGGAACGAGATCGGGAAGTCCGCGCCGAATTCGCTCTGGAAGGTCGAAACCGACACCGCGACGTTGGCCCCTTCCTGGACGGTCACCGTGACGCCGCCGTTGTGCGTCGCGAATCCATAGCGGCCGCTGTCCCGGATCGGCCCGGCAAAGGTGATCGCGCCGTTCACGGTCTCGGCCTCGACATCGGACGACTCGATGCCTGTGAGCGTGATGGCACCATTGACCGTTTCGGCATGAACGGTCCCGCTGACGTTCCGCACCGTCACGGCTTCGTTCACGGAAGTGATGTAGATCTGACCCCGCGCGCCCGAGACGTCCACGCGACCCTCGACGGTCTCCAGCTCGACGATGCCGTCTCCACCCTCCACGGAAATCGTTCCGGAGACGTTCTCCGCGCTGATCGCGGCCTCGATCCCCACGACCGTGATGTCCGTGTTGACGCCGCTCAGCTCGAGCACCATCCAGGCGGGGGCGGAGACCTCGAAGCGCAGATTGCCCTGGTCGCCATGCTCCCAGTCCGCCTCGACATCGACGCGACCGCGATCGTAGTCGACCGTGAAGCGCCCGCCGGAGCCGCGCACCTGCACCGAGTTCCGGTTCCACGCGCGCACGGTGATGCTGCCGCGATGTGTCTCGACTTCGAGCCGGTCGCCGCGCTCGACGGCGATGGTCGTGTCGGCCCCCTGCGATGCAGCCAGGGCGAGTGCGGTGAATGTCGCGAGTAGCACGATCGGTCCTCTCAGCTCCGGGTGGTGGCGAGCGTTGCCGCGCGCCGCAGTAGGTCGAGCTTGCGCTGCATGGTGCGGGCGAGGTGCGAGTTCAGGTAGGCATTCGCCGGATCCCCGGCGATGGCCCGCTGCGCCTCGGCAATGGCGGAATCGATCAGTGCCAGGTTCGTCTCGAGCACTTCCACCGTGGCCGGATCGAGCTGCGTGCGGCCGCTCTCGAGCACGGCTTCGAGGTCGCCGATCGCGGCGTCGTACGTCGCAGTGGCGCGGAGCGAAGCCGTGCGCACCGTGACGTCACCGTCCGGCAGCGGCGCATCGGGCGTCGCCGTCTCGACGCGCACCACCGCCGGGAGGCGGTCGCCGCCGCCGCTTGCGAGCCAGACACCGGTACCCGACACCGCGGCGAGCGCGATGCCCGCTGCGGCAAGCTGTGGAAACGAGAACGCGTAGCGGCGGCGGGTCCGCAGGGGCGTCACGTCCGCGCGGCGCACCACGGCCTCCGAGCCGATGGCCGCTGCGATCGCCGGCCAGAGGTCGGCGTCGGGCAGCGCGGGAGCGAGCTGCCGCGCCCGCGCCCTCACCTCGCGCAGCTCGGCGAGCGTGTCCCGGCATTCGGCGCAGTGCATCAGGTGCTGGTCGGCCTCGGCCACTTCGGCCGCGGTGAGCTCGCGGTCGAGATAGTCGGAGAGCCGGTCGGTCCAGTGTCCGGGCATCGTCATGTCATCGCTCCAGGTGCCGCCGCAGCGCCATGCGGGCGCGGTGCAGCTGTGACTTCGAGGTTCCGACGACGAGACCGAGCATCTCGGCAATCTCCTCGTGGCGGTACCCCTCCACATCGTGCAGGACGAAAACCTGCTTCGCCCCGTCCGGAAGCCGCTCCAGCGCTTCCTCGAAATCCATCGCATCTTCGGGTGCCGGCGAGCGGCCTGCCACTTCGGACAGCGGCTCATCGGTGTCGTAGTAGCGCTGGCGGCGGGTGCCGAGCTCCGAGCGCCGCGCGAGCATGACGTTGACGGCCAGCCGGTGCAGCCACGTTCCGAATGCCGAATCCCCCCTGAAGGTCCCCAGCTTCTGCCAGGCCCGGACGAAGACGTCCTGGGTGATCTCGTCCGCCTCGTCCTCACTCAGCATCCGGCGGGCGAGGGAGTGGATCCGGGCCACGTGCGCCCGGTAGAGCCGCTCGAAGGCATGCGCGTCCCCGGCGGCCGCCAGGGCGGCCTCTACGGCATCAGCGTTCGCTCGGGGTCGGGCCGGCTCGAATCGCAGGGCTCGAACTCCGCGGGTCGGGGTCGTCATGCAACGGATTGGATAGGAGAATGGGGCCCGGGGTTGCAGGCGACAAGCGCGTGGGTGGCACCGTCTCCCGGGCATGGCCATCTTTCGCGGACTTCACGATTCCCGGAGCTGCAGATGACCGCCGTCGGCGCGCGTACCGTGAGGGCCCCCATCGGGCCCACGCTCTCCTGCAAGGGCTGGCACCAGGAGGCTGCCCTCCGGATGCTCATGAACAACCTCGATCCGGCCGTGGCGGAGCGTCCGGAGGAGCTGATCGTGTACGGCGGGGGCGGAAAAGCGGCCCGCGACTGGCCGTCGTTCGACCGGATCGTCAGCACGCTGAGGCGCCTGGAGAACGACGAGACGCTCCTGGTCCAGAGCGGCAAGCCGGTGGGCGTCTTTCGCACGCACGAGGAGGCGCCGAGGGTGCTGATCGCCAATGCGAACCTGGTGCCGCGCTGGGCCACCTGGGACGAATTCCGGCGACTCGACGCGCTCGGGCTCACCATGTACGGCCAGATGACGGCGGGATCGTGGATCTATATCGGGACCCAGGGCATTCTCCAGGGTACCTACGAGACCTTTGCCGAGTGTGCGCGCCAGCATTTCGGCGGATCGCTTGCCGGCCGTCTCGTCGTGACCGGCGGCCTCGGCGGGATGGGCGGCGCACAACCGCTCGCGGCAACGATGAACGGCGCGGCGTTCCTCGGCGTGGACGTCGATCCCTCGCGCATCGAACGGCGGGTCGACACGGGCTATTGCGACCGGATCTCGTTTGATCTGGACGAGGCACTCCGCCTGGTGGAGGATGCACGCCGCCAGGGCAGCGCGCTCTCGGTGGGCCTGGTCGGCAACATCGCCGCCGTGCTGCCGGAGCTGGCACGACGGGGTGTCGTCCCCGATGTGCTCACCGACCAGACCTCGGCGCACGATCTGCGCGTCGGCTATATCCCGGCGGGCCTTTCGCTCGACGATGCGGCGAGGCTTCGCGATGCCGATCCCGCGGCTTACGAGGCCCGCGTACTCGATTCGATGGTGGTGCACGTGCAGGCGATGCTCGACCTCCAGCGCGCGGGGGCCATGGCTTTCGACTATGGGAACAACCTGCGCGGCCAGGTGGCGGACCACCGGGGAATGCGTGAAGCGTTCACCATTCCAGGCTTCGTTCCCGAGTTCATCCGCCCACTCTTCTGTCGTGGGGCGGGCCCGTTTCGCTGGGCGGCGCTCTCGGGTGATCCGGATGACATCGCCGTCACGGATGACGCCGTACTCGAGACCTTTCCGGAAAAGGAGGCGCTCGCCCGCTGGATCCGGAAGGCGCGCGAGAAAGTCCATTTCCAGGGCCTGCCGGCACGCATCTGCTGGCTCGAATACGGTGAGCGGGCCCGGCTGGGCGAGCGGTTCAACTGGCTCGTGAAGAAGGGCCGGGTGCGCGCGCCGCTCGTCATCGGCCGCGACCATCTCGACACCGGCTCGGTCGCTTCGCCCAATCGCGAGACGGAAGCGATGAAGGACGGCTCCGACGCGATCGCCGATTGGCCGCTCCTCAATGCACTCCTGAACACCGCCTGCGGCGCGAGCTGGGTCTCGCTGCATCACGGCGGCGGCGTCGGCATCGGGTACTCACTGCACTCGGGGATGGTCGCAGTGGCCGACGGCACCGAATCGGCGGACCGGCGGTTGCAGCGCGTGCTCACCGCCGATCCGGGAAGCGGCGTCATGCGACATGCGGACGCCGGCTACGAGCTCGCGATCGAAACGGCAAACGAGCGGGGTATCGATCTTCCGATGATCAACGGATCGGATGGCACGGCATGAAGGTGTTGCGCGGGATCGGCATGCTCGCCACCTGCCGCGCGGAGGGAGGGCAGGGGGAGATCCACGCGATCGCGGATGCGGCCCTCGCCTGGGAGAACGGGATCGTCCGCTGGCTGGGACGCGGTGCGGAGCTTCCTCGGGAGCTGCGGGACGCACCGTTCGAGGATGCCGGAGGGCGCCTCGTCGTGCCCGGGCTCGTCGATTGCCATACGCATCTCGCCTTCGGCGGCTGGCGCGCCGGGGAATTCGAGCGCCGGATCCGCGGCGACTCCTACCTGGACATAGCGCGCAATGGCGGCGGCATCGCCTCCACGATGCAGGCAACGCGCGAATCCAGTGAAGATGCGCTGGTCGAGCGCTCCGCCGGCTTCCTCCGGGAAATGCTGCGACTCGGCGTCACAACGGTGGAGTGCAAGAGCGGGTACGGTCTCGATACGGAGACCGAGCTGCGACTGCTGCGTGCGTACCGGCGCCTGGGATCGATGCAGCCGGCACGCATCGTCCCGACCTTTCTGGGCGCCCATACGATCCCGCCGGAGCACCGC
Organism: Gemmatimonadales bacterium; assembly: GCA_035759585.1. Taxonomy (GTDB): domain Bacteria; phylum Gemmatimonadota; class Gemmatimonadetes; order Gemmatimonadales; family GWC2-71-9; genus CAMLLJ01. The sequence continues at coordinate 262 of DASTUP010000223.1, read as the reverse complement.
GCGGATCGCCGGCGGTATCTCGATCTCGTCATCGACGAAATGATACCGGCAATCGAGGCCGAAGGACTTGCCCGGTGCTGCGACGTGTTCGTCGAGGAGACCGCGTTTTCGCAGGAGGAGGGTCGGGCGGTGCTGCTGGCGGGTAAGGCGGCAGGGCTTGCCCCCAAGCTGCACGCCGACCAGCTCACCGCGTCCGGCGGTGCCGAGCTCGCGGCCGAGGTCGGTGCGCTTTCGGCGGATCATCTCGAATGCATCAGCGAGC
>DASTUP010000222.1:0-4135 GCA_035759585.1 Gemmatimonadales bacterium | reverse complement strand
GACGCGCCCCGCCGGTGCCACCTTCTCGACGAGCACGAGTGCCGCGATCGCGGCGACCCAAACGAGATTCATGACGCCCGCCGCGAAGAGGAGGAGCATGAGCGCCCAGCAGCAGCCGAGGCAGAAGGCGCCGTGCCGGGCTCCCATGAGAAAGGCACCGGCGGAGCCCTCGCGCCATTCCGAGCTGAGCCAGCCGATGGGCGAGCGGCAGTGCGTGAGGCAGACGTTCCTGATCGGGAGCCACTGGTAGAGGCCCGCGAAGAGCAGGAGTGCGCCGGCGACGCGCGGATCTGCGAGCGCCATGCCGGGAGTCAGCACGGCGGCGCCGTGGAGGAGCCACTGGGCGTACGCCGCAACGGCGCTGAAGCCGACCCATGCGGCGAGATATCCGCCGAGGAACAGCCCCGTGTGAACCCGCGGCGCATCGGTTCCGGCCCGGCGGCGCGCGAGTCCCGTCACGAGCAGGATGGTCGGCGCCGCCGCAGGCAGCATCATCGCCACCATCATCGCCGACCACATGACGAAAAGGACCATGAGGTCGCCTGCACCCCATGGTCGCGTGTCCGGCATCGCCATGCCGGACATTCCGTCGCCTTCCCCGCGCATTCCACCCGCGGAGGGACCCGCGAGATACACCCACGCCAGCAGGGTGAGGAGGCCCAGCGCCGCCGCGACCAGCACCCGGTCGCGGCGGACGACGCGCTCGATCAGGCCGCGTTCGTCCAGTTGACCTCCGCCACGGCAGCGAAGCGCTCGGGCCACTCGAGCCTGAAGGCGCCATGCTCGGCCCGCATCGACGAGGTCGTCACGATGCTGCCATCGTTCCAGAAGAACCCGCCGTTGGGATAGGTGATGTGCACTTCGTTGATCGCGCCGGTGACGGGATTGACGAGAGGCGTCGTGACGAGCTCGAGGAAGTTGCCGGCACGGATGGCGGCGTGCTGACCCTCCGCCCGGAAATCAATCGGCGTACGCACGGGGCCTTCGAGGCGACCGATCGTCCCCGCGAGCGCTTCCCACGGCATGCCGCCCATCTTCCCCGAAAGGATCGTCGCAAAGGCCTCGACCTGCTCGTCCGTGGCCTTCTCGTCGATGAAGAGCACGACGTGGCCGTTGCCCTGGTGGATCGCGCCCGGATACTTCCCGGCCACGACCGCACGGACCCCGCCGAGGTCGACGTTCCCGAACCGACCCTCGGCGACTTCATAGGCGATGATGAATTCACATTTCCCGTCGTTGGGGAAGCCGCCGAACTGGCAGTTGCAGCCGTGCCGGCAGTTGCACGCCTCGACGCTCTGCGCTCGCACGCGATAGCTGGTGCGCCGCGTCGTCTCACGGGCGGTTGTCGCCATCATGACCTCCTGCTCACCGGTTGGGATTCACATCCTGTGCGCCGTCGCGGCGTCGGTCAAGTGCTCTCGCCGACTTCGACGCCTTCCTGCACCACCACCTCGTAATGCCGCACGTTCGGCTCGAGCTCGATGAGGAAGTCGCGGTCCTCGGGATAGTATTTCGCCCGCTGGTAGTCATCGCCGGCAAACGCCTTGATCGCGTCGTAGGAATCCCAGAGCGTCACGAGCAGGAAATGCGCGCGCTTCCCCTCGATCCGCCTGAGCACGTAGACGCCGCGGTTGCCTTCGGTGTTCCGGTAGTCGGGAATCCCGGTCCGCGCGAGGTACTCCGCATACGCCTCCGCTCGGCCAGCCGGGACCATGCCATGCCAGGTGCGTGCGATCATGGGGGTCGGGGGTTGGGGGTTATGGATTGTACGGGTCGGGCGCGGTGGGCGGTAGGCGGTGGGGGTAGCCAGGTAGCTGGGTAGCTGAGTAGTCAGGTGGCCAGGTGGTAGGGGGAGGTCGGAGGTGGCGGGCTCGCGATGCGCGGGGGACGACGGTGGGTGCCGGCTGCGGAGCGGCGTTGCCGGCCACCCACCTTACGATGAATCCAGTGAATGCACGGCGGCTCCAGGCGCGGAGCAGGCGGCACCCACCGTCGTCCCGAGCAGGATCTCATCGGGACGAGACGGACGAGCAAGCGGACGTTCGCGGCCGGCTGGGAAGCGCAATGGGCCACTTCGTCCCACCCTTGCTCACCCCGGTCATGGTCGCTCATTACCATTATTAATGCTCCGAACGCTGTCCGCCTCGTCCGACTTGTCCGCCTCATCGCGCCTGCGCCCCCGTTGGCACTGGTGGGCCGCCGGCTTCGCGATCTGGACCGTCCTCGGGTTCCTCGCCGTCCTCCAGAACGCCCTCTTCTTTCGCGCGATGGGCGAGCCCGTGCCGTGGGGCAGCCTGATCCCCGTCCGTCTCGCCGACTGGTATACCTGCGCGCTCTTCACCCCACTCTACTTCTGGCTCGTCCGCCGGTATCCACTCGACGAGGGCAGCTGGCTTCGGTCGGTGCCCGTGCACCTCGGTGCGACCGTCGCCTTCGTCGTCGCCAAGTACGCGATCTATACCCCGATCTACAACGCGCTCCGCCCACCCGAGCGCGCCGCGCGCACCATCGGCGAGATGCTCGCCGGCAGCTTCATCATCGAGAACGTCATCTTCTGGGCCATGATCGGCGTGATCCAGGCCGTCGAATCGTTCCGCAAGCTGCGCGAGCGCGAGGTGCAGGCGGCACAGCTCGCGGGTCAGCTCGCGAACGCGCGGCTCGATGCGCTGACCGGCCAGCTTCATCCGCACTTTCTCTTCAATACGCTGCAGGGAGTCTCGACCCTGCTTCATCGCGACCCGGCGGCAGCCGACACGATGCTCACGCGCCTCAGCGACCTTCTCCGCCGCACGCTGCAGCAGGGAGGCGGGCATGAGGTGACGCTGTCGGAGGAGCTCGAGCTGCTCGAGCTCTATCTCGGGATCATGCGGACACGGTTTGCCGATCGGCTCACGGTCGAGATCGATGTGGACGAGGCGCTCGGCGACGCACTCGTTCCGCGCTTCATCCTCCAGCCGCTGGTCGAGAACGCGTTGCGCCATGGCGTCGAGAGGCGCGGGGGTGCGGGGCTCGTGGAGATCAAGGGGCGGCGCGATGGAGCCTCGCTCCTGCTGTCGGTGCGCGACGACGGGCCCGGCACGGGCGGCAGCGGCGGGCACGCTCCCGCGGACGGCGTCGGCCTCTCGAACACGCGCCATCGGCTGCGCCAGCTGTACGGCGATGCACAGCGCCTCGAGCTGAGCGGCGGAGCGAGCGGCGGGTTCGAGGTATTCATCGCGATTCCCTTCCGGCTCGCGACAGCGGGCGCCGCGGCGCCGGCGGTGGTCACGTCATGACACTTCGCGTCGTCCTGGCCGACGATGAGCCGCTCGTACGCGAGCGACTCCGCGCGCTGGTGGGGTCGCGACCGGACTGCACGCTGGTCGCAGAATGCGCGGACGGTGCCGAAGCGGTCGGCGTGATCGAGCGGGAGCGGCCGGACGTGGCGCTGCTGGACGTGCAGATGCCGGAGATGGACGGGTTCGAGGTGCTCGAGGCACTGCCGGAAGACCGCCGGCCTGCGGTCATCTTCGTGACTGCGTACGACGAGTACGCGGTGCGAGCGTTCGAGGTGAATGCGGTGGACTATCTCCTGAAGCCGCTGGAAGCGTCACGGTTCAACGCCGCGATCGACCGCGTCGCGAAGCGCCGCGAAGCGCCTGACCCGCCGGCCGACCCGGGGCTCCAGGCACTCCTCGACGAGCTGCGCCGGAAGCGCGGCCATGCGACGCGGCTCGTCGTGCGCGACGGGCACCGGGTGAGCTTCGTGGCGGTGGCCGAGATCGACTGGATCGACGCATCGGGCAACTACGCCCGCATTCACGCCGGCGGCCGGTCTCAGCTCCTGCGCGAGACGCTCAAGTCCCTCGAAGGGCGGCTCGATCCGGAGCGGTTCGTGCGCGTGCACCGCTCCGCGATCGTGAACATCGAGCGGATCGTGGCGATGGAACCGTATTTCCACGGGGAGTACGTGCTGACGCTCAGGGATGGAACGAAGGTGACGTCGAGCAGGACCTGCAGCGGGCGGTTGAGGGAGATGTTGAAGTAGGACGGGTCGCCGATTCATCCACCCTGCCCCACCGCCAATCCTTCCCATCCCACGACGCTGGCCCCCGCCAGACGCGGTTCACAGCTTTCGCGCAGTCGCCCTCAGTCG
>DASTUP010000221.1:0-3628 GCA_035759585.1 Gemmatimonadales bacterium | reverse complement strand
CGTTTCCCTGGGCCTCCTCGCTGGGCAGCGATTTCAACTACGACTTCGACGCCTCCTATACCGAGGACGAGCAGCGCAACGGAATCCAGTACAACTACCAGCGCGAGCCGCCAATGGAATCGCGCGTCGGCAAAGGGTCCGAAATACCCTCGCGCACCACGCCCGAAGGGCCCGCGACAGGTGCTGCCATGTGCGGAACCGACGTGGCCACGTACACGCGCGAGCGGCCGGGGATGAGCGCGTTCGTGCTCGAGGACGGCGTCGTCCACCACACGTACTCCGCCTACGCGCGCGGGCTCGACGCCTTCTGGGGTATGCAGACCTGGCTCGATCGGGCACCGAGGGGTCGCAACGAAACGGGGATGTGGTGGCGGCGGCGGGACGAGTACGGCGGGCGGAGCGGATGAAGGGCGCAGGGATCGTCCCCGTGCCCTTCCCGCGTTTCAGGGTCAGCTGCTCTCGCCGACTTCGCCGCAGTTGACCGCCGGGAACGGCGGGCCGAACGCGACGTGCATGTGGATGTTCCGGTCTTCGAGATTCAGGAACTCGAGCAGTTCGGCATCCGTCGTGAGTGCCTGGGCATACCGGAGGTTGACGGCGGCGCGGAGGTCCGCAAGGGAGCGGGTGGCTTCGTAGTGGAGCACCCCGGCATCATTCGCCCGCGGATAGGCCTCGCCGACTCCTGGCCCCTCGCCGGAGACGGTCAGGTTCGCGTCGAGATTGATCAGCACGGCCCCGCCGTCCGCGCACCCCGGATTGCGGTGGATGTGCTGGGGAATGCGCGCCCCCGGCTCCACGCCGACCCCGTGGGTCCGGACCCGGATGTATCCGCCGACGATATCGATGAATGCCGTGCCCCTCGCCCGGGACGCGCCGAGGGGATCGAGCTGCAACTGGTAGAAGAGGCGGTCGCTCGCGGCGCCGGGATCGCCGGGCATGCCGGCCGAGACGGCGGCGTCCAGGGGTGAGACTCGGGCATCCCGGCCCGCGTCGGTCGGGAAATCCGCGCCGCAGCCGGCGACGACGGGGAGAGCAGCGAGGGCGGCAAGCGTGGCCGCCGTGACGATTCGGATGTTCATGAGGTTCTCCGGAGCAGGTGTCGGGTGGTGCGATGCGAGGTGCGGACCGGGCGGATCCCGGAGCGCGCGATATATTGATCGAGGGCGCTGAACGCGCTCTTTCCCGTCGCTGAACCGCCTCTGAACCGGCCCGATGACCCAGCTCCGGCTCCTCGGAACGCCCGCCCTGGTGCGCGAAGACGGCACCGTCGCGACCGGGCGGCCGGCGCAACGGCACCGCATAGCGCTCCTGGCGCTCCTTGCGCTCTCTCCCGACCATCGCCTCTCGCGCGACAAGCTCATCGCCCTGCTCTGGCCCGAAGCCGACTCCGCGAGGGGCCGGTCCCTCCTCAACGCCTCGACCTATGCGCTCCGTGGCGCGCTCGGCGATGCCGCGCTCGTTTCGGAGGGCGACGATCTTCGCCTCGACACCAGCCTCGTCCGTGCCGACGTCGCCGGATTCACCGCGGCGGTGCAGACCGGCGATCACGAACGGGCGGTCGCGCTCTACACGGGCCCGTTGCTGGACGGGTTCTTCCTGGCGGAGGCGGAGGAGTTCGACCAATGGGCGGGGCGGGAGCGGCAGCGGCTGGCGGGTATCTATGGAAAGAGTCTTGCCGCGGTGGCGGAAGCGGCGGAGGCGGCAGGCGACCGCGCCGGCGCCGTGGAGCGGTGGCGGATGCGGGCGGAGCTGGATCCGTACGATTCGCAGGCGGCGCTCCGGCTGATGCGGGCGCTCGAGGCGAGCGGAAACCGCGCTGGGGCAATCCAGCACGCGGCCGAACATGCGCGGATGCTCCGGGAGGAACTGGGGGTGGAGGCGGGGGAGGTGATTTCGGCGGCGGAGCGGATGCGGATGGGGAGAGCGGGAGGCGCGGAACGGGCGGAAGCGGCGGAAAGGGCGGAAGCGGCGGGAACGGCGGAACGGGTGGGAACGGGGATGCCCCGTCGCCATCCCTCCATCATCGCCGCCGCAATCGTTCTCCTCGCTCTCGCCATCGCCGCCTGGTTCGCCATCCCGCACGGCGCACCGGCGCGGTCGATCGTGGTGCTGCCGTTCGCCAACCTCTCGGGGAGCGGTGAGCGCGACTATTTCAGCGACGGGCTCACCGACGAGATCATCACCGGGCTCGCGACGGTGCCGGGACTCACCGTCATCGGCCGCACCTCGGCGATGCGATATGCATCGTCCGTCACGCCGATTCCCGAGATCGCGCGCGAGCTTGGCGTGGCGAACGTGCTGCACGGCACGCTGCGGCGCGAGGGCAATCGCGCGCGCGTCACGGCTCAGCTCGTAGATGCGCAGCGGGAGCGTGTGCTGTGGGCCAACACCTACGATTCCGAGCTCGATGACGCCCTCGGCGTGCAGGAACGCATCGCGCGTGACGTGGTGCGGGCGCTCGAGCTCGAGCTCGGCAGCGAGCATGGCGCTACGATCGTGCGGCGCGGCACGAGAAACGCCGAGGCGCTCGAAGCGTATCAGCGGGGGCGATTTCATTGGAATCGCCGCACGAAGGCGGATGTGGCGGCGGCGATCGCGTATTTCGAGCGCGCAATTGCGCGCGACTCGTCCTACGGCGATGCCTATTCCGGCCTGGCGGACGCACTGCTCGTCCAGTGGCAGCTTGGGCACGTGGACACACCCGAGGACGAGGTGCGGCAACGCTACGTCTGGGCCGCGGAACGCGCGATTTCGCTCGACGACGCCTCGGCCGATGCCCACACCTCGTTCGCGACCGCGCTCTGGTGGCAGCACAACTGGCCAGGCGCCGAGCGAGAGTTTCGCCGGGCGATCGCGCTCAACCCGAATCATTCGGGCGCACTTCACTGGTACTCACTGCTCCTGCCGGGATTCGGCCGGCTCGACGAGGCGCGCCGCCTGTCACGCCGCTCGATCGAGCTCGATCCGTATGCGCCGATGACCGTGGTGAGCTACAGCTGGCTCTGCTCGCTCATCCGTGACTGGAACTGCACCCTGGAGTATGCCACCCGCGCGCTGGAGCTGAATCCGGAATGGGTCGGGGGACACATGCTGAAGGGGCGCGCATACGCGTACCTGGGCCGTCGTGAAGAGGCAGTGGCCTCCGCCCGCCGGGCGCTCGCGCTGGTTCCGGATGCGACGAGACTCGCGGACCTCGCCTTCGTGCATGCCGTGGTCGGCGATCGGAAGACCGCCCGCGCGGTGCTCGACAGCGTACGCGGCGTCCCCCGGGCGGCTGCGGGGACGCTGGCGCGCGCATGGGCCGCGCTCGGGGAGGTGGACAGTGCGCTCGCCATCCTCGAGCAACATGCGAACTGGACCTGGCCACATCGGACGACCATCTACGAGCCGGGACTCGACCCGCTCCGGACGGATCCCCGCATGGAGGCGTTGCGGGTGAGGATCGAGAGGGAGATGGGCGTGAGGTAGGTGAGATGAACCCGTGGGGGCGACGCCCGCGTCGCCCAATCGGAACCATTATCGACGGGCGGCGCGCAGCGCGGCCCGTTTTTCATGGACGAACAGGACGATCGCGGTTGGTTGGAATCGGGCTGGCGACGTTTCGATGTTGTCGGGCGACGCGGGCGTC
>DASTUP010000220.1:0-9920 GCA_035759585.1 Gemmatimonadales bacterium | reverse complement strand
CGGCTCCGCCGCGCAATGTAGCCGTCGTCGAGAAGGTGCGTCTGTCCGGTACGCTCCGCCCACTCGACCATCGCGGTCGTCGCGCGGAACGGGCGATACGCATCGTAGACGCGGAGCCCGAGGTCTCGCGGTCGCAGGCGCGCCTGCACCCGGGCGAGCGCCTCCGCGGCCTCCCGGCGGAGAAACGCGCGGTTCGCCTCGTACCCCGGAAGCGGTGCGCCGGTGAAGTTGTTCGCCGTGTGATAGCGCATCTCGACCTGGATCGTCGAGTCGAGGCTCTGCACGTCCACGAGGAGCGAATCGGCTGCGCGATCGGGCGCAATGACATACCCGGCATCCTGCGGCGCAGCGGCCGGCCTCGCACACGCAGCACCGAGGAGCATCAGGCCGAAGGAAATCCGGAAAAACGCGCGCATCAGAGCTCCGGAGCGGGAAGGGCCACGAGGACGGCGGTGACCGCCAGCAGCAGCGTGCCCAGGACCAGCTCCGCGGTCGCGGATCGGCGAAGGCGGGCCGAGCCTGGAGGTGCCCCCAGCGCGGGACGCACCCGCCGCCAGTTCCACGCTCCGGCAGCCGCGACCCCGAGGAGCAGCGCGACCTTGACGAGCAGCGCCCGGCCGTAGGTCGAGGAAAAGAGCGGGCCGAAGCCGCCGACGTAGTTCCAGCCGAGCAGCAGGCCGAGCGCGATCGTGACGATTCCCGCGACGAGCGCCATCGGCGAGTAGGCATGAACCAGCGACGCGAGGAGCCATTCGCGCTCCTCGGCGCGATTCCGCGTGGCGGGATAGGCAACCATTACGAGGAGCAGCAGTGTTCCGAGCCAGATGGCGCCGGCGCCCAGGTGCAGGAACTGGAGTGCCGTCCCGAGCGCTCCCCACGGATGCTCGATGGCGTGGCCGGTCCGGACCGCGGCGAAGATCGAGACCGCTGCGCCGATCCCGGCGACCAGCCACGCCGACCGCCATCGGGCGGCGGCCGCAAGGCCGGCGATGGCAGCGATCGCCCCCGCCATCTGCCAGCGCCAGCCGCTGCCCCAGACAGTGGTGGAGATGATCGGGCCCGCCATCTCGAAGGAGAAGGGCGCCCCGGGATCGGAGAATTCCCTCAGCTGCAGGTAGAGGCGGAGAAACAGCGCGCCGGCCAGGAGCAGTGCGGCCACCGTCCCGATGATCGCACTCCGCCGAGCGAGAGCCTGCCGGAGAAAATCGTCCGGAACGGCCCGCGAGACGAGCTGCCGGAACGTGCACGCACCGACGACCGCGAAGAGCGCCGCATAGCCGATCCACCGCGCCAACGCGGCGGCATCGACCAGCGGCTCATCCATCAGTGGGCGTGCTCGTCGTCAGCGGGAGCCGATGCGCAGGGTCGAGCGGACGAAACGGCAGCCTCGGACGCGGACGCGGAAATGCTGAACGGGATGCGGCCCCGGATCACGTGGCCGTCCTTGCCTGCCGTGCGCCACGTGATGACGTAGGCGCCATCAGGCATCGCGCCCCGCACGGGAGCCACGATCGTCACCGAGTCCTTCCCGCGCGCCACCTTCCCCATCTCGACGGCCGCGCCGGCGGTGGTGCTGACCTTGATATCGGAAAGCGCGAGCTCGGGCTGCGCCGTGTAGGTGAGGCGAATCTCGTGCGGCGCGGCCTTGAGGACCTCATCCTTGGCCGGGCTGCTCGACTTGAGCGCGGTATGAAACGGAGCCACCACCGGGAACCCGAGCATGGCGGCAAAGGCGACCGGAACCGCCCGGCGCCGAAGCAATGTGAACACGGCAATCTCCTCGATTGAAACGAATGCTCACGTAACGTAAGGGGCGGTCTCGGCGAGCCGCAACACCGGGGTGTGTCGGGCGGAGTTCCGGACTGCGCCGGCTGAAAAACAGCACACGAAAACACGAAAGGACGAAAAGCACCGCGGGCGTGCCCATGCCCGGCCGGCGAAGCAATCCGCTCCCTATCCCGTCCCCTTTCGTCCTTTCGTGTTTTCGTGTGCCTCCTTTCCCCTGCCGTGCCCCGACCTTCCACCTCTGGTCGGAAGCCGGTCCGCGGCGTATACTCCGGGCAGACAGCTTTCACCGGCGCCCGGGGATGCCTTTCCGCTCCCCGGGCAGACTCTTTTTACCCCTGTGGTCCCATGATCAGCGAGATGCGCGAGAAGCTGAGTCGCGAGATCGACCAGCTCAGCCACGAACTCAACGTCACCCTGCCCCAGGCCATCGCAACGGCCGTGGAGCTCGGGGACCTGCGCGAGAATTCCGAATACAAGGCCGCCCTCGAGCGTCAGCAGTTCGTCCAGGCACGGCTCGGGCAGCTCCACCAGCGCCTCAACCAGCTGAGCCAGCTCGCGAGCACCGAGGCCCCGATGGACCGCGTGGGCCTTGGCTCGCGCGTCACCGTGCTCGATCTCGACTCGAACGACGTGGACGAGTACATGGTCGTCCTCGCCGAGATGATGGACATCGACGCCGGCCACATCTCGCTCGCCTCGCCGCTCGGGCGCGCCCTGTCGAACGGGAAGGTGGGCGACGAGATCTCGCTGCGGCTCCCGCATGGCTCCCGCCGGCTCCGGATCACGCAGCTCGTCACCATCCATCAGGAGACCGCGCGATAGGCGACATGGAGTTTCCCCCGAAGCGGCTCATGGTCGTCGGCGACCGCGTCCTCATCACGCCCGAAGAAGGTGAGGACCGGACGCGCGTGGGACTCTATCTCCCCGCCACCGCCCTCGACACCCAGCAGGTGCAGAGCGGGCTCGTCGTCGCCGTCGGGCCCGGTGAGCCGGTGGCCGACCTCGGCTCGTTCGACGAAGAGCCGTGGAAGGCGGAGCGCCGCGAGGCCCGCCGCTCGGGCATGCAGACCCGCGTCGGCGATCACGCCATCTTCTTCCGCAAGGCCGCCGTCGAGATCACGTTCGAGGAGCGGAAATACCTCGTCGTTCCGCAGGGAGCCATCCTCGTCCTCGTGCGCGACGAGCTTCCGATCTGACGCCGCGGGAACACGGCAGCCTCCCGCGGCCCGCCTCGCATGTGTCACTTTCTCTATGTCGCCACGCCCCTCACGCTGAGCGAGCTGCGATCGATGCTTCCTGCCGGGCTGACGGCCGACCTCGTCACGCCCGGCGAAAGCGCAGCTCTTCTCCGGCACTTCCCCCGCGGACGGACGGCCGCGCGCCTCCTCGCGGGCGCCTGTTCCTGTGACCTCTTTCTCCGGCGCGACCCGCACGGCCGCAGCGAGGAAGCGGAACTCCGCCGCAGGTATCGCGCGCTCCGCCTCGATCGCGACGCGCGCATCCGGGCGCTCGAGCGCCACCGCCGCCGGGGACCCGAGCTGCGAACCCCGGCGGAGTGGGCGGTGCAGCTCGCCGCGTTCGTCGCGGAGCATGCGAGAAATGCCGGCCCCACCCTCTACTATCGCGAAGTGAGCGCGGGCCGTCTCGGCGAGATTGGCGGAGCGCCCGCCGCGCTCTCGCTGGCCGAAGTGCTCGAGCGACCCGGCACCTGGCTCGGCGAGGAGCAGGCCGTGATTGTGTCGAGGTAGCGTGCGGCATTCGACCGGCGTATTCACTGGGGATGGGGGACTCCGCCTCTTCCGGCAGAGCTGGCTGCCCGATTCGCCGCCCCGCGCGCTCGTCGTGAACCTCCACGGCCTGGGGGACCATTCCGGCCTGTACGAGCCGCTCGTCACGCACATGACCGGCGCCGGATTCGCGGTCCACTCGTATGATGCGCGGGGCAACGGCCGTTCGGAGGGGCAGCGAGCGTACATCGAGCGGTGGAGCGACTTCCGGAACGACCTCGGAATCTTCCTCGGCAACGTGCGCGCCGAGGCGCCGGCGCTCCCGCTCTTCGTGATCGGCACGAGTCTCGGCGGACTCGCGGCGCTCGACTATGCCGCCGCGCACCCGGCCGGGCTCGCGGGGGTCGTGGCGATCTCGCCGCCGCTCGGAAAGCTCGCCGTGCCCGCCCATCTCCTCGCACTCGGGCGCGTCCTGTCACGAGTCTGGCCGCGGTTCTCGCTCCAGGCCGGGATGGACCTGGGCGGCCTTGCGCGCGATCCCGACGTTGCGGCCACCGTGCTCGGGGACCCGCTCTTTCACCGCCTCGGCACGGCGCGGCTCGCGACGGAGGTGGAGGCGACCATCGCGCGATTGCGGCGGCTGCGCGATTTCCCGGTTCCGCTCCTCCTCCTGCACGGGGGCGCCGACCGGATGGTCCCGCCCGATGGCTCCCGCGCCTTCCACGCCGGCCTGGGCAGTGGCGACCACACCTATCTCGAGTATCCCGCAGGCTATCACGCGCTCACGGCGGACACCGGGAAGGAACGGGTCCTCGCCGACATCACGCGGTGGATGGACCAGCGAGCCGGAGCACCGGACGGGAGCTGACCTGCGACCCGAAACCCCTCGCGCACCCTGTACGTTCCTTCTATAATCAAGATCTCTTCCCAGCGGACAACATCGATGGCCCCGATTACCGATTCCCTCGAGCGTATCCGGGCGGCACTCGCCGGACGCTATGACATCGAGCGCAAGCTCGGTGAAGGGGGAATGGCGATCGTCTACCTCGCGCGGGACGTCCGCCTCGACCGCACCGTCGCCATCAAGGTCCTCCGCGGCGAAGTCGCCCTCGCCCTCGGCGGCGACCGGTTCCTCCGCGAGATCAAGCTCGCCTCGCACCTCCAGCATCCGAACATCCTCGCCGTCTGGGACTCGGGAGACGCCGACGGCATCCTGTACTTCGTGATGCCCTTCATCACGGGCGAGTCGCTCCGGGACAAGCTCGACCGCGAGAAGCAGCTCTCCCTCGAAGACGCCATCTCGATCACGCGGGAAGTCGCGGACGCGCTGCACTACGCCCACGCGCAGGGCATCGTCCACCGCGACGTGAAGCCGGAGAACATCCTGATCGAGCAGGGCCACGCGATCCTCGCCGACTTCGGCATCGCGCGCGCGGCGAGCGAATCGGGGAACAAGCTCACCGAGACCGGCATGTCCGTCGGCACGCCGACGTACATGAGCCCCGAGCAGTCGATGGGCGGCGAGGGCATCGACGGCCGGAGCGACCAGTACAGCCTGGGCTGCGTCCTCTACGAAATGCTCGCGGGCCAGCCGCCGTTCGACGGCAACAACACGATGGCGATCCTCGCCAAGCACTCGATGGAGGCGGTGCCGAGCCTCCAGATCGTCCGGAAGTCGATCCCGGACGACATCGAGGACATCGTGATGCAGTCGCTCGAGAAGACGCCCGCCGATCGCTTCCGCACGATGAAGGACATGAGCGACGCGCTGGCGGCGGCGGACATCAGCCTCGCCGCGCGGCGCACGCCGACGCGGGGCGGGATCCGGCGGCCGAGCGGGGTGAGCCCACGCGCGAGCGGGCGCGTCACGGGACGGTTCGCGGCTGAATCAGGGAGCAGCCGGAAGAAGATCGCGGGACTCGCAGCCATCGCCGCGGCTGTCGTCGTGGGTGGTGGCTTCTTCGCGCTGCGCCAGCTCAAGGCGGGCGATGCGCCGCCGGCGGGCCCCGACACGAAGCGGATCGCGGTGATGTACTTCGACACGCGCGGCGGGGACTCGCTGCAGTTCCTCGCCGACGGCCTTACCGAGGCGCTCATCGGCCAGCTGAGCCAGGTGGAGCCGCTCACGGTCATTTCGAGAAACGGCGTGGATGGTCTCCGGGGCGCCGAGCCGGACAGCGTCGCGCGGACACTCAACGTCGGCACGCTCGTACAGGGTCGGGTCGAGCAGGCGGGCGACATGCTCCGCCTCACGGTGGCGATGCTCGATGAGAAGGGCGAGGAGATCCGCGGCTCGCGCACGACGATCGACCGTCCCCGCGGCGACATCTTCGCGCTGCAGGATACGCTCGCGGCCGAAGTCGCGATGTTCCTCCGGCGGCGGCTCGGTGACGAAGTCGAGGTCCAGCAGACCCGTGCGGGAACGCGTGACGTGGCGGCCTGGGAAGCGCTGCAGCGTGCGAGGGAGGAAGGAGACCGGATCGACCAGCTCGTCGGGACCGGGGATGCCGCCGCCGTCGATCGTCAATTCGACCGGGTCGATTCGATGTACGCGACGGTGGCACGGATGGACGACAAATGGTCCACGCCTCACACCCAGCGCGCGTGGCTGGCATTCCAGCGAGTGCGCATCGCGATCGGGAGTGGGGACCGGACGGCGGCCGGCCGCTGGCTCGACGCAGGGCGCGGGCATGCCGAGACGGCGGTGCAGCTGTCGGCCCGATCGCCCGAGGCCGATGCGCTCGAGGCTCGGGCTACGCTCACCTACTGGCGGTGGATGCTCGGACTCGAGCCCGATCCCGATCGCGGGGAGCTGCTCCTCGATTCGGCGGAGGCCGACTTCCGGGGGTCCATTGCCGCCAATCCAGGCCAGGCTTCGGCGCTGACTTCACTGGCGCACCTGCTCGTGAACCGCGGCAGGGTGGCGGAAGCACAGCTCGCGGCAACGGAGGCCTACGAGAAGGACCCCTATCTCAGCGCCGCGAACACGACCGTGTGGCGCCTTTTCGGAACGTCGCTCGATCTCGGCGACGAGATCAATTCCCAGCGGTGGTGCGAGGAGGGGCAGCGCCGGTTCCCGGACGATGCGCGGTTCGTGGAGTGCCAGCTCAAGCTCTTCGGCCTTAAGAACTTCCCGCCCGACATCCCGAAAGCCTGGCAGCTGCTCGACCGCTACGTCGAGCTGAGCGCGCCTGAAGTCCGGGACTTTCGCAGGCTGCGGGGGGAGATGCTGGTGGCGATCGCCCTGGTCCGGGCTGGCCGCGAGGACAGCGCCCGATCGGTCATGGAGCGCGTCCGGTCCGGGACCGGCGACCTCGACCCGACGCGGGAACTTCAATATTTTGAAGCGATTGCGAACACGATGCTCGGCGACCAAGACCGCGCCTTCGAGCTGCTGGCAACCTACATTGCCGTCAATCCGTCTCAGCGCCGCTCCTTCCGCCTGGACAAGACCTGGTGGCTCGAGCCCCTCAGGGACGATCCCCGCTACGCCCGCCTCTCAGGCCCCGCCAGCTAGGGGGTCTTGCGGTTTCCCGGACGGAGCCGCAAGTTCGCTTGGCTGTATAAAGTCTTTCCGCCGAGTTTTTAGACAGACAACTGAATGAGAAGGAGCTCCCCATGACCCGGGCATCGAGTCTTGCGGTCGCCTTTGGCGCCGCGCTCGCCCTTGGCGCGTGCGCGGGCGAGGGGGGCCAGCTGGCTACCTCACCTGAGGCGCCGGCGTTTCAGGCGGCAGGCGTAGGACCAGCGTGCAACTTGACGGATCTGCGAAAGGCCACATCGGCACTCTTCGGCAATCGGGACCCGGCAAACGACATCGCCAAGAAGTTCACGTCGAAGAATCAGAACACTCCGGCGGCCACGACCTTCGCCTATCAGCTTTTCGGCGCGATCGAGACGAAGCGCGGGAGCTCATGGGCCGGGTCGGATGCGGCCAAGGGAGCTGAGCTGACGCTCCAGGTCATCGCCTGTTCGCTGGTCGACTACACCGATGAGAATCTCGAAGGGACCAACACCGATAATGCCCGGGCTGCCTTTACCGCAGCCCTCGATGCGGGCCCAGGCACCTACGCGGTAGTGTCGGGCTCGGAGACTTCGATCACGTCGAAGAACGCCGCCGCGGGACTCGGCGCGCCTGTCGGCGGATTTGGACTGTGGCTGGGCGGACAGACGCTCATCATCGGTTACTCGATCGCCCCGGTGAATTTCACATCCGAGGACGATGCCGGTGTCTTCTACGAATGGTCGATGGTGCGCCCGGCCGGTTCTGGTGCGCTCAACGGGCTGGCGACCATCAGCTACTGCGTGGGCAACGGGTTCGACGACGATGCACTGCGGGTCCAGCACCTCCCGTCCGGTAATGGCGGGACGATTCTTCCTGTGCCGGCGCAAACGGCAACCATCCCGATCGCGCTTTGCGATCCCCTGGCAAGTCTGCAGCCTGACGCAGCGGAGTCATTCGCATCGCGCATGCTCGAGGGGTTACTGGACGTCATCCGGCCTGATCCGCTCTTCGCCGGCACCCTCCTGAAGGGTCCCGTGAGCGGCACCCTCGGCGATTTCAGTCCAACCGCCGTCGTAGACCCGGGTAATACCGAGATGTCCTTCGCGGTTCAGCCAACGGGAGGCACGACCAATACCTCGTTGCCCCTTCAGGTCCTGGTCACGGGAGCTGGCGGAACACCATGGGAGGGTGTGGAGGTAGCGATCACCGCGGCCGAGAACAACGGCACGACGCTCAATCCGTGCGGCACCACCGCAGTTACCAACGGTGACGGGCTCGCAATCTTTCCGAACTTCCAGATCAACAAGCCGGGGGTCGTCCATCTGACCGCGCACACCGTGAGCACGGATGACGATCTCGAAACCTATCCGGCAGATAGTGTGGTCTCTGCCGATTTCGTCGTAACGGGCGCGGGGAACGAGGCTTGTCAGGAGTAGCCACGTGATCGCCTGAGGTCCGAAATGCCGAGTCCTGAACGTCCCCCGATGCGTCGGGGGACGTTTTCTTTTTTCCGCCCTTGGAGAACTTGCGTTTCGGGGTTTCTTCGGTATCTTCGAAGTGAATCGACCGAGGCGCCCGATGCTGATTTCCATCCTCCTCCGCCCGCCCCCAGGCGCTCCTGCACCGAGCGACGTTCGCTCCCGGACAAGCGGCACCATCAATCTCCGCGTCTGCCCCGAATGCGCCGGCCCCCTCATCCGCGCCTCCGGCTGCATGCACTGCGCCCACTGCGGCTGGGGCCGCTGCGGATGACGCCCGGGGGCGCGCAGCTCCCGCTCCTCCCCGATCAGTCCTCCTGGACCATCCGGGACGAGCGCGCCCGCGGCACGTCGTTCATCGCCATCACGCCGCGCTCGGTGCTCAACTCGCCGGCGTCCACCAGGATGGATTTCTGGTCGGTCAATCCCTACATCGGCTGCGAATTCGGCTGCAGCTACTGCTACGCGCGGGACACGCACCGGTACGCGGTCGAGCGCGAGTCGCGTCGCGAGGGGGAGTCGGGCGGCAGCGGCTCGCCCGCCATTGCCACGCTCGCTCCCCTGCCCCCGTCGCTCGCCTTCGAGCGGCGCATCCTCGTCAAGGAAGGCGCGGCGCTCCGGCTCGCCCGCTCGCTCGATCCGGCGAAGCTCGGCACCGATACGGTCATGATCGGCACCGCCACGGATCCCTATCAGCCCGCCGAGCGCCGCTTCCGCATCACCCGCAGCCTTCTGGAAGCGCTCGCCGCTCACAAGGGACTCTCGGTCGGAATCATCACGAAGTCGCCGCTCGTCGTGCGGGACATCGACCTGCTGAAGACGCTCACCGAGCGCGGGCGCGCCACCGTGCACATTTCCCTTGCTACGTTCGATGCGCACCTCGCGCGGCGGCTCGAGGCCCGCTCGCCGATTCCGGCAGCGCGGATCCGCGCGCTGCGGCAGCTGGTCGAGGCCGGCATCGAGGCGCGGCTTCTCGTCGCACCGATCATCCCCGGCGTCACCGACGGTCGAGAATCCCTGCGGCGGCTCCTGACGGCTGCCCGCCGGGCCGGAGCCCGCTATGTTGGTGGTGGCGCACTGCGTCTCGGTCCGGCGGCGCGGGCAACGTTCCTCCCGCTGCTCGACCGCGAGTTCCCGCACCTGTCGCGCCGCTACCGAGCGCAGTATCACCGATCGATCCAGGCGCCCGCCGCGTACCGCGAGGCGCTGCGGGCGCGCCTCGCCGAGCTCAGGGCCGAGCTCGGCTTCGAGCCCTCGTCGGGAATGGACGATTAGCGGAAGGGGAACAATGACCGGGATTGGCGTCGCGGAGTTCCTCGCATCGATGCACGCGCGAATCGACGCCGTCCTCGCGCCGCTCATCCCGAAGAATGCCCCCATCGCGCTGCTCGACTTCCAGGACCACGGCAATGTCGGCGACAG
>DASTUP010000219.1:0-3758 GCA_035759585.1 Gemmatimonadales bacterium | reverse complement strand
AGGCGGATGGGCGCGTGGCGGAGCGGCTCGCGGAATTCGCATTGGCCAAGGGCATCGAGCTCATTGCGATGACCACGCACGGTCGCGGTGCGGCCGGCCGGGCATGGTTCGGGAGCGTCGCCGACCATCTCATCCGCGCTGCGCACTGCCCGGTCCTCCTTCTCCGGAAGACCACCGGCGAGAGCCGCTCCGGCTTCCGCCGCATCCTCGTCCCGCTCGACGGCACGCCCGAAGCGGAAGCCGCGCTGGCGGACGCGCGGATCGTCGAATCATCGGGGAGCGAGCTCCTTCTGCTCCGCGTGGTCGTGCCGGTGATCGCCTTCGGGCCGACGGCCGGTGGCGGTGTGAAGCTCTCCGGAGGCGTGCTCGAGGACCAGCGCCGGGAGGCCGAGCACCACGCTGCGCGCCTTGCGGCTCGCCTCCAGGCGGACGGGCGGAGCGCACGCGGCATTGCGGTGACCGACACGAGTCCGGCGGGCGCGATTCTCGAGGCCGCAGAGGAGCAGCGAGCCGACGTGATCGTGATGGCCGGTTCCCGCCGGAGCGGCGCCGATCGCTTCCTCCTCGGCAGTGTCATGGACAAGGTGATCCGCCAGGCCACCGTACCGGTGCTGATTCGTCGATCGCCGAAGTGACGAACCCGCGCGTCGGGCTCGTCATGGCGTGACCCGGCTCACGGCCCGAAGCCCGCAGAAGGCGAGGATTCAGGCAACGCTTCCGGAGCCTGCCGCATGGCCACCGACAACGCCATCCTCGACGCCGTCCGAACGACGGCCCGTCCGATCCTCGGGCGCCCCTCCGATTTCGATCCGGTAGTCGAGCGCTGCCGCGGCAAGCGATTCATCCTGCTCGGCGAGGCGTCGCACGGGACGCACGATTTCTATGCAGCGCGAGCCGATCTCACCCGCCGCCTCATCAATGAGCTCGGGTGTGCCGCTGTTGCGGTCGAGGCGGACTGGCCTGACGCGTACAGGGTGAACCGGTATGTTCGCGGTCTGGGCGACGACGGCGACGCCGCCGAGGCACTCGACGATTTTCGCCGATTCCCGCAATGGATGTGGCGGAACGCCGACGTCCTCGACTTCGTGGGCTGGCTCCGGACCTTCAACGATGACCTCGACGCCGAAGTGCGCATCGGGTTCTATGGTCTCGACCTCTACAGCCTTCACGCTTCCATCGAGGCCGTGCTCGATTATCTCGACAAGGTGGACCCGGACGCCGCGCGGCGCGCGCGGGGCCGCTACGCCTGCTTCGAGGCCTTCGAGGGAGACCCGCAGGGCTATGGTTACGCCGCTCGCTTCGGGATGACCGAATCGTGCGAGCGCGCCGTGCTCGACCAGCTTCAGGAGATGCGGCGCTCGGCGGCCGAGCTGGCGCGACGCGATGGCCGACAGGAACCGGACGAGCTCTTCTTCGCCGAGCAGAATGCGCGCCTCATCACGAACGCGGAGCGTTATTACCGCGCCATGTTCGGTGGCCGCGCCAGCTCGTGGAATCTCCGCGATCGGCACATGGCGGAGACGCTCGAGGCACTCGCCGGTCTTGCCGCCTCACGCGGGCGTGAAGGTCCGGTCGTGGTGTGGGCCCACAACTCCCATCTCGGCGACGCGCGCGCGACCGAAATGGGCGCCGGCGGCGAGCTCAACGTAGGCCAGCTCGTGCGGGAACGTCATGGCGAAGCGTCGCTGCTGGTGGGATTCACGACCTACGACGGAACTGTCACGGCGGCGTCGGACTGGGACGGTCCGGCCGAGCGGATGACCGTGCGGCCAGGGCGCGCCGACAGTTATGAAGGTCTCTTTCACGAGGCCGGTGGCAGCGACTTCCTCCTCGACCTGCACGCATCCGCCATGCAGCGGCCGTTCCCCCGGCGGCTCGAGCGCGCCATCGGCGTGATCTACCGCCCCGAAACGGAGCGGCAGAGTCACTATTTCGAAGCGGGTCTTTCGCGGCAGTTCGATCTCGTTATCCACCTCGACCATACACGAGCGCTCGAGCCGATGGAGCGAACGGCGGCGTGGGACGCCGCCGAGGTTCCCGAGACTTATCCGAGCGGGCTCTGACCCGCCGCCGCAAAGTCGGAGGCGTGCAGGTTGAGCTCGTCGTGCACTTCGTTCACGCCACGCACGCGGCGGGCGGCCCGCAGCACATCCTGGAGCTCATCGGCCGGAACGCTGCCGGCGAGGGTCACGACGCCGTCGCGCACGACGACCTCGATGTCATGGACATGGTTCGAGTGATGGCCGAGTGCAGCGCGCACCCGCTCGGCGAGCTGCACATCGGTGGGCTCATCCGGCCCGAACCGCGCCCTGGTGCGCGAAACCACACCGGTGAGCCGATCCCGTGCCTGCACGGAGGAGCGCTGCACCTGGTCCGCCCCCGAGCGGAACAGGCTCTCTGCCTTGTCGGTCGCGACGGCCCGGCGCCTGCGGCCCCGCTCGGGATCGAGGAAGTACATCAGCGCCGCGCCGATGCCGGCCGCGGCGATCAGGGCGCCGGTCTCGGCGGCGCCGTTGGAGCGTCGATTCATCGTTCCGCCTCCGGAAGAATGGAGACCGTCGCCAGAACGGCACAGTCGGATGCGCCGCCGCGGCGTCGGAAGTCATCGGGGTACTATGGCAGAAGCGGATGGCGAAGCGTGTGACGAATCACACAGGACAGGAAGCGTCTCACGGGCCACTCAATTCGAGGATGGCGCGGCCCTTGCTCGCGCCGCCCTGGCCTTGCGGGCGATCCGCGCCTTGATCAGCGGGCGCTCGAGATCCCGAAGCACATCTTTCCCGACCCAGCGCGCAGAAGGGTCATCCGAAGCAGCCAGGCGCTTCCCGAGCCGCACCGACGCCCGATGCAGCTCCTGGCTGCGACCGCCGATGGCGCGCAGCGCCCAGCTCACTCCCTTCTGCACGAGATCTCGCTCGTCACGTGCGCCTTCCTCGATGATTGGAAGAAATCCGAGCAGTTTCCGATCCGGCGCTGCCTTGTCGTGGAGTGCGATCGAGGCCATCAGGGCAAACGCACCGCGCTTTACGTAGAGCTTTGGAGAGGCCGCCCATTCGTTCGCCTTTTCCCAGGCAAGGGGCGACCGGTCGAATAGGTGGAAACAGGCCGTGTCGCAATCGGCCCAGTTCTCGAAACTCCCGGCCCATGCGTTCATCTGGCGGCGCGTGATCCGCGCCGGGTCTGCGATGAGCGCCGCAAAGAGCCGCGCTTCGTACCAGCCTGTCTTCCAGAGCTCGAGCGCGAGATCATGGTCCTTGCCGACCTGCTTTCGCAGGGCGAGGAGCGTCCGCATCGGCACGCCGTAGGCCTTCCGGGCCACGATCCCATAGCGCGCCATGTCCTCCCGGTTGGCGCGCCTCCCACGCTTCTCGAGCCAGTCGAGGACTTCGTCCGCCGTCATCGCGCCCGGCGGCTCATCCGGCCGCTGCCCGCTCGAGTTCTGCGATGTCGATCCTGTCCATCTGCAGCATGGCGTCCAATGCGCGTCCGGCTCTGGCGCGGTCCGGGCCCGACATCAAGCGTCCGAGTGCCGCCGGAATGACCTGCCAGGAGAGCCCGTACCGATCCCTGAGCCAGCCGCACCGATCCGTCGAACCGCCCTCGGAGAGCTTGTCCCACAGCTCATCGACTTCCTGCTGAGTCTCACAGCTGACGAAGATCGAGATTGCCGGGGTGAAGCTGAACTGCGGGCCTCCGTTGAGAGCATGGAAACGCTGGCCCTCAAGCTCGAACGACACGCTCATCGCCGTGCCGTCCGG
>DASTUP010000218.1:0-5148 GCA_035759585.1 Gemmatimonadales bacterium | reverse complement strand
GAAGAGGTGCGCGTTCACCTCGGTGATGAGACCGAAGTCCGCGGCGACGATGCGCCTCAGCTCGGCCTGCACACCGTCGAGCCGCGCGCGAAGCGGCTCCTGCAACGCCGCGAGCGAGACGGGCAGTGTCTGTTCCGAGGTCATGCGTCGCTACCCCCGAGACGACGGATCCGCTCGTTGAGGTCCATGAAGCGGATGTCCACGGCGAGCGCCCGCTCGTAGCTCGCGCGCGCTTCCTTCCCCTTGCCCTGCTCCTCGAGGGCGCGGCCGAGCCAGTAGAGCAGGCCGATCTTCTCGTCGTCTCCGCCCTCGAGCGCATCGACGGCGCGGCGGAGAATCGTCTCGGCGATCGCGAACTGCCGCTTCTCCACGAACGTGACCCCGAGCGCCTCGGAAGTCCGGAGCCGGCCGTTCGGTGCCCGCAGCGCCTTCTGGAACTCGGCGATTGCCTCGTCGAGCAGGCCCATTTCCTTGAAGGCGATCCCGAGATCGTAGTGCGCTTCGTAGTCGTCCGTGCCGATGTTCGCCTCGATGCCCTTCTTGAACTGCTCGAGCGTCTCCTCGAAGTCCTTCTGCTCGTCGCCGGTCGGCCGCTCCGTTTCGATCTTCATCCGCGGATCGCGCGGACCTTCCTCCTCGATCACGAGCGAGCCGAGGTCGACGAACTCGTCGCTCGGCACAGGCCGCGGCGGCGCGGCGGGTGGAGCCGGGGCCGCGAACTGCGGAATTGCCGGGGGCGCGACCGGCAGCGGCGCAGGCGGCTCCGTAAAGGCGCCTGCCACCGGCTCCCCCCGCTCGGGGACCTGCCCGGCATCCGGCTCGGCCGGCGCGGGCTCCAGCCACGCCATTGCGTCACGGGCGCGCACATTGTCGGGATCGTGCTCGAGGATCCGGCCGTACACCGCCAGCGCCTTGTCGGCGGCACCCGCGCGCACGAGGGCATCGGCCAGGTCGAGATATGCGCCGAGGAGGCGGTTGCGATCCCCGCTCCGATAAGCGAGCTCCACGCGCTTCTGCTGGTATTTGATGACGTCCGGCTCGAGATGCAGCAGCGCGTCGACGACGTCCATCGCCGCTTCCCAGCTTCCCGCCGATTCGTGCGCCTCGAGCGCCAGCACGTACTCCTCTACCGCGCGAGCCGGCTCATTCTCACCGACCAGGACGTCCGCGAGCGCGCGGTGCAGCGCCGGATTGTAGGGATCGTCGAGGATCCGCTCCTCGAGCTCGGCAGAGGTCACATCGGGCGATGGAACGGAGACGGCGCCGGCCGCAGCCTCTTCCGGCGTCTCCTCCGGAAGTTCGATGGCGGTGCCGCTCGTGTCGATGAAGTCGAGATCGCCGCCGATCTTCGATTCGAGCTCGATCGGCGCCCCGACGTCGAAGTCGTCGATATAACGGCTTTCCGGTTCCCCGGGGAGTGGCGGCTCGAGCGCCGAGCCGGGGAGGAGATCGAAATCGCCCGGGAGGTTCTCGTCGAGTGCCGACGCCCGCTCCCCGAACGGTGCGTCGAGATCGAGCGGGGCGGGCACCGACCCGTCGAGGATGAGCTCGTCGTCGGCGGTACGCTCGAGCTCGATGAAATCGCCCGTCGCCGGATCGGCGAGCGGCTCGGCCGGCTCGCCCATGCCTGACGATCCCTCGATCAGAAGGCCGTCGAGTCCGGCCGCATCGGCATCGAGGGTCGCACCGCCTTCGAAGCCGCCCGGCTCGAGATCGGGAAGCGATTCCTCTGCCGCGGCAGCCGGATCGAGCGAGACCGGCTCGAAGTTGTCCAGTCCTTCGAGCTGGGCCGGCGCTTCGGACGCCGGTGTCATCGGGGCCGCCGTCGATTCGAGGCCGGCGAGCGGCTCCGGCGGCGGCAACGGAGGCGGCGCCGGTGCCGGCTTGGCCGCGCGGGACGGCGCTTCGAAGCCCGTCTCGATGAAGATCAGGTCACTCCCGCCGGTCGGCGCGCTCCCCGGTGCGGCGGTGGAGCCGAGGGGCTCCACCGGCTCCACCGAGTGCATCCGCTCCCGCGTGCGGCGCGCGCCGTCGCGATCGCCGCGGGCCTCGAGATCGGCGGCCATCCGCTCCAGCTGCTCGCGGGCATCGTCCGTGCGCGATGCGGCCCGGAGCAGCTCCACGAGCATGAGGCGCAGATCCTGGTTCGCGCCATGCTGATCGGCAAACGTCTTTACTTGGCCGAACGCCTCATCGAGCTTGCCGAGCGTATTCATCCGCTCGAGATACTCGATGAGGTTCCGCTTCGATTCGGAGACCACGTTCTTGCGGGCGTGCAGGTGGGCGAGGCGCAGGTAGGTCTGGACGCGCCCCGGGTTGACCCGGAGGATCTTGCCGCAGAGGGCGATGGCGTTGTTCAGGAACCCCTGTTCGGCGTACAGCTCGGCGGCGCGCTCGTACGACTGCACGGCGGAGCCAGGGTCGTTCAGCTTGAGATGGAGGTCGCCGACACGGTTGTAGAGCGCGAGGTCGAGCTCCGACTCGCGGCCGGCTTCGAAGTGATGGATGGCTTTCTGGTAGACATCGATCGCCTTCCGCCAGTCCTCTTTCTGTTCGTGCTTCCGTGCCGTGTCCTTGAGCTTTTCCAGATTCATTCGGCCCGGCGGAAGAGTGGAGGAAAAAGGCGGTGCGACATGGGGTTAGGCAAAGATAGGGAGCCCGGCGGGGGGGAGCAAGGCGATTGCCTCAGCCCCCCGTTCCGGCAGGATCGAGCTCGCCGTTTGCGATTGCGAGCGTGAGGCGCTCGAGATCGGGAGCAGGCGGGCGATCGGCCCCCAGCGGCGCCACGCGGGGCTCGAGGCCCCGGATCTGCCGGAAGAGCCGGGCAACGCCGCGGCCCGGCCGGAGCGGGGCGAGCAGCTCGAGACCCTGGGCAGCGCAGAGCAGCTCCGCGGCCGCCACCCGCTGGGCGTTCGCCAGGATCCTGCGGGCCTTCCACGCCGACGCCATTCCCATCGGAACGAAATCTTCCTGATTCGCATCGGTCGGAATCGACCCGATGCTTGCCGGCATGGCCAGCGCCCGCGACTCGGCGACCAGCGAGGCTGCAGTGATCTGCACCATCATGTAGCCGGAGGAGAGGCCCGGGTCCGCGGTGAGGAAGGCCGGCAGTCCCTGCGAGAGGTCGGGATTCACGAGGCGCTCGACGCGCCGCTCGGCGAGTGCCTGCAGCGTCGTGAGCGTCATGGCGAGGACGTCGAGCGCCTGTGCGACCGGCTGCCCGTGGAAATTGCCGCCCGAGAGCACGTCACCGTTCTCGAAGACGAGCGGGTTGTCCGTGGAGGCATTCAGCTCGATCGCGGCCGTCGCCTCGGCAAAACCGATCGCATCGGCCACGGCGCCGAGCACCTGCGGCGAGCACCGCAGACTGTAGGCGTCCTGGACCCGTTCGTCGTTCTCGCGGTGGGACTCGCGGATCTCGCTGTCCGCGAGGAGCTCGCGCATGAGGGCTGCAGCGGCGATCTGCCCGCGATGCGGCCGCGCGTCGTGGATCCGCGGGTCGAGTGGCGTCGGCGTTCCGCGGAGCGCCTCGAGGCTGGCCGAGGCGGCCGCGACCGACGTGCGCCAGAGCACCCGTGAATCGTGCACCATGAGCGCAAGCAGCGCGGTTTGCGCCTGCGTCCCGTTGATGAACGAAATCCCCTCCTTCGGCCCGAAGCGATACGGCGCGAGCCCGGCGCCGTTCAGCGCTGCGGCCGCCGGCGCGGCGCGGCCGCCGGCCTCGAGCACCTCACCCTCGCCGATGAGAACCATGGCGACGTGGCTCAGCGGCGCCAGGTCACCGCTCGCGCCGACACTTCCCTGCTCCGGCACGAAGGGAACGAGCTTCGAATTGATCAGCGCCGCGAGCGCTTCCACCAGCTCGGGCCGCACGCCGCTCGTCGGCCGGATCAGCACGTTCGCGCGGAGGATCATGAGCGCGCGCACGACGTCCGGCGGCAGCGGAGCACCGACACCGGCCGCGTGGCTCCGGATCAGGTTGACCTGGAGCTGATCGAGCCGGTCGTGCGCGATCCTGACGTTCGCGAGCTTCCCGAAGCCGGTGTTGATCCCGTAGATCGTCTGCCCGCTCGCGATCGCGTCTTCCACCAGCGCGCGGCTCGTCGAGAGCGTCCTGCGCGCCGCAGGGTCGAGCGCAATGCGCACGCCGGGATCGCGCGCCGCGCGCACTACGTCGTCGATCGTGAGCGACCGGCCATCGAGCGTGAGGGTGGGAGAAGGCATGCGAGGAAGATAAGGGGGCGCGTGTGGCACGGCATCGACGCAGACGGGGGCGGCAGCCGACTGCGCTGCCGCCCCCGTCGACGGTCGTCGAACGAACCTAGTTGCGCCTGGCGACCTTCAGCTCGGGATTTCCCGGATCGGTCTGGTAGGCCCAGTCGAGAATGAGCAGGTTCTGCCCGACGTGCGTCACGCGCACCGCGCCGTAGGAGAAGAACGCGCCGCCATCGTCGATCTCGAACACGTAGCCCCACCCCGGCAGCGCCTCGATCCCGGCCGGGTCGTAACCCGCGTCCGGCGCAACCGTGATGCTGGTGAGATCCTCGACCGGCGCGTTGCCGAAGAGCGCCACCTGAACGCCGGCCACGGCGGGCGTGAGGAAGAGCGCACCGCTCAGGTCCCGCTCGACGGTGAAATCCGCGGCCGGGGAGCC
Organism: Gemmatimonadales bacterium; assembly: GCA_035759585.1. Classification (GTDB taxonomy): domain Bacteria; phylum Gemmatimonadota; class Gemmatimonadetes; order Gemmatimonadales; family GWC2-71-9; genus CAMLLJ01. The sequence continues at coordinate 494 of DASTUP010000218.1, read as the reverse complement.
GCCGGCCACGACGCGGCCGAGCTCGCCGCGCTGCACGTTCCCATCGCCATTCAGATCTTCCCAGAAACGGAAGCCCGAGCCCGCATCCTGATCCTGCCGCGCGAAGAGCGCAATGTTTCGCGCATCCGGCCGCGGCGTATCGTGCGTCACCGGCGACCCGTCACTCTCGAGGCCGTCGATGCTCACGGCGCTCACGTAGAAGCAGCGCGGCACGCCGTTCGTGAGCGCGCCGACCACGAACTCGGGCGCCACGGTCGTACCTTCGAGACGCCAGGTGCCGCATTGATCGGCATCGAGATCGTAGCTCGCGCTGTGCACGGCATACGCCTCGAAGATGTCGGGATCGGACTGGAAGGGATTGTCGGACCAGGTGAGGGCGACGGCGCCGTCGAGCGTGGTGCTCGTGAGGTCGTCGGGGGCCTCGGGCGTGCGTCCGGGCCCCGACGGGTCGGAGCTGCATGCGGCGAAGAAGAACGCGGGCAATGCCAGCCACC
>DASTUP010000217.1:0-18234 GCA_035759585.1 Gemmatimonadales bacterium | reverse complement strand
GCTGATGTTCGTCGGGTTCAATCTCACGTTCTTCCCGATGCACATCTCGGGATGGCTCGGCATGCCGCGGCGCGTCTACACCTACCCCGAGGGACTCGGCCTCGAGGGATACAACCTCGCGTCCACCGTCGGCGCCCTGATCCTCGCGACGGGCATCGTTCTCTCGGCAATCAACCTCCTCTGGAGCCTCAGGCGCGGCCGCCCGGCCGGCGGGAATCCCTGGCTGGCCGATACGCTCGAGTGGTCCGTCTCCTCACCCCCTCCGCAGGCGCAGTTCGGCCGGCTTCCCGTCGTGGTGGACCGCCACCCGCTGTGGGACGCGTCCTGGCAGATGGAGACGCTGCATCCGGAGGAGACCGATCCGGCAGATCCGGACGCGGAGCGCAGCGTGGACGAGCTGCACCACTGGCCGACGCGCTGGCGCGGCGCGCTCGCGGTGACGGTGATGGACGCGCACCCGATCGCCGTGGTGCATGTGCCGGGACCGTCGTGGGCCCCGTTCACGATGTCGGTGGGATTCCTCGTGCTCTTCGCTGCGCTCATCGTCGACCACCTGATCGCGATCGGCATCGGTCTCCTGATCATCGCCGTGGCGCTCGTGATCTGGTTCCGGCCCGGAAAATCGGAAGGGGCGGCGATCGAGGACGACGAGGCGCGCGGCCCGGATGACCTGCCGCTCGCCATCTCGGGCCCTGAAGCGAACGGCTACTGGGGCACCGCGGTCTTCCTCCTCGTGCTGGCCACGGCGCTCACGTCGTTCGTCGCCAGCTATTTCTATCTCGCCGAGGGCCCCTCGAGGAACTGGCCGCCTGATTCGCCCCCGACGCTCCTCTATCCCGCCTTCGCAACCGTGGCCCTGCTCGTCGTCGCCCTCCTGATGCGCTCCGCCGCCCGGCGCGTGCAGAACGGGGGGGCGGTGGGCCTGCCAGTGCTGTTCGCGTTTTTCCTCGCTGCCGCGTCCGTGGCACTGTCGGTGACCGGCTTCCTCCGGAGCGAGCTCGATCCGGCTGCGAGCGGCTATGCCTCGGCGCATCTCGGGGTCGAAGGATTTCAGTGGCTCGTGATCGTCATCCAGGCGGTGATGCTCATCGTGGCACTGCTCTGGGCGTGGCGGCGGCCGCGGGACCCGCGTGGCCACGCCGTGATCCACAATACGTCGCTCGTGAGCTGGTTCTCCGCGGCCAGCGCCATCGTCGCCTTCGCGACGCTCTATCTCATGCCGAGGGTCTGGTGATGCGACGGCGGCTCATCTCGACCGATCGAAGGGGACTTGGCGCCGCGGCCTTCGCCGCGGGCGCGGGCCCTGCCGCGTGGGCGCTGCATTTCATGGGGAGCTACGCGCTCGTGGCGCTCGCGTGCACCACTGGATGGCAGGGGATGGGTGCCGTGCTCATCGTCGCGACGGTGGCACTTGCGCTCCTGGCCCTGGCGTCCGCCGTCGTAGGCTACCGCGGATGGCGCCGGAGCCGCGCACCGAGGCGACTCGACATGGCGCTGAACGAGCCGGGAAGCTGGCGGGGATTTGCCATGACGTCGGGTATCGTGCTCGGACTCGGCTCGGCGCTTTCGATCGTCCTGCAGGGCGCGGCAGCGGTCGTGGCTCCGATGTGCTCGCAGGGCGGAGTGATTCCGTGAGCGGCGTTCGGGGCGAGATGGGGCTGCTCCTCGCTCTGGCGCTGAGCCTGGCGTGCGCCGGCGGAGAGGCGAAGGAGACTGCGGCTGCCGCCACCGGCGGCGACCCGGATCGCGGGGCGCTGGCCATCCGGGAGTACGGCTGTGGGAGTTGCCACGTGATTCCGGGCGTGCCCGGCGCGCGGGGGGAAGTCGGTCCGCCGCTCCACGACTTCGGTCGCCGGTCCTATATCGCCGGTGCACTGGTCAATGCGCCGGACAATCTCGTGCTCTGGATCCGAAGCCCCGAGGTCGTGGAGCCGGGAACGGTGATGCCAAATCTCGGCGTTTCGCGCGATGACGCGCGCGATATCGCGGCCTATCTCTACACCCTCGGCGGGGGGCGACTCGGACCGCCGAGGGCATTCGACCGGCGCGTCCTCGAGCACGCCCCGGGGGAGTGATCACCCCTACCAATCCGGGCCCGAATTTGCGATATTGAGCGCACACGTTCCGCCCAATGTTCCACCGGAAACCAAGGAGGTGATCCATTGTCTAGTGAGAGTTGCATCCCGAGCTCGAACAGGGCAAGCGATCGCCTGGCTCACCGAGCCTAGCAATCGATTCGAGCGAGGCGCTCGCCTCGAGCTCGATGCCAACCCACCCCGCCGGAGTCCTCACGGACTCCGGCGGGGTTTTTTGTCGCCCATCTCCGGCGGATTGCGCATGGACTTCTGACCGCTCGCATCACCCGGACACGGAGGATCCATGAGAACCACAATCAGATTTCCTGCCCTGGCGCTTGCCGCCGTCGGGCTATCCGCCGCCGCGGCGCTGGACACGATCGGAGGCGGCGCGCCCGTCCGCTTCGGGCACGCCGAGCTCGCGTCCGGCGTCCGCCTCCGCTATGCCGAGGCGGGGAACCCCGCGGCCCCGCCGGTCATCATGCTGCACGGGTACAGCGATTCCTGGTACTCGTTCAGCCCGATCCTGCCGCTGCTCGAGTCGCGCTATCGCCTCATCGCCGTCGATCAGCGCGGACACGGGGCGTCGGATCAGCCGGAGTCCGGCTACGGGCTTCGGACGCTCGCCGAAGACGTCGTGGCGCTGATGAACGAGCTCAAGATCCGGCAGGCAACCGTCGTCGGCCATTCGATGGGGAGTCTCGTCGCCCAGCAGATGGGGTTGATCGCGCCGGAGCGCATCGAGCGGCTGGTGCTGGTCGGATCCGGCACCGCGCTCGGACGGATGAATGGCCGTGACGGCTTCGTCGAAGCAGTGAATGCCCTCACCGACCCCGTCTCGCTCGAGTTCATCCGCGAGTTCCAGGTGAGCACCATTCACCATCCCGTGCCGCCGGCCTTCCTCGACTCGGTGATCGGCGAGAGCACGCGCCTCTCGGCACGGGTCTGGAAATCGCTGCTGGCGGGCATGATCGGGACGGCGGAGGCGGAAGGGCTGGCCACGAAGCGGATACCGACCCTGCTCGTCTGGGGTGAGCACGATTCGGTCTTCTCGAAGGAAAACCGCGACGAGCTCGCGCAGCAGCTGCCGGATGCGGAGAGGATCGACTACGAAGATACCGGCCACGCCGTCCACTGGGAGCGGCCGGAGCGGTTCGCCGAGGATCTCGACGAGTTCATTCGCCGGACGCCAGCGCGGGGTGGCGCCAGGTAAAGAGCAGGCCGATCAGCCCGAGCAGAGCCATGGTGCCGGGGGCGAGCGCAGGAAACGCCCCCGTCAGCATTTCCGCGACGATCTCCTGCCCGGCGATGCCCGGCTTCGTCTCCAGGGCAAACTCGCGGTTCCCCTTCGCGTGCAGGACCATCCCGGCGGCCGCGCTGGCAACGAAGATCGCCATCAGGATGCGGAGCGCGTAGACGCTCGCCCTGGTCCGCGCGACGGCGTGCCAGAGCAGGACGCCGAGCGCCGCGCCGATGAGCACGAGCGGGATCCGCTGCCACCAGTCCTCCAGGTGCTCCATGAGGACCAGCTCGAGCGCGGTGCCGATGAGGCCGATGACGAGCAGCAGGAGCAATGCCCGCCGGAAGGATCGCAGGGTGGTCTCTGCGGGCGCGGCGGGAGCATCCGGTCGGGCGCGAGCGTGGTCTCCGTCACGGTAAGCGGTCACGCCCCGAATATACTTCGCGCATGACTTCTCCCTTCGCCGAGCTCGGACTCGGCACCGCGCTCATCGAATCCCTGACCCAGCTCGGCTACGAAGAGCCGACCCCCATCCAGCGCGAGGCGATCCCCCCGCTCCTCGCCGGCCGGGATCTCCTCGGCCAGGCGGCGACGGGCACCGGCAAGACGGCTGCGTTCGCGCTGCCGCTGGTCGAAGGCCTGGCGGGAGAGGAGCCGCGAGCGGGCCGCCCATTCATCCTCGTGCTGGTGCCGACCCGCGAGCTCGCGATGCAGGTGGCCGAGGCGTTTCACAAGTACGGCCGGGCGCGCTCGGCGCGGGTCGTGCCGATCTATGGGGGCCAGGCCTTCGACCAGCAGATCAGGGCGCTCCGGCGGGGCGCGCATGTCGTGGTCGCCACGCCGGGGCGCGCGCTCGATCACTTGCGCCGGGGAACGCTCGACTTCGCCGATCTCACCGCCGTCGTGCTCGACGAAGCGGACGAGATGCTCGACATGGGGTTCGCGGAAGAGATCGAGCAGATCCTCGAGTCGGCCCCGACCGAACGCCAGACGGCGCTGTTTTCGGCGACGATGCCTCCGCGGATCGCCGCGATCGCCGAGCGCCACCTGAAGCAGCCGGTGCGCGTACAGATCGCACGGGAGAAAGCCGTCCAGGGGGAGGTGCCGCGCGTCCGGCAGACCGCGTACATCGTATCGCGGGCGCAGAAGGTCCCGGCGCTCGGGCGGGTGCTGGACCTCGAGTCTCCGGGCCTTGCGGTGATCTTCTGTCGCACGCGCACCGAGGTGGACATGCTCGCCGAGACGCTGGCGGCTCGGGGCTACCGCGCGGAGGCGCTGCATGGCGGGATGACGCAGGAGCAGCGGGACCGGGTGATGAAGCGAACGCGGGGCGGGGCGATCGACCTGCTCATCGCCACCGATGTGGCGGCGCGGGGACTCGATATCGAGCAGCTCACGCACGTCGTCAATTTCGACGTGCCGGCTTCGCCCGCGGCGTACGTGCACCGGATCGGCCGGACGGGGCGTGCCGGGCGCGAGGGCGTCGCGATCACGCTCGCGGAGCCGCGCGAGCATCGCCTCCTCCGCAACATCGAGCAGCTCACGCGGCAGAAGCTCCAGATCGCCACGGTGCCGACGGTGCTCGATGTGCGCGCGCGCCGGCTCGAGATCACGCGCGCATCGCTGCGCGAGGCGATCCTCGCCGGGGAGCTGGACGGCTATCGCTCCGTGGTCGAGGGGCTGGCGGGGGAGTTCGATGTGCTCGACGTGGCGGCGGCAGCGGTCAAGCTGGTTCATGCCGAAAGCGCCGGTGCCGATGGCGGTGATTCCGATGACGAGATCCCGTCGGTCGCGGCCGGCGATGGCGCTCGCGGTCGCGGTAAGCCGAAGCCCGAGGGCCGATCAGCTCAGAGCGCCAGGGCGCCGCGCGAGATGGGACCCGGAATGGTGCGGATCTACGTCGGGGCAGGTCGAAAGGCGAACATGCGGCCGGCGGACCTCGTCGGAGCGATCGCGAATGAATCCGGGATCGACGCGCGCGGGATCGGAGCGATCGAGATCGCCGATACCTTCTCGCTCGTGGAGCTGCCGGAGGAAGTGGCCGAGCAGGTGATCAGCGCGCTGCGCGCGACCACGATCAAGGGCAAGCGCCTTACGGTGCGGCGGGACCAGGCGCGCTCCCGAGGACCGACGGCACCAGCACGAAAGCGGCCAGGGTCAGGATCGCGATCATCGCGAGGTTGAGCAGCAGGCCGGCGCGCACCATGCGCTGCATCGGGATGCGGCCGGTGGCGTAGACAATCGCATTCGGCGGTGTCGCGACCGGCAGCATGAAGCCGCACGACGCGGCGAGCGCGGCCGGGATCACGAGCAGGACCGGGCTCTCGCCGAGCCCCACCGCCAGCGCTCCCGCGATCGGCAGGAATGTCGCGGCGGCAGCCGTATTGCTCGCGAGCTCCGAAACGAAGACGACCGACGCGACGACCCCGAGGACGAGGAGCGGCAGGGGAAGGTTGCCGAGCTGCTCGAGCGCGGTCCCGAGCCACGCGGCCAGTCCCGACGACTGAATCGTCCCCGCCAGCGACAGTCCCCCTCCGAAGAGCAGCAGCACCGACCAGGGAAGCCGGTCGATCTCGTTCCCGCCGAGCGGGAACTCGCGGCGGCGCCAGCTCACGGGAATCGCGAAGAGCAGGAGTGCGCCCGCGATGGCAATCGTGGTATCGGTCACCGCCGGCGCCGCGCGTGCAATGAGCGGCCGGAACATCCACGCGACTGCCGTGGCCAGCGTGATCCCGCCGACGAGCCACTCCGCGCGCGTCATCGGGCCAAGCGCCGCTCGAGCGGTATCGAGCTCGGCTCCCGCTCCGGCGAGCCGGACTTCGCCGATCCGGCAGACGAGCTTCGTGAGGATCAGCCACGCGAGCGGCACGGACACGACGACCAGCGGCACGCCGATCAGCATCCACCTGCCGAATCCGATCTCGAATCCGAACCGCTCGGCCATGTACGCCGCGAGCAGCGCATTCGGAGGCGTTCCGATGAGCGTGCCCAGCCCGCCGAGGCTCGCCGCGTACGCCACGCCCAGGAGCAGGGCGGTGCCGAAAGGTGACCCTGCCTCCCCGGTGCCAGGTTCCTCGAGCGCGACGACCGACATCGCCATCGGCAGCATCATCAGCGTCGCTGCGGTGTTGCTGATCCACATGCTCAGGAACGCCGTCGCGATCATGAACCCGGCGACGAGATTCCCCGGCCGGCTTCCGACCCCCGCCAGGATCGTGAGCGCCGCGCGCCGGTGGAGGCCGCAGCGCTCCACCGCGAGCGCGATGAGGAATCCGCCAAGAAAGAGGAAGACGGTCGGGTGCGCGTACGGCGATGCCGCGGCTTCGATGGACGCGATGCCGAGGAGCGGCGACAGTACGAGGGGAAGGAGGGAGGTCGCGCCGAGCGGCAGTGCTTCGGTCATCCACCAGACGGCGAGCAGCAGCGCGAGTGCCGTGGTCCGCCACGCTGCAGCGGGCATGCCCGCTGGTACGGGAAGCAGCAATACCGCGGCAAAGAGTGCCGGCCCGAGCAGGAGTCCGGCACTCCGTCCGCTCACTCCGCGGATGTTGCGGCCTCCGCCGGCGTGGGCGACGCCGAGCTGCGTGGCCGGGAGCGCGTGAGCCAGGCGCCCAGCCGGTCCCCGCCCGTGCGCATCAGCACATAGGCGCTCGGCACGACGAAGAGCGTGAGCAGCGTGGACACGGCGACGCCACCGACCACCGCGATGGCGAGCGGCTGCATCAGCTCGGTGCCCTCGCCGATCCCGAGCGCGAGGGGCAGCGTGCCGAAGAAGGTCGTGAGGGTCGTCATGAGGATCGGCCGGAGGCGGACCGCGCCGGCGTCGATCACCGCTTCCTCCATGCCGGCGCCCCGGCCCCGGTATTCCTCGATGTACTCCACGAGCAGGATCGAGTTGTTCACCACGATGCCCGCCAGCAGGATGACGCCGAGCAGCACCGGTGCGCTGAGCGGCGTGCCGGTGGCCCAGAGCGCGATGCCGACGCCGATGAGCGAGAGCGGGATGGCCAGGATGATGACGAACGGGTCGATCAGGCTCTCGTACTGGATGGCCAGCACGACGAAGACGAGGAAGATCGCGAGCAGGACGACCAGCGTGAGCTGGCGGTTGTTCTCGCGGATCGCCTCCTCCTCTCCGCCCATGATGATGCCGTAACCTTCGGGAAGATCGAGGCCCGCGAGCCGCGCCCGGATCGAGTCGTTGACTTCTCCCACAGGCGCCACTTCGGCGACGATATCCCCGGTAAGGCGCAGGACGCGGTTCTGGTTCTCGCGGCGGATGTCCGTGGGGCCGAGGCTCGTGGCGACCGTCGCGACATCGCGCAGGTAGACGGGCGCGCCGCCGCCCGGTCCGGCGAAGAGCGCCACGGCGCCCAGGTCTTCCGGGCTGGTGAACCGGTTGCGCGGGAGCATGACGCGCACGTCGTATTCGCGGTTGCCCTCGGTATAGCGCGTGGCGATCGTGCCGTCGAGCGCGGTGCGCAGCGTCTGGCCGACGTCCGCCACGCTGAGGCCGAGATAGCCGGCGCGCTCGCGGTCGAGCGCCACCGAGAGCTGCGGGCTGGCCTCCTCGGTGGAGGCCTCGAGGTTCTCGAGGCCGGGCACGCCGGTGAGCCGCGACATGACGATGGCGCCGATCCGCTGCAGCTCGCCCAGATCGTCTCCCTGGATGTTGAGCGCGACGTCCGAGCCGGACGTGGAGGTCCGGAGTCCGCGGATGCGTGGCGGCCGCACGAAGACGCGCGCTCCCGCAAATCCCCGCTCGTCGATCCGCTGCTGCAGGCCCTGGACCCACTCATCGGCGCTCATCTCCCGCTCGGAGACGGGCGAGAGCCGGATGTCCATCGACCCGCGCCCGGATCGCGCGGCCGTCGCCCCGCCGAAGAGGAAGCCGCCCGCCGTCACGAAGACGTTCTCGACGTGCGGCATCTCGCCGACCATGGCCTCGAGCTCGCGCGCGATGGCGTTGGTCTGTTCCGGCGTGCCGCCCGGCGGCAGGGAGATGAACACGCCGACGCCGCCGTCATCCACCTGCGGAAGGAATTCGGTCGGCAGCCCGCGGGTGAGAAAGAGCGCGCCGGCGAGCGCCGCGAGCGACGCGCCGAGCACCTTCCACCGGTGGCGGAGCGTGCGGCGCGCGAGGTTCCGGTAGCCGTCGCGGAGTCGGCTCACGCCATGATCGAACGCCACGAGCGGCCGGAAGCGGTCGAGGCCGCTCGTGCGCGCGACCTTGCCGAGCTGGGCGGCGAGCATCGGCACGAGCGTGAGCGCGACGCCGAGCGAAACGGCGATGGCGAACGAGACCGTGAGCACGAGCTCGGTGAAGAGCAGCGCCGCGAGGCCGCTCACGAGGAGGAACGGCAGCACCGCGGCGAGGTTCGTCGTCGTGGACGCCACGACGGCGCTCGAGACTTCGGCCGCGCCGGCATGTGCCGCCTCGACCGGATCCGGCGTGTCGTCCTCCCGCTTCCGGAAGATGTTCTCGAGCATCACGATCGAGTTGTCGAGCAGGAGCCCGACCCCGAGCGCGAGCCCGCCCAGCGACATGATGTTCAGCGTGAGGTCGGCGAGGCCCATCAGCACGAAGGTCGCGAGGACGGCGAGCGGGATCGCGATCCCGATGATGAACGTCTTGCGCAGCGACTGCAGGAAGAGCAGCACGACGATCATGGCGAGGAGCGCGCCGAAGAGGGCCGCATCGCGCACCGAATTCACCGAGTTGCGGATGAAGTCGGCCTGGTTCTGGATGACGCGGTACTGGAGGTCGGCGGGCACGTAGTTCGTCGCCCGGAGCGACTCGAGCTTGTCGTTGATGCCCTCCGCGACCGTGACGGTGTTCGCGTCCGGCTGCTTCCGGAGCGAGACCTTCACCGCCGGCACGCCGTTGAGGCGCGCCCAGAGGCGCTGTTCCTGGTGCGTATCCGCGATCGAGGCGATCTCGGCGAGCGGCACGCGCCGGCCGCCTCCCACATCGAGCAGCACGGCGCGGATGTCCTCGACCGACCGGAACTTGCCTTCGGTCTTGCCGACCAGCTCGCGCTCGACCGAGCCTACGCGCCCGGCGGCGACATCCTGGTTTGCGGCACGCAGCGCATCGATGACCTGCGAGACCGTGATGCCGTAGGACTGCATCCGTTCCTGGTCGAGCACCACTTCGATCTCGCGGATGAGACCGCCCGAGACGTCCACCGAGCCGACGCCTTCCACCGTGAGCAGCTGCGGGCGCAGCCGGTCCTCGACCCAGGTCCGGAGCGAGACGAGGTCCCGCACGTCCGAGGAGAAGGCGACTTCGTACACCGGGATCTGCGACGGATCCGATTTCCGGATCGTCGGCGGCTCGATCTCTTCCGGGAGCTGCGAGCGCGCGCGGTTGAGCGCGGTCGAGGCGTCCTGCAGGGCAAAGTCGATGTCGGTTCCATACCGGAAATCGAGATTGACGCCGACGCGTCCCTCCTGAATCTCGGTCTCCAGCCTGGTGAGGTTCTCGGTCGTGGCCAGGGCCGCCTCGAGCGGCTTGGCCACCGTTTCCTCGAGCACGCCGGGCTCGACGCCCGGATTGTTGACGCCGACGCGGACCTGCGGATAGACGATGCGTGGAAGGAGGTCGAGGGGCAGCTGGCCGACGAATACCGTACCGAGGACGAGAATGACGGCGGTGAGCATGACGGTGCCGATCGGCCGCCGGATGGCCCAGCTCGCGATTCCCCCCTCGCGGCGGGGTCCTTCCGGCCCGTGAATCTGGCTCATCGTGAATCTCCTGCCGTCGCTGCCGGTGCCGCGCGTCCGCCCGCGGACGTCTGGCCGGCCTCGGGCCCGACGAGCGACGGTGCATCGACGATGCGCACCTGCGCGCCGTCCCGCAGCGTGGTGACGCCGGCGACGGCGACCGTGTCTCCCACTGCGAGACCCTGCGTGATCTCGACCCTGCCCTGGTAGATCTCGCCGCGCTCGACCGGCCGGCGGCGCGCCCGGCCCTGGCCGATGAGGAAGGCCGCACTTCCGCCCGCGTCGTCCACCAGTGCGCCGGCCGGCACCATGAGGACCCCGCTTCGCGGATCGAGCTGGAAGCGCACGCGGGCAAGGAAGCCGGGGCGCGCTTCCCGCGCGGCGGCCCCGGTCAGCACGACTTCGACCGGCACGAGCCGGGTGGTCGGGTCTCCCGACGGAAAGATGCGGCGGATCCTGCCCGGAAGGGTCCGTCCGGGGAGGGCGTCGAGGGTCAGGGAGACTTCGTCCCCCTCATCCAGCGCCGTGACATCGAGCTCCGAGATCGGCAGGCGGGCCACGAGCGAGGATACGTCTCCGATCGTGAAGAGCTGGGTCTGGGTGCCGACGATGTCTCCCATCTCGACACTCTTGCTGAGAACGACGCCGGCGATCGGCGACCGGACCGTCGCATGGCCGACACGTGTGCGGAGCTGGTCCCGCGTGGCCCGGGCGGCGGCATGCGCCGCGATGTCCCGCTCGTACTCGGCGACGGTGATGATCTCCTCGCTCCGCAGCCGCTCCGCCCGCTCCGCGGCGCGCTCGGCCGCCTGCAGGTTGGCCTCCGCGCTTGCGAGCTGCGCCTCGAGCTCACGACTGTCGATCCGGGCGAGCAGGGTGCCCTGCCGCACCGCAATGCCTTCTTCGACGGCCACCTGGCGCACCGCACCCGCCAGCTGGCTGTTGATGGTGACCGTCCGGATCGGCTCGATGGTGCCCGTGGCGGTCACGGTCCGGGCCGCCGTCCCGAGCTCCGCGACCGCGATTTCGACTGGAATCGGACGCTCCGGGCCGCCCGGCGCCCCGGCCTGCGCCTGAGGCGCGGCGTCTTCTCCGCATGCGGCAGCCAGGCCGACGGCCAGCAGCACGAAATGGCGAGAAAGCAGGCGGGGCGACGCAGGCGTGGCGCAGGTTGCTGTGGGCATTGCACTCCTGAATGGCGGCTCGAATTTCCGGATCATCCTCTGGTTACGCTCCAGCAGGGACGATCGTTGAAACGGCGTGGAATATGTCGACTTGGCCGAGACTCTCGACATCCCCCCGCGTCCCGACCACTTTCCGTGCATGGTCCCTTCCGTACCGGCAGGCCAGCCGTGAGATCGACGATCCGCGAACGCCTCGGCCTCGCCTTCCTGATCACGTTCGTGGTCTTCATCACGCTCGTCGTCTACTCCTATCGCCGAACCCAGCAGGCCAGTGTCGCAGGACGCAGCGCCGAGGCATCGCATGCGCTGCTCACCGAGCTCGAGCGCACGCTCTCGACGCTGCAGGAAGCGCGCGCGAGCCACCGTGCCTTTCTCCTCGCTGGCGAAGCTGCGGACCTGCAGAACCTCGAGCGCACGCGGATGTTGCTCCGGGCGCACACTGGCCGCATGAGCGGCTTCGGGATCGAGACGGCAGGGATCGATTCGCTCGTCGGGCAGGAGCTTGCCGCGATGGATTCGAGCGTGGGACTCTACCGGAGCGGGAGGCCCGGCGCCGCGAGGGACGCGGCGGCCCGCTGGGACGATCGCTCGGCAATCGACCGGCTGCGGGGGATGATCGCGGCTGCCACCTCAGAGCGTGCCGCGATCGCCGAGGCGGAGGGGCGGCAGGCCTCGGCGCGCTCGCTCGACGTGGTGCTGGCGGTGACGGCGCTGTCGCTCATCGGGCTCGCGATCCACGGCGCGCTCGGGCTCGCCCTGCTCCGCTACGTCAACGAGCGCGCGCGCGTCGAGGCCGCCTTCGAAACGCAGCGCGAGAACCTCGACGAGCGCATCCGCGAGCGCACCGCCGAGCTCGAGCGGGAGCGTGCGCGTGCCGAGGCCGAAGCCGAGCGGGCCCAAGGGGCGCTGGCGGAGCGCATGCGTGCGGAAAGCGCCCGGGCACACTCGGAAACCCAGTATCGCACGCTGGTGGAGCAGGTGAAGGACTACGCGATCTTCCAGATCGACCGCGAGGGGCGCCCCCAGAGCTGGAACGAAGGTGTCGGCCGGGTCCTCGGCTACGACGAGGGCGAGTTCCTCGGGAGCGACGTGGGGCTCATCTTCACCGAGCGCGATCGTGCCGCCGGGGTGCCGTCGCGCGAGCTGGAAACCGCCGTGACGCACGGCGTCGCCTCGAACGACCGGTGGATGCGGCGGAAGGACGGCACCCACTTCTTCGCGGCCGGAACCACCACCGCCCTGCACGACGGAAACGGCACGCACATCGGTTTCACCAAGGTCATGCGGGACCAGACTGCATGGAAGGAAACCGAGGAAGCGCTCCGGCGGAGCGAGACGCGCTATCGCCTGGTGGCGCGCGCGTCCCGCGAGGCGATCTGGGACTGGAACCTCATCAGCGACCAGATCGACTGGAACGAAGGGATCGAGCACCTCTTCGGCTACCGCCTCGACGAAGTTCCATCGGACGTCACGTGGTGGCACGAGCGGGTGCATCCCGACGACCGCAACCGCGTCGTGACGGGCCTCCGGAACGCCATCGAAAGCGGCGCCGAGTTCTGGACCGAGGAGTACCGGTTCTGCCGCGCCGACGGGAGTTATGCGGTCGTGACCGACCGCGGAGTCGTCGCGCGGGACCAGCGAGGGCAGGGGTACCGGATGCTGGGTACCATCGCCGACTTCACCGAGCGACGGCGCGCCGAGGAAAAGCTCGCCCAGGCGCAGCGCATCGAGGCGGTCGGGCGGCTCGCGGGCGGAATCGCGCACGACCTCAACAACATGCTCACGACGATCGTCGGCTACAGCATGTTCCTCGAGCAGAGCCTGGCGGCGGACGACGAGAACCGGCGCGCCGACGTGGCGGAAATCCGGAAGGCGGCGGACCGGTCGGCCGCGCTCACGCGGTCGCTCCTCGCCTTTGCGCGTCGCGAGCTGATCCGCCCGCAGCCCCTCGACCTCAATGAGGTCGTGCGCGATACCGAGCGCGTGCTCCGCCCCGCGCTCGGCGAGAGCATCGCGGTCGAGACGCGCCTCACGGCCGCCGAGCCGACCGTGTTCGCCGACCGTGGCCGGCTCGAGCAGGTGGTGCTCAATCTCGCGCTCAACGCGCGCGATGCGATGCCCACCGGCGGACGGCTGACCATCACCACAGAGAACGTGGTGCTCGGCCCCGAGGACGCCTCGCGCCATCCCGGCACCGAGATCATTCCCGGACCGTATGTCAGGATGGTGATGACGGATACGGGTCACGGCATGGACCCGGGGACCCTGAGCCGGATCTTCGAGCCGTTCTTCACCACGAAGGACATCGGCGAAGGCACCGGGCTCGGCCTCGCCACGGTGTACGGCACGGTCAAGCAGGCGGGCGGCTTCATCTGGGCGTACAGCGAGCCAAGCTACGGCTCCTCCTTCACGGTGTATCTGCCCTCCGTGCTCGACGACGACGTGGTCATCGAGACCCCGGCGCCCGAGCTGCGCGCCGTCGAGGGGGGATCGGAAACGATCGTCGTCGTGGAGGACGAGGACACCGTGCGCATGCTCGCGTGGCGGACGCTCGGCGCCGCGGGATACGATTGCCACCAGGCGGTGGATGCGAGCGCGGCGCTGAGCCTCCTGCGGAGGATCAAGGGCCCGGTGCACCTGCTCCTCACCGACATCGTCATGCCGGGCATGGGCGGCGAAGAACTGGCGCGCGAGCTCCGTCCCGGGCGCCCCGAGATGAAGATCCTCTATACCTCCGGGTTCACCGACGACGAAGTGGTGCGGCGGGGATTGATGCGCCAGGGCGCGCCGTTCATCCAGAAGCCCTGGGCGCCCGAGCAGCTCCTCCGCCGAGTGCGCGAGGTGCTGGATGCGGAAGTACCGCTCGCACAGAAGACCTGAATGCCGGCAGCCCCGGCATGCAACTCATAGATCGAGGAGATCGGCCATGACAGGCAAGGGCAATCGCGAGGACATCGATCATGCGCTCAATCCGCACCGCGACGAGGAGCAGCGCCGCGCGGCCGAGCATTCCGCGGACATCCTGAGGCGGAGGGGCATCGAGCTCACGGGGCGCGAATCCGACGAAGAGCTCGCCGCGCTCCAGGCGGCGGTCGAAGCATTCGAAGGCGCCGCTGCAGCGCGCGGCGCGGACTCGTTCGTGGATTCGCCGCTCTCGTCCGACCCGGCACATCGCGGTCTCGTCGTGCCCGAGCGCAACCGGGGAGAGAGCGGCGCCGCATACGCCGAGCGGATCCAGCAGGCCGCACGCGACCTCGCTGCCCGATGAAACTCGGAATCGTGGGCCTCGGCAGGATGGGCGCGAACATGGCCGCCCGGCTTCAGGCCGGCGGCCATGCCATCGTCGCGTATGACCGGAGCGCGGACGCACTCGCGGAGGCCGCCGCGGCCGGTGCCACCGGAACACGGTCGCTCGAGGAGCTGGTCGGCGCGCTCGAGGCGCCCCGCGCGGTCTGGGTCATGGTCCCCGCCGGCGATCCCACCGAGTCGACGATCCTCGCGCTCTCGAAGCTCCTCGCCCGTGGCGATACGGTCATCGACGGCGGGAACAGCTTCTACAAGGACTCGGTGCGCCGCGCGGAGATGCTGGCGGGAAAGGGCATCGATTTCGTCGATTCCGGAACGAGCGGCGGGATCTGGGGGCGAACCGAGGGCTACAGCCTCATGATCGGCGGGACGGAAGCCGCGGTGAAGCGGCTGGAGCCGATCTTCAGCACGCTCGCGCCCGGACCCGGTCGCGGATGGGGCCGGGTGGGACCGCCCGGCGCGGGCCACTTCGTCAAGATGGTGCACAACGGCATCGAATACGGCATGATGCAGGCGTACGCCGAAGGGTTCGAGATCCTCCACCGGAAAAAGGAGTTCGCCCTCGACCTCGCGAATGTCGGCCGGATCTGGCAGCACGGCAGCGTGGTGCGGTCGTGGCTGCTCGATCTCACGACGGCCGCGCTCGAGGAGAACCCGGGCATGGAAGGGATAGCGCCGTGGGTCTCGGATTCAGGCGAAGGGCGCTGGACCGTGGCGGAAGCGGTGGATCTCGACGTCCCGGCGCCGGTCATTACGCTGGCGCTGATTGCGCGGCTCAGGTCGCGGAGCGAAGAGGCCTACGCCGACCGGCTGCTCGCGGCCATGCGCAACCAGTTCGGCGGGCACGCCGTGCGGAAGGCGAAGTGAGCGCGGAAATCGCTCCCACGCTCTTCTGTCTGTTCGGCGCCACCGGAGACCTGGCGCGCAGGAAGATCCTCCCTGCGCTGTTCAAGCTCCATGCGGATGGCGTCGCCTCCAACGTCTACATTCTCGGTGTCACGCGCACGTCCGATATCGACGACGCGGCTTTCCGCGGCATCGCGGCGGAAGCGGTCTCGGCCGGGGCCGGGAACCATGATGCCGATGCCTGGGCCAGTTCGCGCCTCTATTACCAGCAGATCGGCGAAGGCACGCGCGAGGACCATGCGGCGCTGGCGCGCCGGATCGGGGAGATCGAATCGCGTCACGTCCTGTCCGGCAACCGGGTGTTCTACCTGGCGCTGCCCCCGGTCGGGTTTGCGGATGCGGCCGCCGGGATCGCCGGGGCGGGACTCGCCCGCTCGAACGGCTGGAGCCGGCTCGTCGTCGAGAAGCCGTTCGGGCGCGATCTCGCGAGCGCCCGCGCGCTGAATGCGTCGCTGCACGAAGGGTGGTCCGAGGACCAGATCTACCGGATCGACCACTATCTCGGTAAGGAAACGGTCCAGAACCTCCTCGTCTTCCGATTTGCCAACGCGATGTTCGAGTCTCTCTGGAACCGCGACCGGGTCGAGAGCGTCCAGATCACGGTGGCAGAGGACCTCGGCATCGGGCAGCGGGCCGGGTACTACGACCAGGCCGGTGTCGTGCGGGACATGATGCAGAGCCACCTCGCGCAGCTGCTCACGCTCGTTGCGATGGAGCCGCCCAGCCGGCTCGACGCTGCCGCGATCCGGAGCGAAAAGGTGAAAGTACTCGAGTCCGTCCGGCCGCCGGCGCCGGCGGAACTGGTGCGCGGGCAGTACGCCGGGGGAACGGTCGGCGGGAAGGCGGTCGCGGGGTATCTGGAAGAGAAGGACGTTCCGCACGATTCGGGCACCGCCACGTTCGCGGCGATCCGCCTCGAGATCGACAACTGGCGATGGCTCGGCGTTCCCTTCCTTCTGCGCACCGGGAAGCGGCTCGCGAGCCGTGTCACGGAGATCGTCCTCAACTTCCGTGAGCCGCCGGTTGCGCTCTTCGAGCGGTACGAGGCATGCCGGCCGAAATCGGACACGCTCGTGCTCCGGCTGCAGCCGGACGAAGGGTTCACCCTGTATTTCGACGTGAAGACGCCCGGGGCGTCACTGGAGCTTGCCCGGCAGCCGCTCCACTTCAAGTATGCCGAGGCATTCGGCCCGCTGCCGGATGCGTACGAAACGCTGCTGCTCGACGTGCTCGAAGGGGACCAGACGCTCTTCGTGCACAGCGCGGAAGTGGAGGCGTCCTGGCGGCTCTTCACGCCGCTCATCGAGAGTCCGTCGCGCCTGCATCCGTATGAGGCGGGGAGCTGGGGACCGGCGGCGGCGGATCGGATCACGGAAGGGGTGAGCCTCTCGTGGCGCAACCCGTGAGCCCGGAGATCTCGGTGCTCGCGAGCGCCGATGCCATGAGCCACGAAGCGGCGCGCTTCGTTCTCCTTTCGGCACGCGAGGCAGTCCTCTGCACCGGACGCTGCACGGTAGCGCTCTCGGGCGGGGAGACGCCGCGACGGCTCTACGAGCTGCTCGCTTCGGACGAGTATCGCGGCGCGCTGCCGTGGGACGAGATCGAGTGGTTCTGGAGCGACGAGCGCTGCGTCCCGCCCGAGGACCCGCGCAGCAATTTCCGCCTGGCGGACGAGGCGATGCTGCAGCGTGCAGGGGTGGCCCCGCGGCAGGTGCACCGCATGCAGGGCGAGCTCACGCCGACGCGCGCGGCACTGGCCTATGAAGCGGTGGTGCGCGAGCGGGTGCCGGACCACGCGTTCGACCTCATCCTCCTCGGCGTCGGCGGGGACGGGCACACGGCATCGCTCTTTCCCGGACATCCGGCGCTCGAGGAGCGGGAGAGGCTCGTCATGGCCGTGCGAGGCGCGGAGACGCTCGAGGTGCCTGAGCGCATCACGATGACGCTGCCGCTGATCAACCGCGCGCGCAGCGTGCTGGTGCTTGCGGCCGGAGAGTCGAAGCGCAGGATCGTCCAGGCGGTGCGCGCGGACGCGGCAGCGGCGGCCGAACAGTTTCCCATAGCGCGCGTGCGCCCCGCGGGACACCTCACCTGGATCGTGGATCAGGCAGCCGGGGGCTGACCCGCATCAGGGGTGCGGAAGGTCCGGCCGCAGCGACCGGGCGTCGCCCAGGTAGACGTGGACCGGTGACCGCTCGCGGCGCGACCGCACGTGCAGCAGCACCCGGATGCAGCGCGGCAGGGCATCCGGCACCGCGATCTCCGCGGTGCAGAGCAGCGGTACCGATGTCCAGCCTGCCTCCCGCGCTGCGAGCGCGGGGAAGCCGCTCGTCAGGTCCGGCGTCACGCTGAAGACCGCGCTCACCACCTCTTCCATTTCCGTCCCATTGCGAGCGAGCAGCGATTCGAGGAGCTCGCGGACCGCCTCCCTCATGGCGGGCATCGTATCGTGCGGCACGGTCGTGGCGCCGCGGAGCGCAGCGACGCCGTGCTCCGGCGTGACGTGCCGGTCCAGATGCCCGACGACGCCCTCCGCTGCCTGCGGCGAAAGCCGCCGGCGCGCGAGCAGCCAGAAGCGCGTGCAGTTGTCGGCGCGGTCCTGGATGTCGGTGGCGAGCGGCACGAGCCCGTGCATTTCGCCTGCCTCCCTGCTCGCGATTGCGGCGGCAGCCGGATCCCCCGCCTGGGCGACGAGGCGCGCGGCGCCAGCCGTATCGTGGGCGGGAACGGGCCGCACCGCGGGATGGTGCGAGAAGAATCGCCCGCACTGGGCGAGCGCGACCGGATGCGAGGCAGC
>DASTUP010000216.1:0-17013 GCA_035759585.1 Gemmatimonadales bacterium | reverse complement strand
GCGCAGGCGGGTGTCGCCGTGGCAAGAATGACGAGGGGCAGGTATCTGCGAAGCATGCGCGACCTCCGCTTGCTGGTCATGGAGTGATCGAGTACTGGAACTCGTACCGGTGCTCACGTCCCGTAATCGTAATCGCGATCGACCCCGACCGTCCGGTGAGCTCGCCAGTGCCGGAATCCGGGACGACGGAGACGACGAGGGTCGGCGCACCGCGGCCGGCCCCTCGTGCCTTCGAGACGGCCGTGAAACTGCTTGGCGATCGTCCGGTCATCGGCCGCGCGCGACGGGCGCGGAGGTGTCCTCTCTCGTCGCTCGGAGCGACCGGGCTGCGGCTACGATCTCATCCGGAAAACGCCGCCGGTACAGCGCACGCGCCCCGCCGCCGGGTCGCACGATCAGGTAACCGATCTCTCCGCTGTCAGCATGCGCGCGAAATGTCCACCTGCGCCCCGGTTCCTCGATCGTGAAGGCGAGCCCGGGCTGGTCGAGTGCGAGAAATCCGGCACGCTCGAGCGGTTCGCGGCTTCCCGCCCAGTGATACTGCTGCTCGTCGAGTGCGCTCGCGAGTCCTCGGTCCGCCTCCAGCTCTGCATCCGATGTCGGCACGCGCCAGAAGGCGATTACGGCGGGCCGAGGCACGCGAATCACCGGAAGCGCGCTGGTCGCGGCGGTGTCGGCGACGATAGTGAACGGCTCGCTCATGACCCCGATCGCCGGGCTCGCCGCATCCTCGATCCGGATCCGCACCGCATCCGAGCGGAGCGGTCCGAATCCGCTCACGAAGCCGCGCGGTACTTCCCACCAGAGTGAATCGATTCCGGGCGCGAGGTTCATGGCCAGATGGCCGCGATCCTTGCCGCCGACAGCCACGGCGATGTTCACCGGGCCTGGACGCGCGGCCGTCCACCGGATGAGGTAGCGCGTACCCTCGCGGAGCGTGGCTCCCGGCACCGGGCTCACGAGGTGATAGCTTGCCGTATCCGCCCGATCCGACCCGGAAACTGCGCTGTCCGTCAGGCGATCCGCAGCACCGGCCCCAGGCTCGTCGGCATGACACGCAGCAAGCAGCAGCGTGACAGCGAAGAGCAGTTCAGCGTGCGCGCTCCAGCGTCCCGAAATCAGTCCGATGCCCTTGCCGGTGTCGTCCACGTGCGACCCTTCGCCTTGAATGTGCCTGCCACCATGCGGGGATCGGCAGCGGCGATCGCCACGGCCTCTTTGCGAGCCGATCGTCAGGATCGCCTATCCCGGTAATGCGGCATGGGTCGACCTCGGGCTCAACCGCCGGAGCGGTCGTCGATGTGAAGCTTCATCCCGACGTGCGTGGCCTTGAAGCCCAATCGCCCGTAGAAGCGGTGAGCATCGGTGCGCGAGCGATCCGTGGTGAGCTGCACGATCCGGCAGCCATGCCGTCGCGCCCGCTCGATCGACTCGTGAACCAGCGCCTCGCCGATGCCAAGCCCGCGCGATTCGGCCGCGACCCGGACGCCCTCGATCAGCGCGCGCGCGCTCCCCTGCCAGGTGAGCGACGCAATGAACGTGAGCTGCAGGACCCCGACGATGCGGCCCCCTTGCTCGGCGACGATGAGGTCCTGGTTCGGGTCGGCGTCGATGGCCGCAAATGCCCGGAGGTAGGCATCCGGAAGCGGATCCTCGAGCCGCTCGCGCGTCGCGCCGAGCGGATCATCGGCCAGAAGGGCAATGACGGCATGCAGGTCTTCGCGACGCGCCGAGCGGAAGGTGACGGCGTCGCTCATGTGGCGCTCCGAAAGTCGCTCATTCGCCCCGTGCGCATCGACCCGTCTGGGGCATCTCCAAGCCACAGAGGCACGAATCCTGAGCGCAGGAGGCTTCGATGCGACACGCCGCCGTGGCCTGGGCCCTGGCCGTCGGGTTGGGATGCGCAGCCGGAACGGAACCGGAGGATACCGCGCAGGTGGAGGAGGTTGCGATCCGGCTGCGAGTCGAGGTCGAGGAGCCCCGGCTCGTCCGGCGCCAGACCGCGGCAGCGGCGATCGAGGGAGCCGAGGCCCGCACCGGTTTCGCATCGGCATATGTCGACTCGCTCATGTGCGTCGCCGAATGACGCTCGCCGCAGCCGCTATGCCGCACCCACCCGCTGACGGACCGCCGCGATCTCCCGCACCGGCCGCACCTCGACACAGCCGGTGCGAGCCCACGGAAATTCGGCGGCAATCCGTACCGCCTCCTCCATGTCGGCAGCCTCGATCAGGTTGAAGCCGCCCAGTACCTCCTTCGCCTCGGCGAAAGGGCCGTCGGTGGCCGTCATGCGCCCGTTCCGGATCCGCACGGAGCGCGCTGCGTCGGCATCCTCCAGCATCTGGGATTCGACGAGGATTCCATCCCGTTTGAGCGCATCGGCATGGGACAGGCAATTGCGCATCATGTCGTCGGCCTCGCCGTCCGGCAGCGAGTCGAGCAGAGCGCCTTCGTTGTAGATGAGCAGCATGAACTTCATGCAAGCGGCTCCTTTACGGGTGCGGGGTCCGGACTGCATCGGTCTGCCGTGTGCGAAGAATCCCCCTGCAAGGCCCCGGTCGCAAGCGGTGGGTTCATCGCGCGCAGCTCGAAGCGCATCACTCGCGCTCCGGCTCCGAGTCCTGCAGTACTTCGACCCGCACGCGGGTGCGCCCCTCACGAATGAACCCGAGCCGGTGCGCGGCCGCTTCCGACAGGTCGATCACCACGCCTGCCGCGCGGGGGCCCGCGGCGGGGCCTCGATCCACGATCTCGACTTCCACGCTCGCGCCAGTCGCGAGCCGATGGACGCGCACGCGCGTACCAAAGGGAAGCGTGGGGTGCGCCGCGACCATCGCGTGCATGTCGAAGGGAACCCCGCTTGCCGTCGTGCGGCCATGGAAGGCTGCGCCATACCAGCTTGCGAGTCCTTCCTCGTCGTCGATTGCGCTTGGCTCGTATCCCGCCGGCTCGCTTCGCGCCACGGATGAGCCGCACGCGGCCGCGAGGCCGAGCAGGAGCGACAGCGCTGCGAGGGGGAAGCGCCTCATGCTCACTCCACGGGCGCCGCGGCGATCGCCTCGATTTCGAGCAGCCAGGGCGATTCCAGCGTCTGTGCGACGATGACGGTGAGGGCGGGCCGGGCATCGCCAAGGTGCGCTCGCCGGATGCGGCCGTTCGCATCCGCCTGACTCCGATCGGTCAGGTAGGTCGTCACCTTCACGAGATGCTCGGGCCCGAGCCCGGCGGAATCGAGCACCGCAAGGACATTGGCCCACACAGCGGTGCATTGGCCATCGAAATCCGGAGCCACCGCGCCGTCCGGGGTTACCGGAATCTGCCCACTGATATACAGCAGGCGCTGGCCACCGCCCACCTCGACGCCGTGTGAGTAACCCCCTTCGGGCGATGGAACGGTATCGGGATCATGCCTTCGCATCATTCCCTGCCTCCCAGCCGCTGGGACCAGAGCCCCGGATACTCCGTGACGAAACCTTCGGCGTTCACGCGAAGCAGCCCCGCGTAATTCGCCTCCGGCGATTCATACCACCACGCATCGGTGTCGCGCCGTTCGTAGCGCTGGGACAGCCGCGCAAGGATCCAGTGCTCTTCGTCGAGCCACGCGGCCGCGGCATCCGCGGACTCGCCCGGCCGGAGAGCCAGGCGGCGGAGGGGAAAGAGATTGGTGGCCGGCGTGAATCCGAGGTCGAGATCCACGAGCCCGATGAGGTCCGGCATCGGAACGCCATTCAAGGCCCACCGGCCATCCACCGTCCGGACGATCTCCAGTCTGATCGGCTCGCCTCCGACGGCGCCGCGAACGGAGCCCTTCACGGTGCACCAGGCGGTATCCGCGTCGACCGAATATTCCAGCCGCGCCATCCCGCGGGGATCGTCATACTCAGCTACCCCGGCAACCTGCCACCCTTCGGGAGTGCGCACGAGCTCGCAGTGATCCGACCCGCGGACGTCGAGCCGCCGCCATTCCATCCGCTCAGGCGTCTCCCGGCGGCGAAGCTGCTGCGCCCCGCGAGGCCGGATCGCCGATTCGTGAGGCAAGGTACCAGAGCAGCACCGGAGAGCCGAAGACGATGAACGCCACGGCAACGAGCATACGTCGAGGCAGCGTAAAACCCCTTCGAGCTGCGTCGATCCAGAGTCCTGCGAGCACGACCCCTGCGATGAGAAGGAGATCGGTGACCACGACGAGCAATATCCAATCGCCGTGCAGCAGCGTCCAGAAATGCCGCAACGCAGGACCGACACCGCCGGCATGGGACACCCACTGGGCGGCCCCGTAGGCCTCCCACACGAGAAAGAGGAGCGCGAGCGACAGCAGCGCGACTCGAATCGCGCCTCGGGTCAGCATGCGGTCCCGGCGGATCGAAGAGTCAGCAACGGATGCCCGAACCGCCGCCCCATTGCCTCGAGCTGGCGGCCGAGCGGAAGTCCCGGCGCGAGAATCGCGCGATCCGGAGGATAGAAAACGCCGAGCGCAAGCCAGCCGACTGCGCCGACCGCGTCGACCGCGTCGACCTCCCACGCGGCCGCGCCACGCGTTACCTCGAAGGTCAGTGGCTCCTCCATGCCGGCGACGAGCCAGCTCCCGAGCGCCAGCCGGCACGCGAGCTTCCCCAGATGACGATTCCCCGGATGAGAATCGGAGCGGTGAAGAGCCAGTCGGGCATCAGCCGGATCTACCGCGCTCGGAGCGCCGCATTGCCTCCCCTCAGTCAGGCATCGCCCGTCGGAACGATCCCGGCGCCTTCGACCATGATCATGATGGTCCGTTCCGGGGCGCGCGTGCGGTGGACGATGCCTTTCGGCACGACGAACCCCTGCTGTGGCGCAAGCTCGACCGTGCGGCCCTCGAGATCGATCAGCAGGCGCCCTTCGAGGACGAGAAAGAACTCGTCTTCATCATCGTGCTTGTGCCAGTGGTACTCGCCCTCGATGACCGCGAGCCGGACGACCGAGTCGTTCACGCGACTCAAGGTCTGATTGTACCACCGCTCGGTATTTGCGGCGGCGACTGCCGGAATGTCCACGAGCGTCAGCGGCGGACACAGGACGTTGAGGAATGTCGCGTAGGGATACTTCTCGGTATCTGCCATCGGGGATCCGCATCAGGGGTACTCGAACATGCAACGCGCCCGGTGATTCGGCCAGACACTATCCGGGAAGGTTTTCCTGGATGAACTCCGGGCTCAGGTGAACATCCACCTGCACGAGCGGCGCATCGCCGATGGCGCGGAAACTGTGCACCTCGCCCGCCTTGATCACGAGGATGTCGCCTGCTTCTGCCTCGAACTCCTTCCCATCGACGACGTAACGCGCGCGGCCCTCGCGGATGAACTGGACCTCGTCGTACGGATGCCTGTGCGGGCCGGGGCCGCGTCCGGGGGCGGCGTTGAGAAGAAACGCGGACACTCCGACGTTGCCATTGTCGGCGCCGACGAAATGATGGGAGCTCCCCATGAAGGGAAGGTCACTCTGCCTTACGCGATGCATCGAGACACTCCGTACGTGTGGTGAGCGACGCCTCAGTCGAGCTCGCGGACGATCCTGCAGGGATTCCCGACAGCCGGAACGCGAGGAGGCAGGGCGTTGAACCGGCGCCAGAGCCGCCAGGCGCGGAGGCGATCCCCCTTGCCGGGCAGGTCGCCTCGATCCTAAGCCCTGTCCCGGTACGGCTCCGGCGAGGCGTCCCCCTGGCACCCGGAATCCCAATGCACCCGGATGGTGGCACCCCCGTCCACCGCGACGTGCAGATCGGATTCGCATTGGTTCGGCTCGTGGCCGGTCGTGCATCCCGCGACGGCAAGCAGCGCCAGCGACGTGAGGACGGGTGTCGTTCTCATCATCCGGAACTCCTCACCGATCCATTACCGGCAGGTACGCGCGCCAGGGACCGACTTCCTCCCGATACTGCTTCGCCATGACGCGCGCGACCTGTGCGAGGTGGCCAAGGTCGTGTGCCACCCAGGTTGCAAGGAGCTGGCGGAGGGTGACGTCCCCAAAATCAGGATGAACGCCCCGAAGCGCCAGCTGGGTCTCGGTCAGCTCCCAGCCCACCAGGGTCGCGAGATTCTCCTCCCGGAGTGCGGAAAACTCATCGAGCAGCTGCCCCATCGACTTTCCCCGGCTCTCCCGCAGCTGCGCAAGGCGGTCGTAGGGCGCAAATCGCCGGTGGGGTCCCTGCTCGAGGATGATTCGTGCCCGTGGTACCCAGTCGGTGCGCTCGCCATGGATGAGATGTCCGACAACGACGTACGGACTCCACGTCCCGGGCCCCTCGGTCGCTTCGGTCCAGTCGGGAGGGAGCCCGCCGAGCATGGCACGCAGTACGTGTGGAGTTCGCTCGAGGATCGGGAGGCCGGCGGCCGGCTCGAAGCGCATCGCTGTCCTCCTACTCCGGCCTCGGCTGCGGCCGGAAGAGGCGGCGAAAGGCGAGGAGCGCCGCCGGATGATAGATCGTGGCATGCGACTCCTGAGGCATCGCCTCGTAATGCGAGGTCATGCCCGACGCGGCACGCGCAGCGACGAGGTCGGCGAGCCGGCGTGTCAGCGAGGCGATGTCCGCCTGATCGCTGCTCGCGAGATAGAGCGTGCCGCCGGTCCGGGTGCGCATTCGCTCTTCCGCGAGGTCGACGAGCTCGCCGCCATTCCACCAGAGACTCGGATCGAAGGCGATGTACGTGTCGAACAGGGCCGGCTCGAGAAAGAATGTCTCGACGACGAAGAGGCCGGCAAGCGACTCGCCGACGATCGCCGACTCCTCCGTGATACGGTAGCGCGCTTCGATCGCCGGCATCAGTTCGGCCCCGATGAATTGCCGGAACGCGGCGGACCCACCCACTACCGGGGCTATGCGCCGGTCCTCCGCCCGCCGGGTCGGTCCGGTGAGGTCCCGCCGCCGCGCGGTATTCTCGATGCCGACGAGGATGAATGGCCGCATTGTACCGTTACCCACCGACACCTGCACCAGTCCCGCGACATGCAGGAAATCTTCGGCGATTCCGCCATCGGGCATGTAGAGGACGGGCAGGCGGACGGTGTCCCCGTATCCGGGCGGCAGATAGACGTTGATCCGGCGGGTCTCCCCCAGGACGCGCGATTCGAGAGTGAAGGTCTCTCCGATCGTGAGAGGGATCGCGTCACGGACGGCGGTGTGGTTCGACTGCGCCGCGGCGGGCTCTCCCAGCGCTGCAAGGCAGATCGCGGCCGCAGGGCCGAGCGTGGCAAGGCGTGTCATCCCGTCGAATGGCCGAAGCAGAGGCGGTACCCGTTGCAATCGTCGATCTCGAAGTCGCGGCAGCCGTACACCTGGTCGCAGAGCCCGCGCGCGATGGTCACGTCGTTCTCCCTGAACTCCGCGAACAGCGCATCGGCATCGTCGACCCAGACATACGCATCCCATGCTCCCCCTTCGGGATCGACCGTCCGGTTGGGCCGCATCACCCCGCGCTGGTCGAGCTGCGCAAGCATGAGAATCACGCCATTCCGATGGACCATGCAGAACGACGGCGGGTCGCCCCAGAGCCGCTCGTAGCGGAATCCGAGCCGGTCGCGATAGTAGTTTGCGCTGGCGACGACGTCGTCGACGATGAAGCAGGGTGCCACGCGCCAGTCGGCCTCGGTCATATGGGCTCAGAGCTCCCGTTGCACGCGGCAAGGCTGGCCGAAGGCGAGAACGCCCGGTGGTATGTCGCCGGTCACGAGGCTCCCTGCCCCGATCGTGGTGTCATCGCCGATCGTCACGCCAGGAAGCACGATGGCACCGGCGCCGAGCCACACGCGATCTCCGATCCGGATCGGAGCCGCGCGGGTACGGTACGGCGCCGTCACCTCTCCGGGCAGACGCATGGGAATCCGGTCAGTCGAGCGAACGGGATGGGTGGCGGTCAGAATCTGGACGCCGGGACCCACGAGTACCCGTGCGCCGATGGAAATTGCGGCGGAGTCGAGGATCACACAATTGACATTCAGAAAGGTCTCGGGACCGATCACGACGTTGGCGCCGTAATCGCAGAAGAAGGGCGGTTCGATCCAGACGCCGGACCCGACGCCGCCAAACAGCTCCTCGAGCAGGGCACGACGCGCTTCCCCGTCGCTCGAGTCGCTGGCATTGTACCGAGCGAGGATTCTCCGTGCCCGGTGCGCCAACGCCAGAAGCTCGGGATCGCGGGGGTCGTAGAACTCGCCCCGCAGCATGCGCTCGCGCTCGCTCGTCATCCGCCTCGTGTCTGCGAATCGGCATGGCGCGTCGAGCGACGTGACAGGTAGTCCGCCCTCGCGAGCCCGTAGACTACCGACTCCCGGCCGCTTTCCTCCCTCCGCGAGCCGATCAGCTCCCCCCCGATCTTCTCGCATGCCCTTCGCGAGCGACGATTCTCCGGCCCGATCACGAATATGACGCGCGCCACGAAGCCGAACGCGTGGTCGAGCATCAACCGCTTCATTTCGCCGTTGTAGCGCCCGCCCCAGCACCGCCGCGCGAGGAAGGTCCAGCCGATCTCGATCTCACTGCGCGCCGGGTCGTGCCCATGGAACCGGGAGGATCCGATGACCCGGCCGTCGCTCCGGTCGACGGCGACGAGCGCGCCGCCCGACTCGAGGCCCGTTCGGAAGAACTCGCGGAAGACATGTTCCAGATGGCGATCGCTGACAGGATGCTGTTCCCAGATCAGCGGATCCGACGCCACCGCATACAGGTCATCGAAATCCTCGGGACGCAGCGGCCTGAGCCGGATGAGGTCTCCTTCGAGAACAGGCTGCAGGTCGACCGGCGTACGTTCGGTGGAGAAGCTCGAGGGCATTGACGTGGAATCAGTCATTTCGGGGATTGCGCTGCCGCTGCATCCAGGTTCAGCCCCCTTCCGGCCGCCGGGCGATCCGCTCCGCCTCGAGCCTCTCCGCCAGCAAGCGCTCGGCAAAGTCCAGATCCTCACGCGTTTCGAGCAGCTCCTGGCGAACGCCATCGAGCTCGGTTTCGAGGGTTTCGAGACCAGCGGCAGGAAGGGGACGCTGCCCCAGTCGCCTTGCCCACGCGCCGAATGCCGCCGTGAGGCCGACGTGGATCGCCGCATGCCACGGCTCGCCGAGAACAGCTGCGTAAATGGTGCCCGCGATGTTCAGGACGGCCAGCACGGCCGCGAAGCAGGCGAGCGGCCTCATTCTGAACGCCAAGGTGCACCTCCAATCAAACCCGATGACGGTATTGCCGGGACCACTGCACGTCGTGGTTTGACTACGTGCCGGCCGACCGCTTTGTGTCAGAATGCAACGCAATCGCTTCGATCCCCCGCCCGTCGCGAGCGGCAGACGCCGGTACTCCACCACGGCGCTCGGCGATGCGGCGGAGGTGGTGCGAGCTATGGTAGACCGTGAACATCATCATCTCCCGCAACGTGAGCGGTCCGAGCACCGGATGCGGCAGCCGATAGCGATCGAGCGAACGCTCCGCCCAACCAGCAAGCGCCGCCTCGAGCGCGCGATTCGCGTCGCGCCATTCCGACAGCGTCGCATCACGGCCTACGTCCAGGTCGCCTGGTAACGAGCGCCTGGTCGGCGTGAATCGACCCGCCGTCGCACCAGCCGCAAGCTGGGCCAGGTAACGTCCACGCAGGTCGGCGAACGATGGCGAGCGGCCTCGATGGAGGCCGAACCGGAACGCGAGCACGATGCGAGGGACGTCGAGCGCCCGCGCGACCGGCCGCGCGGATTTCGCCAGGTGCCGGACGTGCTCCGCCGGAGACCAGGCCGACCCTTGCGCCTCGAAGAACTCGACGCCGGGCATCGATGCGAGATTTGCCATGCCGGCGACTTCGAGCTCCCGGAGAGCCGCGACAAGCTCGCCGCGCGCATACGGTTCGCCGGTGTCGAACATCTATCGTGCCGGGACTTGAACGGCGCCTGCCGGCCATTCACCGGAAAGGAACGTCTCGACCGGCGGGAAGAAGCGCTCGGGCGCCTCCACATACGGGAAGTGGCCGATGTCGTCGAGCACGAGGAGCCGGCTGTTCGGCAGCGTGGCGGCCCATTCGCGTCCATGCACGAGGAGCAGTGGATCCTCGGTGCCGTGAATGACGAGCGTCGGCGCCTGCACCGTGCGCATCAGCGGCCGCCAGTCCCAGTCGCCGAGCGAAGCGAAGGTGAAGCGGTCTACGCTTTGCATTTTGTTCCTGCGCGATTCCGCCGATCCGGCGCAGATGTCACCCTTCGTGCGAAGCGCTGAGGACGTGTCGGCAAAGAACGGACGAAACCAGATCGCGTAATACGCGCGGCATGGCGCCGGGTCCGCGGGATTGGCCTGTCGCGCGGTCATCGCCGCGTCCATCCCGCGCAGCTCTCCGCTGTCGCGGCTCGCCGCCATCCGCGTGAACGACTCCACGAGGCCGGCCCGCGTCAGCGGAAGGCCGCTGACGATGAGGAGCCGGCCGAGCCGCTCGGGATGCTTCTGCGCATAAAGCGCAATCACACCCGGGCCCCAGGAGTGACCGAGCAGGTTCAGGCGCTCGAGCCGGAAGTGCCGGCGCAGCGCCTCAAGATCATCGGCGAAGCGCTCGCCGGTGAGCTGGGCGGAGTCGGAGACGAGCGTCGAGCGGCCGGAGCCGCGCTGGTCGTAGAAGATGACCGTATGGCGCGCAGCGAGGGGCTCGAGATCCTCCGCGAGATAATCCAGCGTGAAGCCGGGACCGCCGTGAATCACGATCAGGGTATCGGGTCCGGTCCCGGCGATGCGGTACCCGATGCTGATCCCGCCTCCGGCATCGAGCTGGCCTTCACGGACAGCGTGCCCGGCAGTCGCGATGTCGGGGCGTCGAGCCGGAGATGCGGTGGAGCAGGCGGCCAGCACCATGGCGATCACACATGCGTGCTGAGGGCGTGGCAATTGGCTCATGGAAACCTCGGAAAGCGGCCGAGCCGTGGAAGCCAGCGGGGCACCGTGGCCGCATAGCGGCGATAGCTCTCGCCGAATCGGCGCTCCAGTCCCGGCTCCTCGATAGCGATGAAATACACATGATTGATCATGATGACCGCAGCGGCCCACAGCGCAATCCTCGACGAGCCCGGCAGTTCTCCGTGACGGCGCGACAGAAGCGCCGGAATGACAACGGCTGCGACGAATGGCAGCGCCAGGATCGCCGCGAAGTGGCGCAGCGCGACACGCAGCGCCGCAACAGGCTCAGACGTGCTGGTCCACCAGGATTTCGTTGCCATCCGGATCGGAAAGCATGAAGTACCCCGGGCCGGTCGTGGTTTCGTCGACTTCGGTCCTCAGATCGACTCCGCTTGCCTTGAGCGCCCGCTGCAGCTCGCGAACATCGGTGAACGGCCCGACCGGCTGCGCTTCCTTGTTCCATCCGGGATTGAACGTGAGGATGTTCTTCTCGAACATCCCCTGGAAGATGCCGATCGTGTGATCGCCGTTGCGCAGTATCTGCCACTTTTCCCCGCCCCCCAACGCCTTGAATCCAAGCTTTTCGTAGAACCGTTTCGACGTCTCGATATCCTTGACCGCGAGGCTGACGGAGAATGCGCCCAGATTCATGTTGGTCACTCCTGTGTGTGCGGCAGCCAGGCCAGGTGAATACGTCTTCCTGGCAGCTTGAGTCTGCATCCGGAAGCATCACATCGCAAATGCGACGTCAGGAGTCGACCCCTGGCTCCTGCGCGGAGCGCGAGGATCCGTCCCGATGTCGCCCTGGCTGAGGTTCCCGCGCATATTGGCTACCCCCTTCAGCTCGAGGCACCCATGCATTCCCCCGGTATTGCGCTGATCGTGATGCTGACCGTGATCGCTCCGCGAATGTCCGCCCAGGAATTCGGTCCGCAGCCGGACACCACGACCCGGCGTGAGATCCTCGCACTGCGCGAATCGGCATGGCGCACGTGGTTTGCCAACGACCGGGCCGGCTTCGAGCGGGTCGTACCCGATGAGCTCATCGCGCTCGGCTGGGACGGCGGACCGTGGGCCGATCGATCGGAGACGATGGCGCAGATGGAGAACTTCTCGCAGGGCGGAATGACGCTCAAGACGCTCGAGTTTCCCCGCAACGTCCTTCAACAATATGGCGACGTGGTGATCCTCTATACCCGGTTCCGGCTGGTGCTCACCGATCAGGAAGGAGCCTCACACGAAACCACCGGTCGGGGCACCGAGATATTCGTCCGGCGAGACGGCCGCTGGATCCACACGGGGTGGCATCTCGACACCGTCGGGAATTGAGCAGCCGGGGTGCGGGGCACCGATCAGGGCTCCGGTCTCGTTCCCCGCACGACCTCCCTGCCCAACCCATCTTCCACGACGAGGGTGGTCCGGCCATCGGCTTCCCGGAACCGTGCCGTGCCGTTGAGCTGAATCGCGAAATAGTCCTGTGCCGATTCGGGAAGGAGGATGGTCCGAATGCCTCCCGGCTGCAGGGCACGGAGGACACCTCCCTCGACGAACACCATGACCGAGTCCCCGCCTGCCGTGCGGTACGTGCCGGAGCGACGCGCATTCGCCGCGGAGTCGGCGGCGACGATGTGACGGGCGCGGGGAAGCGCGACGCTGTCGCCCCGGAGAATCGCAGCGATATCCCCGATCGCGCCCGGGGGCAGCCGGTCGAGATTGCCGAGCATGATGATGGTCCGTTGCGTTCCGGGGATGCGGCGGATGTAGCAGGTGAAACCCGGCAGGCCCCCGCTGTGATCGTGCGTGACGCCGTCGGGGCCGGATCGGACGAACCAGCCGTAACCGTAATCGCCGATGCCCGGCGTGAAGATGGAATCGCGCATCGCCCGGCTCACGAGCTTTTCCGTATAGAGCGCCTGGTCCCACCGGTAGAGATCGCGCGCCGTGGTGATCAGCCCGGCGTCTGCCTGAGGGGGCTCCATGAGCTGATAGACGGCATTGAGGTAGTCCGCGCGCTCGAGGCCGTTGAAGTAGGCTCGCGGGTAGGCGCCGGGCCGGAGCCGGTAGCCGGCGGCCCGATCGGGAATGAGCACGTGCGAGCGATCCTGGTCGCTGAGTGACATGCCCAGCGGCTCGTGGATCCGCGTGCGGAGAAATTCGGCATACGGCATGCCGCTCGCACGCTCGATGATGTAGCCGAGGAGGATGTAGGCGGAGTTGCTGTAACGGAATCTGGTGCCGGGCTCGTGGTCCAGTGGCCGCGCCTTTGCGTCGCGGATGATCCGCGCCGGCGCATGCTCCTGCGACATGTAGTCCGAGTAGGCCTGCGTCGCATAGCCGTCGAACCATTCCTCGTAATCGGAAATCCCGGACGTGTGCCGCAGCAGGTGGTGGATCGTGATCGCGCTCCACGAAGCGGGGAGCGAGTCGACATACTTCGAGATCGGGTCTGCGATGCTCAACTTCCCGTCTTCCGCGAGCATCGCGATCGCCATGGCCGTGAACTGCTTCGTCACCGACGCGACGCGGAAGCGCGTGTCCGGCACGGCGCGCACGCCGAGCTCCATGTTCGCGAACCCGAAGGCCGTGTCGGTCAGCACCTTGCCGCGCTCGGCGATCAGAACGCTCCCGTTCAGCCGGCCGAGGTCGGCCGCCGCGACGAGATACTCGCGGAGCCTGGCGACCCGTGGATCCTGGGCCTCAGCGGGCGCCGGCGCCGTCCATGCGAGGAGCACCGCAGCGGCGAGCGTGCGATAGCCACGAAGCAGCACTTTCATTCGTTCCGCGCGCCGTTTCATCATCACTGCGGAATCCGCGCAGCAGCTTTCATCGCCTCTGCGACGATCGCGCGCTCCGCAGGTCCGAGCGCCTGCATCGGCGATCGCGGCCTTCCGCCGGGCAGGCCGAGGTAATCGAGTGCAGCCTTGACACCCGGAACGCTGAACCGGCCGACGACGGCCCGGTGCAGCCCGGCCGCAACCGCCTGGACGCGCGCGGCCTCCTCGCGCTCGCCCGACTGCCAATGCCGGTAGATCGCGGTGCATTCGTGCGGCGCGATCGCGGCGAGGGCGAGGATACCGGCGCAGGCGCCGGCGTCGAGCGCATCCTGCAGGACCGCCGCGGTGCCGACGATGACGGCGAATCCCTCGCCTGAAGTGCGCTCGAGCTCCCGGAGCGCGGCAACGTCTCCCGATGAATCCTTCACGCCGACGATGTTCGGATGCTCCGACAGGCGCGCGATCAGCGGCAGGTCGAGATCGACCGACCGGAACGGCGCCGGCACCTGATACAGCACGACCGGTACGGGCGAAGCGTCGGCGACGCGCGTGTAGTGATCGAGAAGCGCCGGCGTCGTCATCAGCGAGCGGAAGAATCCGGGCGGCTGTACCAGCACGGCATCGGCACCCGCCTGGGCGGCATCGCGGCCGAGCCGGATCGTCGCTCGCGTGGATTCGGCGCCGGTTCCCGCCAGCAGCAGTCGCTCGCCGAGCATTTCCCGCGCGGCCGCCAGCATGGCGCCCCGCTCCTCCCGGTCGACGAGGACGCCTTCGCCGGTCGATCCGAAGAGCACGAGGCCGGCCAGCGGGGAGTCCAGAAGAAACTCCGCATTCCGCCGGAACGCGGCCACGTCCACCTCGCCGGGCTCGTCGAACGGAGTGGTCGCGGCTGCAAGGATGCCATTCAACTGCATGCGGTCATGCTCCACGGTATGGGTTACGCCTCACGTGTCCATTGTGCCGCGGTCCCTTGCTGCATCCGGGCTCCGATGCGAATGGCCCGCCACGCCATCGGCGTCGTCGAGTGCCTCGACGATCGCTCCTCCGCCCCGCTTCTGGGCCCGCCTGGCGACTGCGTGGTCAATCAGGATCCGGCGCATGGCCCGCGAGCCCGATGCGAGCACGTACGCGCGGCTCGGCCACCGGATCCGGTCGAGCTTCGCGAGCTCGAGCCAGGCTTCGTGCACGAGGCCAGTGGTGCCCAGGGTGTGACCGGTTGCCTCGTGTCCGAGCTGGCGATGGGCGATCCGATGCAGCGGCGCGTTTACGGTCGAGAAGAGATCGTCGAGGCCGGTATCGGCGCGATCGGGCATCTGGCGAATCTCCGGGCAGAATGGAGCCGGGGCAAGGTCTGCAGGGATACATGAGCCGATCCTGTGGTGTTTCCGGCTTTGAGGGATACAGGCGACCGGCTCACCCGGTCCATCCTTGCACCCCCAACGACGGAGAACACCATGTATCGGTCCCATCTGCTTCCTTCATGGCGCCTGCCGATCGCGGCCGCGAGCGCCGCGATCGGCCTCGTCGCGTGCACGGCGGGCGGCACCTCGCCGAGCGAGGACCTGGCCCCGATGCGCAGGCTCCGGTATCCATCGAGGCCGCGCATCGTGGCCACGGCAGTCCGACGCACCGCGAGCTCAGTGCAGCGGACTTGCGGGCGACCGCCCAGGTACGGAACGCAACCGCGAAGTACCACGATATCCGGAAAGCCCAGCCCGACGGCTACGATGTGCAGTTCCCTGCCGGATGCGCCGCCTCAGCCGACGGTGGTCAGGGCTTCCACTGGCTCAACGAAGGGCTGGTGAAGGCTCGACGGCCCCCACCCTACTTGGGCGTGAGTTCGCGCACCTCGGCCCGTCGCTCAACGTCTGGGCGCTGCACCTCTGGGCGTGGGAGCCGAACGAAAGCGGAATGTTAGCGATGTGGAATCCGTCGGTGAGCTGCGAGTTCGCTGACTGACCGCGGGCCGGACGGTTCGACACTGCAACCGTCCGGCCGTCCCGCTCAGCGCGATCCCGCGGGGCGCCCCCACATGGCGCGCTGCTTGACCAGCCACTGCTCCGCGACGACGAGTCGCTTCGGGATGAGCGTCCAGGTGCGGATCCTCCCTACCTTCTTCGACCGCACCAGGCCGCACTCCTCGAGCACGTCGAGGTGCTGGAGGAAGGACGGGAGGGCCATGTCGAAGGGCGCGGCAAGCTCCGCGGTGGAGCCGGGCCGCCGCGCGAGACGCCGGACGACGGCGAGCCGGGTCGGATCGGCCAGCGCATGGAAGACGCGATGAAGGGGCGGGGTCCTGTTAGGCATATGCCTAATCCTATCGCTTCGGCCGCGCGCCGTCAAGGCGGCTGCGGCCCGCCGGCGGGCCGTGACCGCCGTCACCCGGGGGCGGTTCGGGTGCCGCCGGGACCGCGCAGGAGCCATCATGACCCCGGCAGGGTGGCGAGCCGGCCGATGGCCCTCGGATGACCCGATGGCCACGCTCGGACCGACGGTCATCACGCCCATCACCCTGTCATTGGCCGGCAGGCGGTTGCCAGAGCTCCACCTTGTTGCCTTCCGGATCGATGACCCAGGCGAACTTCCCGTACTCGGAGTCGTCGATCTTCTCGAGGACATTGCAGCCTTCCTCGCGCAGGATCTGCACGAGGGCACGGAGACCCTCGACCCGGTAATTCACCATGAAAGGGGCCGTGCCGGGCGCGAACTGGTCGTCCTGCGCGGCGCCGATGGACCAGACAGTTGTTCCGGCGACAGGCTGTCCTTCACCGTCGGTCCACCTGAAAGCCGTGCCACCCCATTCCTGGACATCGATGCCGAGATGCCGCTTGTACCAGGCCTGCAGCGCCGGCGCGTCCCTGGCCTGGAAGAAGATCCCGCCAATTCCGGTGACTCGCTTCATGGTACCTCCGGACGGGTCGTGGTGAGCGGACGAGACGCAATGCATGCCGCTCAGACAGAAGACCTGCCGAGCAGGCCAATCGCCCTCGATTGCGGCGTTCCCAGTACCAGATAGTGCGCTTTCGGCAGCGGGAGAGGCAAGGCAAGTTTGGCGGCTGTCATCAACCAGGCGCCGGGATTGTCGAGGATGCCTTCCTCGGGCCCGTCGTCGAACCACGGGGCCTTCAACGGCCCGGCGACCGAGCTTCGAATTCCTTCGTCGCCACGCCCATGATCGTGAAACGCATCGTTCGCACCTGAATTGGGTTCGTGTCGGTTGCCGCGCTCGTCGCGGCCTCACCAACAGGTCGAACGAGGCCGGTCAAAATCGACACGAGCTTCGCTAGGACCTGCGCGGGCACAGATCCGGCTTTCTGTCGATCGAGATATTTGACGTATCCGCTGCCGGAGGTGCTC
>DASTUP010000215.1:0-12684 GCA_035759585.1 Gemmatimonadales bacterium | reverse complement strand
TGCGGCTTGCGACCCTCGCGCTCGATGAATTGGTGGGGGTGGTGGATATCGAGGATGTATTGGATCGGGTATTCGCGGCGTTCTGTGTGGGGAAATGACACCGGGCAATGCATCGGCCATATCTCGACTTCGTCACCGTTTGTGCGTCCCATCGCAGAAGGGCTTGGTGCGCGACATCCCGCATCCGCACAGCTTGATCTGTCCCGGAATCTTCGCGGGAGGCGGCTCGATCGGATCGCCGTTGTTGTCACGGATCTCCACGGGGCCTTCGACGATATAGGGCCCTGATGGTTTCCAGGTGATCGTGGTCGGCGGGAGAGGATCCGGAGACATGGTGAGTCCTGGTGGACGGCGATCCGGGTGGACGTGACCTGAAAGGCGCAGCGCCTGACGGAACTTAACTTCCAGGGTTCGAATCCATGAATGTTTTCCGCATCTTCCTCGCCGGCGCGCTGGCCGCCGGCGCACCCCTTCCGCTGATGGCGCAGGCCGCCGATTGGCCGATTCATTCCATGGAGCGGCCGGAGCCGAGACCGGTGAAGCCGGCGCCGGTCAGGCCCCCGGCCGCGCCACCATCCGACGCACTGGTGCTCTTTGCCGGCGGCACGCTGGCGGCGTGGGAAGGTCAGCGCGGCGGCCCCGCGCGCTGGCGCGCAACGAAGGATTACTTCGAAGTCACCCCGGCCACCGGCGCGATCCGCACGAAGGCCGCCTTCGGGGATGCGCAGATCCATATCGAATGGCGCTCGCCGGAGCCGGCCGCCGGCGAAGGGCAGGATCGCGGCAACAGCGGCGTCTTCCTGATGGGCCGCTACGAGATCCAGATACTCGATTCGTACCAGAACCGCACCTACGCCGACGGCCAGGCCGGGGCGATGTACGGCCAGTATCCGCCCCTCGTGAATGCAAGCCGCCCGCCGGGGCAGTGGCAGACTTACGACATCGTCTTCCGCCGGCCGCGCTTCGATGCGAACGGGGCGCTCGTCTCGCCGGCCCGGGTCACGCTCCTGCATAACGGCGTACTCGTGCAGGACGGCGTGGAGCTGACCGGGCCGGTGGCCCACGGAGAGCGTCCGCCATACGAACCGCATGCCGATCGCCTGCCGTTGTCCCTGCAGGACCACGGCCACCGCGTGCAGTTCAGGAATGTGTGGGTGAGGAACCTCGAGACGCCCGCGCGCTGATCAGGCCGTCTGCACGCCCCGGGCCGAATGGTCCGCGGCCTCGAACTCGGCAGGCGATGCCCGGAGCGCCGCGGCGATGCCGCGCTGCTCGACGAGCGCTTCCGCCATCCGGTATCCGATGTAATAGCCGGACCGCTCCGGGATGACTCGGCCTCCCACCAGTCGCGCCGAGGGACTCATCCCCCCGGTGAGGTACCGGAGGCGCAGACCGAGCCCGCTCAGGTCGAGCTCGGGGGCCATCATCCGTGAGAGGAACGATTCCATTTCCCGCAGCCGGTTGTACTGGCGCTTCGGATATCCGAAGTAGTCGGCGGGATCGAGCCCTGGTGCCACGGCCTGCGCGGCATGCACGGCGAGCCCTTCGTTGAGCAGCAGCTCGCGCAGCGTGGCGCGGCTCCCGGTGACCCAGAAGTCGTAGTAGCCCCCCTCTTCCGCCACGAGCCGCCGGAGATCGCTCGCGCTTTCCGGCGAGGTATAGCGCACCGCGTGCGCCACTTCGTGCGCGACCCACACGGGGATGAGCGACGGCGGAAGGCCCATCCCGTACGTCTCGGGGTTGGCCTTCCCGGTGAAGTGCTCGAGGCAGATGAAGATCGCCGCCCGCCCGCCGACGATGAGCTCGCCGGCATTCGCGGCGCCCATCCCGACCATCAGGTAGCAGTCGATCGGCCGATCCGCGTGCAGCAGCTCTCCGGCGCGCGACACGGCCTCTTCGGCGATGGCGACGACGTCCTGCGTGGCGAGGAGCGCGTGGAGATCGCTCCGGTCGGCGCGGAGTGCGGCTGAGACGACGTCTGCCGCCTGCTCCGTATCCGGATCGAGCACGTAGTTGCGCCAGTACGCATCCAGGATCGGGCGATGGGCGTCCCGATAGCGGGCGTATGCAGCCTCGGGATCGGCGGCTTCGAGGACGGCGAGGAAGGAGGGAACGAGATTGATGAGCACGCGCCATGATAAGAGATTGGCGCGGCAGAGCGCAAGGTAGTGACTAGAGGCTCTGCTTCTTCCTGCGGGAGACTTCGTCGAGGAACCGGCGCTCGGAGGCGGTGAGGCTCGAAATTCCCTCGGCGCTGATCTTGTCGAGCACGCGATCGAGCTCGGCCGCCGAAGTGTCGGCCTCCTTCCGCGCGCGTGCGCGCGGCACCGGCGATGGCCGCCGCCGCGGCTCCGGGGAGTCGAAAGCGCCGGACTGCACCATGACCACCCGCTCCGCGTGCCGCGGCTCTGACGGCTGAGCGCGCGAGAGCGCCTGCAGCCGGAAGAAGAGGAACCCGAAGATGGCGCCGCCGATGTGCGCCTCGTGCGCAATGCCGTCCCCCGGGAGGAGCCACGCCAGGGTGACGTCGAGCGCGAGGAGTCCGATGACGAGCGTGCGGGCCTTGATCGGCACGGGAAGCGGGAAGATGAAGACGGGGGCGTCCGGCCAGTAGAGTGCAAACGCCACCGAGACCCCGAGCACCGCGCCGGATGCGCCGATGAATGGCGACACGTCGTGCACGAAGGAGAGGAGCCAGCAGAACACCGCCGCGCAGACGCCGCAATACACATAGAACGAGATGAACGCGCGGCTTCCCATCCGGCTCTCGACCGCCGTGCCGAAGAAGAAGAGGGCCAGGCTGTTGGCGAGGAGATGGATCAGGCCCCCGTGCACGAAGAAGTACGTGACGAAGGTCCAGGGCCGGCTCACGATGGCCGAGGGATTGAATGCGAGCGCCGCGCTCAGCTCCGGTGACGTGAACAGCGTCTGCATGAGCAGCAGCACCACCGCATTCGCGGCGATGAGGCGGCCCACCCAGGGCGTCACGCGGGGATAGGGAAGCAGGCTCACGGGCTCAGGTCCAGGCTCCGGAAGTCGGGGTCACGTGTTGCGGCGCGGGGCGCCGGAGGAGCCGGCATCGTTGTGTGCTTTCCTGAGCGCCGCGCGGCAGATCCGCTCGCACAACTCGGGGAAGTCGATGCCCAGCGCTCCGGCCGACTGCGGCATGAGGCTCGTGGCCGTCATGCCCGGGAGGGTGTTCACCTCTAAACAGAAGAGCCCGCCCGCCGCTGTCAAGCGAAAATCGACCCGGGAGTAACCTCCCAGCTTCAGCACTTCGTGCGCCATGAGGCCGAGCCGCCGGCACTCGTCGGAGACTTCCGCCGGAAGGTCTGCGGGGAAGATCTCCTCCGACATCCCCGGGGTGTACTTGCATTCGTAATCGAAAAGTTCGTGCCGCGGGATGATCTCCCCCACCGCCAGGGCCTCGCCGTCGAGGATTCCGACGGTCAGCTCGCGCCCCGGGACGAACCTCTCGATCATGACTTCGTCGTCGTAGCGGCCGGCCAGCTCGACGGCCGCCTCCAGCTCCGCCGGGCCCTTGACGACACTCAATCCCACCGTGGATCCCTGCTTCGAGGGCTTCACGACGGCAGGCCATCCGATTTCCCTCGCGACGCTCTCCGCCGTGGCCGGCGTCATGAGCCACTCCGCCGTCGGGATCCCGCCCTGCAGAAAGAGGCGCTTGGAGATGTCCTTGTCCATCGCCATTGCACTGCCGAGGCGGCCGCTTCCGGTGTAGGGCACCCCCACCATTTCGAGGAGGGTCTGCAGCGTCCCGTCCTCACCCGGTCCACCATGCAACGCCAGGAAGAGGACGTCTGCGTCGCGGATCACCGGGAGGGCGGCCAGGCCCGAAAGGAAGAGCCCCCGCTCGAGCGCGCGCAGGTGAGCGATCGAAGGGGGCTCGGCGCCTACGCGCGTCCCGAGCATCGCCGGCTCTTCGGCCTCGTGGATCAGTCCGCGCGCCGTGTCGACGACGGCGACCTCGTGTTCCCTCGAGCGGAGGGCGCGGACCACCTGGGCCGCCGAGGCGAGCGCGACGTCGCGCTCCGAGGAGGTGCCGCCGGTCAGGACCGTTATCCGCATCGCGCCGCCCCTATCTCGTGCCGATCATGCGCTGAAGGAGGTCGTACCGGCTCACGATCCCGACGATGGCGCCGTCCTTCCGCACGAGTGCCGCCGGGCTCTCGCGGGTGAGCGCCTGCGCGAGCCGATCCACCGCGAAGGATGCATCCACTTCCGGGAATGGCGCCTCCATGACCTCGCGCACCGGCCGGTCGAGGAGTGCCGGCTGCGCGAGCGCCCGGGTCATGAGCGAGCTCTCGATGAGCCCGCCGACCGACCGGCCGTCGTCGAGCACCGGGATCTGGCTCACGCCCCACGTCGCCATCAGGTTGAGTGCCTGGCGCACCGCGGCGGCCGGTGCCACCTGGACGAGCGCCGGCGCCCCGCCGGCCCGCGCCTCGAGCAGCTGGTCCACCGTGACGGGCGCCCGGTCGAGCAGCTGGTTCTCCTCCATCCATTCGTCGTTGAAGAGCTTCGAGAGGTAGCGCTCGCCGGTGTCGCAGAGGATCGTCACGACCAGGGCGGACGGGTCGTCGAGCTCGCGCGCGAGGTCCACGGCGAGCTGCACGTTGAGGCCCGCCGAGCCGCCGACGAGGATCCCTTCCTCCCGCGCGAGGCGCCGGGCCATTGCCATCGAGGCCTTGTCGCTCAGCTGCCGCCACTCGTCGATGTGGTCGAACCAGACCGTCGTCGGGATCTTGTCGCCGCCGATGCCCTCGACCTTGTAGGGATGGCCCTCCCCGAGCGTCTCGGTCTCCGCGTAGCCCGTATAGAGCGAGCCGACCGGGTCTCCGGCAATGATGCGGATCTTCGGATTGCGCTCCTTCAGATATTTCCCGGCGCCGCTCACGGTGCCGCCGGTTCCCGCTCCCGCCACGAGATGCGTCACTCGACCGCCGGTCTGCTCCCAGATCTCGGGACCGGTCGTGGCGTAGTGTGCCTCGGGATTCGTCTGGTTGTAGAACTGATTCGCGAGGACCGCCCCCGGCGTGTCCTTCACGATCTGCTTGGCCTTCATCACATAGTTGTCGGGGTGGTCGGGCGGGACGGCGGTGGGGGTGATGACGACTTCGGCGCCGTACGCCTTGAGGAGCCGGACTTTTTCCTGCGACATCTTGTCGGGCATCGTGAAGATGCAGCGATAGCCCTTGAGTGCGGCGGCAATCGCGAGCCCGACGCCGGTGTTGCCGCTCGTGCCTTCGACGACGGTGCCGCCCGGGCGGAGCTCGCCACGGCGCTCGGCGTCCTCGATGATGGCGAGGCCGATCCGGTCCTTCACCGAGCCGCCGGGGTTCGCGTATTCGGCCTTTCCGTAGACCGGCGTCCGGAGCCCGGCACCGACGCGCGCCAGCCGGATGAGCGGCGTCCACCCGACGGTGTCGAGGACGGAGTCGTACGGGGTGAGGTGCGGCGCGGTCATGGCGATCCGGGCGGATGGCGGAAGTGGACGGGCTGGAGAAAGGCAGTGGCGACGGGAGTGCCGCGCCTGAGCGCGGGCGCAAACCTGAGCTGCGCAGCGCCGGCCAGCGCGGCGGAATCGAGGGCGGGGTAGCCGCTCGACTCTGCGACCCGCGTCGAGTCGGGCACGAGGCGGCCGGTGGAGTCGGCAAAGAGGCGGAGCAGCACCACTCCGTCGATCCGCTCGCGCGCGAGCGCCGCAGGGTACCCGACCGGCGAGACGGCGTTCAGCGCCACTGGAGGCTCGTCGCCTCGTTCGACCAGCGGCATGGCGGATTCGCCGGGAAGCGCCGAGCCGCCGCGTGCGTCAGGGCGGCAGGCGGCGATTGCGGCGGCGAATGCGAGAAGAACGGATGATCGGGTCACCCCGGAAAAGTACCCTCACCTTTCGGCGCTCGCACGGCCTGCCCATGCGTACAGGCCCCGCGGATTACGCAGAACCGGCGATCGCTCAGGGCTCACTTCGATGCAGCTGCATACCGCTCGATCCGCTCGAGTCCATCCGCATCTTCCGCGGCCGCATAGAGGCCGCGCCTGCCGATCGCAAGGAGCCGGCGGCCGGGCGGGAGGATGATTCCCCCGACGTAGGTTCCCCGGGCATCGAAGCGGTCCCACGCGGGAGGCGCGCCCGCTCTCACGGATCGCTCGACCCAGAGGCTTCCGTCCGGCCCGACCAGCGGCGGACGATCGGTGAAGGGCGGCCGCACCTCGCGGAATTCCTGCTTTGCGGCGAGCCGCGCGATTGCTTCCGGGGTCTTCTCGCTCGCCGGCATCGCGGTCATTCCCGGCTCACCTCGGCCCGCAATGGCCGCGGTCGCCATGAAGCGGGCGACGTAGTCGAGCCGATCGCGGGCAGTGACCGGGAGGCGAGCCCTCGTCACCGGCCTGCCCCTGGTGAAGGAGCCGCCGATTTCGCGCCATTCGACGAGATAGCTGCCCGACCTCACGAGGGCGAGACGCCCCGCCGGATCGACCTGCCAGACGTCGCGCGGCGCGAAGATCACGTAGGGAATTCCTTCGACGCGGCCCTCGCGATACGTGATTCCGAAAACGCGCGCGAGGCGCTCGACGCGGTCGGTCGCAGGATCCCATCGCGCGACCGCCACCGAATCGCCGGCACCAGCCGGATCCACCCATGCGGGGATCTCGAAATAGAATCGACCGCCCCGGTCGATGGCGCGCGGCGTGATCGAGTGCGCCAGACCGGGACGATGGCTGGAGAACGACCGCGCGATCCGGAGATCGGGACCGATGACGGTGAGGCGCTCATTCCCCTGATCGACGAGCAGTGTCGAGTCGCCCGGCAAGGGGAGGAGGGCGCCGGGAAGCCGGTACTCGGCCGGGCCCCGTCCGCGCCCACCGATGACCCGGATATCGCCGCGGCCCAGGTCCGCGACGCTCACCGTCTCCTCGATCCAGTCGCTCACGAGCAGGCGCCCATCGGCCAGCTCGCGGATGCCGCTGATCCGGCTGAACTCGTGCTCGAGCGAAGCGTCCGGCGCGGCGAGGCGCTGGTCTCCGACCTGGAGCGCGGCAAGGAGCAGAAGCGCTGGTGCGGGCATCGTGGGTCCCCGTGGAGAGGTCCCTGTTGGATGCGCAGGTTGGGTGGAGCGACGCACCTGTGGCGTAGATTCAGGGATGCAGCTTCCGGTCGCCACCGCAATTCCAGCCCTCGCCCGCGCACTCGGCGCGCATGGCGTGGCGGTGCTCCAGGCACCGCCCGGCGCCGGAAAGACGACGCTCGTGCCTCCGGCACTCCTCGGCGAGGAATGGCTCGGCGGACGCAGGATCCTCATGCTGGAGCCGCGCCGCCTCGCTGCGCGCGCCGCGGCACGCCACATGGCGCGGATGCGCGGCGAGGAGGTCGGCGGGACGATCGGTTATCGGGTGCGCCACGACACGCGCGTGGGCCCGCGCACGCGAATCGAAGTCGTGACCGAAGGCGTCCTCACGCGGATGCTGCAGGAAGATCCCGGGCTCGAGTCAGCCGGACTCGTGATCTTCGACGAATTCCACGAGCGGAGCATCCACGCCGATCTCGGCCTGGCGCTCACGCTCCAGTCACGTGAAGTGCTTCGGCCGGACCTCCGCATCCTCGTGATGTCGGCCACGCTCGATGGCGCGCGTGTCGCATCGCTCCTGGGTGGCGCGCCGATCATCACGAGCGAAGGGCGGGCGCATCCGGTGCGCATCCGCTATCTCGGCCGCGCCGAAGCGCTGCGCATCGAAGGCAGCGTCGTTGCCGCGGCTCGAATGGCGCTGATGGAGACGGAGGGAGACGTCCTCGTCTTCCTCCCGGGCGCCGGTGAAATCCGCCGCATCGCGGAGCAGCTCGAGAGCGGCCTGCCGCGCGATGTCCGCGTGGCACAGCTGCATGGATCACTGCCGCCGGCGGAACAGGATCGGGCACTCGAACC
Organism: Gemmatimonadales bacterium; assembly: GCA_035759585.1. Lineage (GTDB taxonomy): Bacteria > Gemmatimonadota > Gemmatimonadetes > Gemmatimonadales > GWC2-71-9 > CAMLLJ01. Next base: position 4,741 of record DASTUP010000215.1, on the reverse strand, counting down.
CGCAGGGTCCGGAGAGAGAAAAGTCGTTCTCGCCACCTCGATCGCGCAGACGAGCCTCACGATCGAAGGGGTGCGCGTGGTGATCGATGCCGGGCTGAGCCGCGTGCCCCGGTTCTCACCGAAGAGCGGGATGACGCGCCTCGAGACCGTCCGTGTATCCCGGGCGAGTGCGGATCAGCGCGCCGGACGCGCGGGACGTGTGGCGCCGGGAATCTGCTATCGGCTCTGGAGCGAAGGCGAGCATGCATCGCTTCTCCCGCACGACACGCCGGAAATCCTCGAAGCGGATCTCGTTCCGGTCGCGCTGGCCCTCGCTGCGGCGGGAGCTCCCGACCCGAGCGAGCTGGCCTGGCTCGATCCCCCGCCACCAGCGCCGTTCAAGGGCGCCGTCGCGCTGCTCGGCACACTCGGCGCCTTCGAAGACGGGCGAATCGCGCCACGGGGTCGCGAGATGGCGCGGCTTCCGGTCCATCCACGCATCGCACACATGCTGCTCGAGAGTGCGCGCTCCGAAGGCGGACCGACCGCTGCCGATCTGGCCGCGCTGCTCGGCGAGCGGGACATCTTCCGCTGGAGCGACGGGCCACCGCCGACCGACCTGAGGCTCCGGCTCGATCACCTGCGCGATGGCCGCCGTTCGGATTCGGTCGCCGATGCCGGGGCAGTTGCGCGCGTGCGAGCCGAAGCGGCTGAGCTTCGCCGTACGACGAAGTTTCCAGCGGGACCATCCGACGCCGACAAAGCGGGTGCCGTGCTGGCGCTTGCCTATCCGGACCGCATCGCGCGGCGGCGGCCCGGCGCGGCACCGCGATATCTCCTCAGCAACGGCACGGGTGCCGCGCTCGACCGCGGCGACGCGCTCGCGCCGGAGGAATTCCTGGTGGTCGCCGAGACGGATGGCGCCAGGCCCGAGGCGAGGATCATGCTGGCGCTGCCGATCGCGCGCGAGGAAATCGAGCGCGAGCTCGGTGCGCTGATCGTGGGCGAGGATCTGGTGGCGTGGGATGGGGCCTCCGGCGCGGTGGTCGCGCGCCGCCGCCGGCGGCTCGGCGCGATCGTGCTGGACGATGCCGAGCTGCGGGCCGTCGACCCCGAGCTCATCCGCAGCGCAGTCATCGAAGGACTGCGACGCGAAGGCGTCGCCTCGCTTCCCTGGAGCGATGCGGCACTCCGGATCCGCGAGCGGGTCGCCTTCCTGAAGCGGCTCGACCCGGCATGGCCCGATCTGTCGGATGCCGAGCTGAAAGCGACGCTTCAAGACTGGCTCGGGCCGCGCCTCGAAGGCGTCCGGCGCCGCGCGGAGCTCGCGCGAGTCGACCTCGTTCCGGCACTCCTGTCGCTCATCCCCTGGGAACTTCGAAGCCGCTTCGACGCGCTCGCCCCGACGCACATCGTCGTGCCGACCGGCTCAAGGATTCCGGTCGATTATTCAGACCCATCGGCTCCGGTGCTCGCAGTGCGGCTTCAGGAAATGTTCGGACTGGCGGACACGCCGACCGTGGGCGGCGGAAAGGTGCCGGTCACGCTGCACCTGCTCTCGCCGGCCGGGCGACCGGTGCAGGTGACGCGGGATCTCGCCGGGTTCTGGAAGTCGTCGTACTTCGACGTGCGGAAGGACCTGCGGGGGCGGTACCCGAAGCATTCCTGGCCGGAGGACCCGCTCAGTGCGGAGCCGACGCGGCGGGCCAGGAGACGCGAGGGCTAGCCCCGAGCTTCTCGCTGCAACTCGGACAGGCGGACCAGCGCCTCGATCGGGGTGAGCGAATCGAGATCGAGCTCGCGAAGGCGCTCCAGCAGCGGATGCGGAATCGCGGCATGGCCGAGCAGGTCGAGCTGCTCCGGGTCGGCGGGCATCGGCGCCGGACCCGGCACGACGCGATGATCACCCTCGAGTGTTCCCAGCACTTCGCGCGCGCGGCGGACGACATCACCGGGAAGCCCGGCGAGCTGCGCGACGTGAATCCCGTACGAGCGGTCCGTTCCGCCCGGCTCGAGCCGATGCAGGAAAACGACGGTGTCGCCTGCTTCGCGCACGGCGACGTTGAAGTTCCGCGCATGTGCGAGCCGCTCCGGGAGCTGCATGAGCTCGTGGTAGTGCGTCGCGAACATGGTCTTGCAGCCGACGCGGTCGTGCAGGTGCTCGGTGACCGCCCAAGCGATCGCCACGCCATCGTAGGTGGACGTTCCTCGGCCGATCTCGTCCAGCAGCACGAGGCTCCGCGACGTGGCGTTGTGGAGGATGGCGCTCGTCTCGCTCATCTCCACCATGAAGGTGGACTGCCCACGCGCCAGATTGTCGCTCGCGCCGACGCGGGTGAACAATCGGTCCACCACGCCGATCTCCGCGGCGTCCGCGGGCACGAAGCTGCCAAGCTGCGCGAGCACGACGCAGAGTCCGATCTGCCGCAGGATGGTGCTCTTGCCGGCCATGTTGGGGCCGGTGACGAGCAGCACCCGCTCCGCTTCGTCGAACAGCGCGTCGTTCGGGATGAAATTCTCGCGCGGCATCAGCCGCTCGATCACCGCGTGGCGGGAGGCGCGGAGCCGGAGTGAAAACCCCTCGCCGACCGCCGGCCGCACATAGCGGCACCCCATGGCCCGCTCGGCGAGCGCGGCCCACACGTCGAGCCGCGCGAGCACCGCGGCCACCCGCTGGATCCGCCCGATCGCGCGGCCGGCCTCGCCTCGGAGCGCCTCGAACAGCACCGCCTCCCGCGACGTCATTCCCTCTTCCGCGCCGAGCACCTTCGCTTCGTACTCCTTGAGCTCCGGCGTGACGTAGCGCTCGGCGCCTGCGAGAGTCTGCCGGCGCTCGTAGTCGGCCGGGACGCGCGCCGCATGCGCGTGCGTCACCTCGAGGAAGTAGCCGAACACCTTGTTGAAGCCGACCTTGAGCGAGGGAATGCCGGTGCGGTCCCGCTCCCGCTGCTGCAGCGTCGCGATGTACTGCCTGCCGCCATCGCGCAGGCTGCGCAGCTCATCGAGCTCGGCATCGAATCCCGTCCGGATCACGCCGCCGTCGGCGAGGACCGCCGGGAGGCGATCCTCCAGGCCGGCATCGAGGCGAGCGGTCAGGTCGGCGAGAAGATCGAACTCGCGCTCCAGCTCCCCGAGCAGGGTGCTCTGCTCCCGGCCGGCAAGACTCGCGAGGCCTTCGAGCACATCGGGAAGGCGGTGAAACGAATCGCGCAGTGCACCCAGCTCGCGCGGTGTGGCGCGCCCGGCGGCGGCGCGCCCGCCGAGGCGCTCGAGATCGCGTACGCCGTCGAGCGCCTCGCGGATGCGATCGCGGGCGCGCGTGTCGCGGACGAGCACCTCGACCGCATCGAGGCGGCGGCCGATCTCCCCGGCGTCGCACAGCGGCGAGAGCACCCACTGCCGGAGGAGGCGCGCGCCCATCGGGGTCACGGTGGCGTCGATCGTTTCGAGCAGCGTCGTCCCCCGGGCCCCCGCGCGGAGCGGCTCGACGAGCTCCAGGTTGCGGCGCGTCATTTCGTCGAGCCAGAGATGGGAGCCGCTGCGGCGCACCGCCGGCCGGGCCAGGTGCGGGAGTCCCGAAGGCTGCAGGTCCGTGAGGTAGCGGAGCAGCGCTCCGGCGGCGCCGACGGCCAGATCGTCCTCCGGCTCGAGGCCAAGTCCGTCGAGCGAAGCGAGGGAGAAGCGCCGGCCGAGCTCTTCGCGTGCGAGCGCCGGGTCGAACTCCCAGCGCTCTCGCTCGGTAACCAGGGTTCCGTCCTCCGGGGCATGCTCGAGCCCGGCGGGAATGACCATCTCGGCAGGTGAGAACCGCGCGAGTGCTTCGCCGAGCTCGCCGTTCGCGAGCGTCTCGAGCGTGAACTCGCCCGTCGAAAGATCGACAGCGGCGAGCCCGGCCCTGCCGGCGCCGGCGCGAGTGCCGTCGTGGCCCGCAGGGCCCGCAGCGAGGGCCACCAGCCAGTTGTTCCGCCCCCCTGCAACCCAGCCATCCTGCAGGAGCGCACCCGGCGTGAGCGTCTCGACCACCTCGCGACGCACGATCCCCTTCGCGAGTCGCGGATCCTCGACCTGCTCGCAGATGGCGACGCGGTGCCCCGCGGCGACGAGCTGCCGGAGGTACTCGGCGGCCGCCTTCACGGGTACGCCGGCGAGCGGCACGCCGTCCCCGCGCGATGTCAGCGTGATGCTCAGGACGCGCGCGCCGAGCTCCGCGTCGTCGAAGAACATCTCGTAGAAGTCGCCCATCCGGAAGAAGAGGATGGCGTTCTGGTGCCGCGCCTTGATCTCGCGGTACTGCTGCATGAGCGGCGTCCCGCCGCCGTTCCGCTGTTCGCTCACGCGTGGACTCAATCCGAAACGACGAAGGCGCCGGGGAAGTCGGCGGTGAGGCGCTGGCGCGCGGCATTCGCCTCCGCGCGCGTGGCGTAGGATCCGGCGCGCACCTTCAGGAATCCGCCTTCGCGTGCGATGCGGGCGGAAAAGCCGAGCCGTTCGAGCCGCTGAATGGCGGCATCGGCCGCGCCCTGGGAGTTCGCTGCGACGACCTGAATCCGGAACGCCGACGCTTCCTGCGCCGCCGGTGCCGGCTCCTGCGTCGGTGCCGGTGCCGGCGCTTCAGTGGTCGGCGCGGCGGCGGCAAGACGAATCGTGTCGGCGGGCGGTGCCGGAGTCGTGTCCGCGGCAACGACCGGTGCGGGCCGGGATGGCGCGGGTGCCTGAGTCACGACCTGCGGCGCGTCTCGTTTTGGGGCCGCGATCGCGCCTT
>DASTUP010000214.1:0-3962 GCA_035759585.1 Gemmatimonadales bacterium | reverse complement strand
GAGATCCTCGTCGGCCACGGCGGCCGGCACGAAGTCTCGCAGCCGCAGCGCCAGCTGCTCATCGGCCAGGGCGCGGATGTAGACCCCGTTCAGGTGATCCAGGCGGTCGCGGTCGAAGATCGCGCCGCCCTTGTGCACCTTGTCGATCTCGAAGCGGTCGGCGAGCTCGTCGAGGCTGAAGATCTCCTCCTCCGTGCCGGGCGACCAGCCCAGGAAGGCGAGGAAGTTGACCATGGCCTCCGGCAGGTAGCCCTGCTCCCGGTACGCGCTCATTGCCGTCTGCGACTTCCGCTTGCTCATCTTCGACCGATCGGCATTGAGGATGAGCGGGATGTGGCCGAAGCGCGGCTCGCGGTAGCCAAGGGCGCGGATCAGCGCGATGTGCTTCGGTGTGTTGGAGAGGTGGTCCTCGCCGCGGATGACGTGGCTGATCTCCATCGCCTCGTCGTCGACGACGACCACGAAGTGGTAGAGCGGCATGCCGTTGCCGCGAACGATGACGAAGTCGCCGAGCAAGGAGTTGTCGAACTCGACCTCGCCTCGGATCAGGTCATCGAAGCGAATCACCTCCGGCTCGACCTTGAGGCGAATGACCGATGGGCGGCCCTCGGCCTCGAAGGCGGCGCGCTCCGCATCGGTCAGGTTCAGGCAGCGCCGGTTGTAGCGCGGTGGCTGCTTGCGCGCCTCCTGCGCCTTGCGGACCGCCTCCAGCTCCTCCGGCGTGCACCAGCAGCGGTAGGCGGCGCCAGAGGCGAGAAGCCGATCCGCCTCCCTCGCATAGAGATCCATGCGTCGGCTCTGACGGTAGGGCGCGAAGGGGCCGATGTCGTCGCCGTCGGCGGCCTGCGGCCCCTCGTCCCAGGTGATGCCCAGCCAATGCAGGTTGTCGATGATGTCGCGCTCGAACTCGAGCGTGCTCCGAGCGGTGTCCGTGTCCTCGATGCGCAGCACGTACGTCCCGCCGGCGTGGCGCGCCGTGAGGAAGTTGTAGAGGCTCGTTCGCGCGGTGCCGATGTGCAGCGGCCCGGTCGGGCTGGGTGCCATGCGCACCCGCATCGGTCGATCCATGCGCCGATGCTAGCAGGGCGTTGGGTCTAGGCACCGCCCGGCTGCAGGCCTATCATCCGCGCCTGCACCGATAGGAGGCCGACGTGGTCCGACACCCCGAGCGAGACCCCTACGACCCGCCGCCCCAGTTCGAGCCGTACCAGGGACCCGGCTTCAACCACTGGGATGACATCACGCCGCCGATCTTCGACGACGAGAACACGCCCAACGAGCGCAAGCCGCGGCTGCTCGCGGCCAAGTTCGAGAGCAGCTCCCGCGAGGCCGAGATCTTCCTGCACGATCCGGTCTCGTCGCTGGTGAATGGCGCGGTCGAGGGCATCAGCAGCGCCATCCAGGACGCCTCCGAGCTGCCCCGGGATCCATATATCGCGACGCTGGTCATCAACCATCACCGCCGGCTCGACTACCGCGTCATCCGCGCCACGGCCATGGTGGATGACGAGTCGATCGGCATCACCATCCACAAGGAGGACGGCTCCTAGCGGGCCACGCGTCCGATGCCCTGCCGGGCGTGCGGCGGCGCCAACCCGGAGGGCGCCAGATTCTGCGGTTCGTGCGGCGCGTCGCTCGGCGCGACGTGCCCGCATTGCGGTGAGCCGGTCCCAGGGGCGAACCGCTTCTGCACGGCCTGTGGCGAGCCGGTCGACGGCGCCCGGGAGGTCGAGCGGCCCGCAGGGCCCGTCGCCGAGCGACGTCGGGTCTCGATCCTGTTCGTCGACGTCGAGGACTTCACCGGCCTGGCCGAGCATCTCGACCCCGAGGAGATGCGAACCGTCCAGTCGCGCTACTTCGAGGCCGCGCGCTCGGTCGTGGCGACCTACGGAGGAACGATCGAGAAGTTCATCGGCGATGCGGTCATGGCCGTCTGGGGCGCGCCGCTGGCGCACGAGGACGATGCGAACCGGGCGGTGCGAGCCGCGATCGACCTGGTCGACGCCGTGCGACGCCTGGGCGGGGTGACCGCCAATCGGTCACTCGCCGCGCGGGCCGCGGTGAGCAGCGGGGAGGCGGCCGTCACCCTGGGTGCAATCGGGCAGGGCATGGTCGCCGGGGACCTCGTCAACGCCGCGGCTCGCCTCCAGTCGCACGCCCCGTCCGGCGGCGTCCTGGTGGATGCGGCGACGCGCGAGATGGCGCCCATGGCCGCAGCGTACGAGCCCGTCGGCGAGCTTGCGCTGAAGGGACGGACCGCGCCGGTCGTGGCGTTCGTGGCGAGCCCGGTGAGCCGGCCGGCGCACGGAGTCGAACGCGCGTCGCACGCCGGCCCGTTCGTCGGCCGGGACCACGAGCTGGCCGAGCTGATCGGTCTTTTCGAACGAACCGTGCGCGATCGGCGCAGCCGGCTGGTTTCCGTGACCGGCATTGCGGGCATCGGCAAGAGTCGCCTGGCGTGGGAGCTGGGCGAGCAGATCGAGGCGCTGCCCGAGCAGGTCTTCTGGCACACGGGGCGCGCGCCGGCCTACGGCGACGAGGTCACCTTCTCCGCGGTGGGGGACATGCTGCGACGGAGGATTCGCCTCGCCGATGACGCCGAGCCGGAGCTGGCTCGTCGTCAGCTCCGATCGGCCCTCACCGAGATCGTCAGGGACGACGCCGAACGCGCCTGGATGGAGCCGCGGCTGGCGGTGCTGCTGGCGGACGATCCGCTGGCTGCGTTCGAGCGCGATGAGCTCTTCGCGGCCTGGCGTCGCTTCTTCGAGCGCGTCTCCGACTCGGCACCGACGGTGCTCGTCTTCGAGGACATCCAGTGGGCAGACCCGAGCCTGCTGGACTTCATCGAGCACGTGGCCGCCTGGGCTCGCGAGCATCCGATCCTGATCGTGACCCTGGCACGGCCGGAGCTGCTCGAGCGGCGGTCGGGCTGGGGCTCGGGGGTGGCGAGCTTCTCGTCGCTCCACCTCGAGCGCCTCCCCGACGACGCGATCCGGCAGATGCTCGCCGGCCACGGCCCGGCCGTCCCGGCGCAGCTGATCCCCACCATCCTGGCGCGCGCCGGTGGGATCCCGCTGTACGCGGTGGAGGTCGCTCGCGCCCTCGCCGACCTCGCACCGGGTGACGGCGCGCCGGGCGTCGATGTGCCGGAATCCCTGCACGGCGTGATCGCCGCGCGCGTCGACGCCCTGCCCGGCGAAGAGCGCCGGCTGTTGCTTACCGCGGCGGTACTCGGGCGTCGTTTTCGGCCCGACGCGCTCCGCGCGGTCGCGTCGGGAGATCCCGAGACGGTCCGCCGGCACACCGATGCCCTCGTGCGCCGGGAGCTCCTCGCCGTCGATGAGGAGCTCGCCTCGCCGGGGCGCGGCGAGCTCGCCTTCGTGCAGGACCTGGTGCGCGAGGTCGCGTATGCCACCCTCTCGCGAGCCGAGCGTCGCTCGCTGCACCTCGCCGCCGCGCGCTGGCTCGAGACCCGTTCGGAGGACGAGGTGGCCGAGTCGCTGGCCCGTCACCTGCTGGAGGCGCATCGCCTGGCGCCGGAGCATCCCGACGCCAATCGGCTCGCCCGCCGCGCCGTCGCCGCACTCCGGCGCGCGTCGCAGAACGCCATGCGCCTGCACCTGCCGGACCGCGCGCTCGACCACCTGGAGCACGCCCTGAAGCTGACCGACGTAGCCGAGCAGCGCGCCCTCGTGCTCGAGGAGGCGGCCGCGGCGGCCCGCGCCAGCGCGCGCCTGACACTGGCCGAGGAGCACCTGCGCGAGCTCGTGAAGCTCCACGCCGATGCCGGGCGCAGCCGCGAGTCAGCCGCGGCCCGGGCGCGCCTGGCCAGCGTGCTCCTGATGGAGCAGCGCAACGAGACGGCCATCGCCGAGCTCGAGTCGGCGCTGCGCGCCGGCCGGCGCATCGAGACCTACGACGCGGGTGTCGAGCTGGCATCACAGCTGGCGCGCGCCCGCATG
>DASTUP010000213.1:0-5357 GCA_035759585.1 Gemmatimonadales bacterium | reverse complement strand
AATGGCGCGGACGCGGTAGTCTTTCGGGAACGAGACAGTCCGCTCCGGTGTGCCCGAGACGGGGTGGATCGCGTAGAGCTCGCGTGTATAGCCAGCCCGCTGGTTGAGCCGAGTCCAGACTTCTCCATCGGGCGCGCCGACAGCGTCCTGGTACGGGCCCTTCTCCTTCGGAAGCTCGCGCTCGACCGAGTCGCCCGGAAGACCTCGGAACGGGGGCAGCTTCTGGCGATCCGCTTCCGTGGTCGGGATCGGCGTGAAGGGGCGCGGCGCGCCGAGCGTCCATGTGCCGTCGGGCGCGCGGCGATCGACGCGATTCTCCCGGCCGCGCGCGATCCAGAGCATCCCGCCCGGCGTCACGCCCCAGACATCCGCACTCTGGTACAATCGCCGCATCCGGGCGATGCCGTTGCCGATACGGATGATCTCGTTCCCGATCTCGAACAGGCGTCCGATCGTGTCGCGCTCCGCTTCGTTTGGCCGGAGCCGGTAGATGTACGTCGAGTCCTTGGACCGCGTGCTGTCGAGCTCCTGCCCCACCACGACGAACCCTTCCGACGTCGGCTGCTCCGCGTACATGTAGCCGATCGTGTCGAAGGCGATGTCGAATCCCGGCATCGTGGCGATCGAGAGCGTGGTATCGAGCGAGCCGTCGAAATTCCAGCTGGTGAGCCGCCGCGGACCGAAGTCGAATACGTTCACCCGGCCATTGCTCACGAACACGTCGCCGGGAAAGCGATACTCGCCCGGCCCGTCGCCCGAACGACCAACCGTGTCGATTTCACCGGTAGCGAGATCGGCGAAGAGCACCGACGGCACCGCGCCCTGCGTGAAGACCACGCGCCCGTCGGGCAGCTCCGCGATCCCGCTCACATGATCGAGCTCCCCGATCGACGCCTCGGCCGAGTCGAGCACGATCTCCATACTCCCCGCGCGCGCATCGCCGCTGGAGCATGCTGCGCTCACGACACCGAGCGACGCCAGCCAAAACTCAGTCCTCATCTTGGGCCTTTTTTATTTCTTGACGCGAAGACGCGAAGGCGCGAAGAACGAAGAGACATTCCCCTTCGCGACTTCGTGCCTTCGTGTCGAAAATCAAATCATTCAACATTCCGAGCGATCCGATATCGGGCGATGTACGGCACGCCGTCTGTATCCTCGCGGGCCACGTAGAGGCGATCCGCGCCCCACGCGGTCGGATTGAATGGCTCGAACGATTCGGGGATCGTGACGCGGCCGAGCCAGGCGCCTTCAGGGGAGAAGACGTCGAAGCGGGCGGACGCGGAATCGGAGTCGGTCGTGAGCCAGATGTTTCCTCCGCCGTCGACGTTCAGCTCGGCAAAGGCCGGGAGCGTCGAGGGGATCTCGCCCACGGGAAAGGAATTCCGGAGCGCGACTTCGTCCATGCCGGGTCCCATCCGCTCGACCATGCCGTCGACATGCCGCTGGCGGCGATCCTCGCTCAGCGGATCCGGAGTCCAGTCGCGCGACATGACGCCGAGCGTGTCATGGCCGTCGGTGCGGACGAGACGGTACTCGCCGGTCCAGCCGAAGACGATGCTGCCATCGGGCGCGACGGCGTGGCGCATCTGCGGCGTGAACGGCACCGGGGTCATCATCTGGAGCTGGTCGCCGGCCTTGACCGTCCACATCTTCGGCTCCTCGCCCTCCGGCACGGCAACCGTGTCGATGGCGACGCCAAGCGTGTCGTATCGGACGTAGCGGTAGGAGGCATCCGCGTCCGGCCCCGACATCGCCGGAACGTAGACCCGATGCTGCCGGTCGAACTGGATCGGCGCCCAGATGCAGCAGCCCGAGCTCCAGCTCCGGATGAATGTTCCCGCGGAATCGAACAGCGAGAGACGGGAGTTGCGCGGATCCTGCACGGCGAGCCGCCCGCCGCGCGCCGAGATGAAGGCGGTGACGAACTCCCCGGGGCCCTGGCCTTCCCGGCCGATCGTTCGGACGAAGCGGCCATCGGGCGCGAAGAGCTTGATGACGGCCGGCTGCTGGTCGGCGACGTAGAGATTGCCCGCGTCGTCGAGCGCAATACTCTGGGGATTCACCAGCTCGCCCGGTTCATCGAGCGCGCCACCCACGCGCCCGTCGGGGATGAGTTTCCAGCCCAGCGTATCGTGCCAGCCGGTGGGACCGGGGCTGTGCACGGCGACGATGCCGCCCGGAAGGGTATCCCGCTGCGCAACGGCAAGCGGCTCGCCCTGTTCTCCGACGCACGCCGCGACGGCGACGATCGCGAGCGTGACCGCACTTGTCGGCTTCATTCCGCGCTCCCCATCGTGCGCTCGACGCGATATTGCGTGATTTCGGGATATCCATCCTCGTTCTCGCCGAGCCGCACAACCAGCTCCGGACTTCCCCACGAGAGCGATCCGCCCTGCGGCCAGGGCGCCCGGACTCTGCCGAGATAGGCGCCTTCGGCTTCGAAGACATCGTAGTGCGTGGCCAGTGTGTCGCCGGTGTAAACCTGCGCCCAGATTGCGCCGGCCGGATCGACCATGATCGACTCGAATGGCGTCGCGGTGGCCGGGATGTCGTCGAGCTTGAAGACCTCGCGCACCTTCGGGCCCCAGTTCTTCTCGTTCGGCACGATGATCTGCTCGAGCCGCGCCGCGCGCTCTTCCCGAGGCCGCTCGATGGGCGTAGCGACGAGGGAGATGACGCGTGAGGTATCGGCCGCACCGGGACCGATGAAGATGCGATAGTCGGCGGTCCAGGCATGGACCAGGTCGCCGTTCGGCATGAAGGCAGAGCGCTGCGACGGCGTGAACGGAATCGTCATGCGCATCGAGCCCCCGTCCTGGGCGAGCTCCCAGAACCGCTCATCCCCGCCCCGCGGGACGTACACAGTATCGATGAAGACGCCTGCGGAAGTGTATCGAAGGAACATCCCGCTGAATTCGTCCGGGCTGTTCGGCCCGGGCACTGCCACGGTCCCATTCGCGGTGACGGGGAGCGGGCGGTAATGGCAGCATGCGGAGGTGAGGCTCGTGTCGTAGGCGCCCGAAGTATCGAAGATGGTGAGGCGGGAGAGATTCGGATCCTGGATCACGAGGTGATTCGCGTGCACGCCGGGAAGAGCGCTCCGGAACTCTCCGGGCCCCGCACCTTCGCGACCGACGCTGCGGACGAATGTTCCATTCGCCTCGAAGATCTTGATGACGAGCGGCGGGCCGTCCACCACGTAGAGTCGCCCCGCCGGGTCGACCGCGATGGCGCGCGGATTCACGATCCCGGATTCTCCCGAGTCGACCGCCGCGATCCGCCCCGTCTCAATGACACGCCAGCCGTTGGTGTCCACCCACCCGCTCGGCCCCGTGTTGTGCACCGCGATGGCGCCGCCGGGGAGGGTGTCGATGGTCGGCACGGCGAGAGCCGGCGCGTCTTCGCCTCCGCACGCCATGAAAGACAGGGTCAGCGCAATAGCGGCGGCAGGCACGACACGCATGGACGCTCCTCGTGAGGCGAGGGGATGTTGGGTTGATGCGTTGGGATGACGAAGGGTTGCGTGGGCGGCGGGTGGGGGCAAGGGGGTGGCCGGAAGGCGAGCTCACGGCTGCACCCCTGCCCACCTTCCGACCTACCCCGGCCTCCGATGCCTCTGCAGGTACTGCAGGTCGTCCTCGTCCGTCCGCGCCGTGTACAGCGTCGTCGCGCCGAACCCGACGAGCCGCGTGCCCTTCGCGAGCTTCACCTGCTGCACGAGGCGGCCGCGCGCGTCGAAGACGTCGTACACGGGGGGAGCGTTCGCGGGCTGCGCTCGCGGAACCCAGAGCCGGCCGTCGGGACTCGCCAGCGCGCTTCCGATGAAGGGCGGCTTGAACTCCGGGAAATCCGCGTCGGGGAGCTTCGGCGGCGGAGGCGGCGTGCTTCCACCGGAGCGCGGTGGACCTCCCTCCCTCATCATGAGCCGGCCGCGCGTCTCGTTCTGCTGCCGCGCGATGAGGTCCTTGTCCGCCTGCGTCACCGGTACCTTCGGCGCCGCCACGCGCGGACCCGCGGCCTTCGCGCTGCCATGCCATTCGACATGGTAATCGGACACGCGCGCGATGCCGACGCGCCCATCCGGCGCCACGGCCCACTCGTCCCGCGCGCTGAACGGCTGCTGCCGCATGACCACGGACCGGGCGCCGGCGCTTCCGGACGTGGCGCTCGCCGTCTCGGGAAGCTTGACCTTCGCGATCGTGTCGATCCGACCGGTGGCGGGATTCCAGCGGTGAATCGGCGCCGAGTCGGGCATCTCGCGCAGGGCACGAGCCTCACCCGCCAGGCGCGGGCCGAAGGGACTCGCCTGGAGATAGATACGACCCTGCGCGTCGGTGCCCCGCATGTTCCCCATCCCGCCCGCACCCTCGGGGAAGGACACGAGTGCCACCGGCTTCCCGTCGGGCGCGACCTTCACGAAGCGCCGCTGGGCGGGATCGACGATGAGCGTAGTGTCGCCCGGGAGCGCGAGCACGTTGATGGGGAAGGCATACTCGCCCGGCCCCTGCCCCTCGCGGCCGATCTTCGTGAGCGCGCCGCTCCGGAAGTCGGCGAGGGAAACCTGCTTGGCAAAGAGATCGGCGACGACGACGCGCCCGTCGGAGAGCTCGCGAACGCCCGATACCTGATCGAACGGCTCCGCGAGCTCCGCGTCCGGCTTCGTGAGGGACACCACGGGAACGGCCTGCGCCTCGAGCTGGGACGCCACAGCCACCGACGCCAGCAGGGCCGGCACCATCGAGCGAAGCATCGTCGTCATCTCCACGGCGGGAACGGGTCGGACTGCCTTGTCGTGGATTGGAAGATGCTCGGCATCGTCGGGCCGTCGCGCTGGATTTCTTATTGTTCAACGCGGAGGCGCGGAGGGCGGAGGGCTTCGGTGCCCGCCGGGATTTCCTGGGTTCCGGCGGCTATCTGACAGGGGGTTTTGTGGGCTCCGTTGTCGCTTGAAGCGCGGATCCACAGGAGAACACAACAAAACAAATCATCCGAAGCCCGCGCCGCACGCGGAGTCCCTCAGGCCACGGAGCCCTCCGCCCTCCGCGGCTCCGCGGGCAAGAACGAACATCAAGTCCGAACCAGCAGCACGGTTTCCTGGCCCGGCCCCACCGACGGCTCCTGCTTCGGCTGGATGACCTGGCCGATGGGGCGGCCGATCGTGTCGTATATGGTATAGCTCTGCGGCTGCGAGTCGTTCTGCGGTGCCATCGGTCCCCTCCCTGCTTTGCGATTGCGGTGGTATACCGTATGAGATGCGGGTGGGGGGTGGATGGTTGCTTGGGAGTCGAGGGTCGCGGGGCGCGGGTCTCGGGAGTTGGGCTCGCCTGGATTCCCTCGAGACCCGAACCCCGCGACCC
>DASTUP010000212.1:0-18328 GCA_035759585.1 Gemmatimonadales bacterium | reverse complement strand
CGATCCCGGACCCGGCGGCCGCGTCTACGTCATTGCCGGCGATGACGTCGTGCCGGTGGATGCCAGTCACGCCGACCGCTACGGCTGAGCCTTCCGCCCGGCGAGCGTTTCATATGCCACGTCCGGCGGCGGGTCTCCGTTCGGCCAGTCGTGCTCCTTGCCCGGCAGGTCCGGCCGCGGCTGTGAATTGATGTACGCAGCGACATCCGTGGCCTGCTGGTCCGTGAGAATGCCGGGCCGGTCCATCGGCATGTTGCGCCGGATGAACGCCGCCGCAGTGCGGAGCCGCGACATGCCGGCGCCGATGTTGTACGAGCGCGACCCCCACACCGGCGGCCCCGCACCGCCATCACCGTCTTCACCGTGGCATCGCGCACATTCGGCACGGTAGATCGCCGCGCCTGCGGCGGAATCGCCGCTCGTGACATCGAGCTTCGGCAGCCCCTGACCTGGAATGTCTACGCCGACCGGGGTGCCCCGCGAGAGGAACGCCATGTAGGCGATCATGTCCCGCATCTCGGTGCTCTCGCGGGGCAGCGCGCGGCCGTTCATGCTCCGGATGAAGCAATCGTCGATCCGATCCTCGATGATCTGCACCGAGGCGGATCGGCTCCGGTACTGCGGGAAGCGGCCATAGACGCCGATCCAGGGCATGGCGTTCGCGCGCGTTCCTGCGTCCGGGTGACAGTTGGTGCAGGTGAGCGCATTGCCGACGTACTCCGGCAGGCTGTCCTTCGTGTGGAGCAGCAGCGCGCGCCCGCGGCGGATCGAAAGACCGAGGGCATCGTCGGGAATCATCGAATCGTGCGGCACTGCGAACCCCGTATCCGCCGGTGGCTCGGCCTCCGGTGTTCCGCCGCACGCGGTGAGTGCCACGGCCAGGCCGGCGATGAGTCGCGCATTCATGTTCAACCTCCATTTCCTGGGCCAACCCTGATGCGTGCATGGAGTCCGCATGCGTCGCCTGCCATGCGGCACCGCCTTACGCCCGAATTGATGATCCCCGCCGCTCATGCGAAAAACCGGGGCGTCGCGCGACGGCGCCGCCCCGGCTTCGTGTGGCCGGCCGCCGTGGCCGTCGTCTGCACCCGGCTCAGGACCGCGCGAGCATCCGCTTGATCGGCTTCACGAAGAGCGCGAGGATGAGCGCCATCACGAGGACGAAGGCCGCTACCGCCGTGAAGATCTGCTCCGTGGTGAACGTCTCGTAGAATCCTGCCACGTTGCCGCCGATGAAGTTCCCCACCGAGCTCGCCAGGAACCAGACGCCGAGCATCAGGCCCGCATAGCGCACCGGTGCGAGCTTGGTCATCGCGGAGAGGCCGACAGGGCTGAGGCTCAGCTCGCCGATCGTATGGAAGAGGTACGTACCGAGGAGCCACATCGGGCTGACCTGCCGGCCGCCCGCCGCGAGCTGCGCAGCGGGTATCAGCAGCGCAAAGCCGAGCGAAAGAAAGAGGAGGCCGAAGGTGAACTTCCCCGGGCTCGACGGCTCGCGGTTGCCGAGCCTGATCCAGAGCCACGCGAAGACCGGCGCGAGCAGGATGATGAACGCGGCATTGACCGACTGGAGCCAGCTTGCGGGAAAGTCGAAGCCGAGAATGCTGGTCCGGGTGCTCCGCTGGGCAAACAGGTTCAGCGTGGATCCCGCCTGCTCGAAGGCGGACCAGAAGACCGATGCGCCGAGAAAGAGGACGAGGATCACGAGATGCCGCTTCCGCTCGTCACGGTCGCGGCTGCCTGCCGTGAGCAGCCATCCGAAGAACGCCAGCGGCGTGAGCAGCAGGATGAACCCAATCACCTTGTTGACCGAGTCCATCGCGGCGATTGCCCGGTTCCCGACCGTCAGCAGGATCGCAGCGCCGATCACGATCAACGCGACGAGGCCCATCATCGAGCCGCGCCGCGCGCCGGCACTGAGCGGATCATTCGGCTCCGCCCCGGCACCGCGCAGGTGACGCGCGCCGATCAGGTACTGCACGATGCCGAGGAACATGCCGACCGCCGCCGCCCCGAATCCCCAGTGCCAGGAGCGGGCCGGGTCCATCCCCCACCCCTCGAGCATGGCGCGGAAGCGCGGGTCCTGCGCGAGGAAGCCGCAGACGATCGGGGCGATCATCGCCCCGAGGTTGATGCCCATGTAGTAGATGGAGAAGCCGGCATCTCGCCGCCGGTCTTCCGGCGAGTAAAGCTGCCCGACGATGGTGCTGATGTTCGGCTTCAGGAGCCCGGTGCCGATGATGACGAGAAAGAGGCCAAGCAGGAAGAACCCGATCCCCTCCATCGCCAGCGAGAGGTGCCCGAACATGATGGTGATTCCGCCGTACAGCACCGCCCGCTGCTGACCGACGACGCGATCGGCAAACCACCCTCCCGGGAGCGCCAGCAGATAGACCATCGACGTATAGATGCCGTAGATCGGCCCCGCCACCGCCGTATCGAATCCGAGTCCCCCGACCGCGAGCGGCGCCGTCATGAACAGGATCAGGATCGCGCGCATTCCGTAATAGCTGAAGCGCTCCCACATCTCGGTGAAGAACAGCGTCGACAGCCCGCGCGGCTGGCCGAAGAAGGCGTTGTCCTGCTCGGACGTCAGGGGCGCGGACGGGTGCGATGGAGTCGCCAAGCGTGTTCTCCGGAGTATGTGAGCGGGAAGGGTCCCGGCGAGATCAGCGTGAATGCGGAGGGCGCGAACCGAAAGTCATTCGCGCCCGAGTTTCTTCTTGAGGTGTGCCAGCTGGGCATCGACGGCGGCCTCGTGCAGCTTCCGCTCCGCCTCGGCCTTCAGCAGCTCGCCGTCGAGGTCCGTGTCGGGGCGGGCGCCGCCCGCGGCCTGGATATCGCGCCACGCAGCTTCGGCCGATGCGGAAGAGGATGCCGCGCGGCCGCCGGCGGCGGGCTGGGTCTTCCGGAGCTCCGCCATCATTTCATCGAGCTCGCGCGACGCCAGCACCAGCTCTTCCCGCTGCACCGCGAGCTTCCGCTCGAGCACACCCGCGCGCTCGCGATGCCTGCCGGCGAAGCGCGTGGCGACGGAGGCCGTTTCCGTGTCCCCGATCCCTTCGGCAAGTGTGCCCCGCCGCTCGGCGTCGGCCAGCTGCCGCTGCTCGGTGGCGAGCTCCCGCTCGGTGACGCCGAGCTGGTCCCGCATCGAGGCGACCGCGGCCTTGGCCTCGATCACCGCATCGCGGAGGCCGGAGACGTACGCACGCCCGTCGGCACGTCCACCGGATTCGGCGAGGATGCGGTCGAGGCGGGCGCGGAAGCCGTCGAAAACGCTCACGATTCTCCAGGTGAAAGCCGACGGGGGGGACGGCCAATGTTACGGACCGTCCGCTGGGGCGTCAAGCATTCCCGTGCCCAGAACCTCCGTGAGGACATTATGTTAGACGAAGCTTCAGCGCGTTGCACCACTCCGGAGGTCCCATGCGAGTCCCTGTAGCCGGCATGCTGCTGACACTCGTCGCCTGTTCGGGGGCGGACGACCGCGCCAACGTCAACTGCGGCATCGTCGCGCTCGCGAGCCCGCAGACCCTCCTGTCGGAGTTCGGCGTGCCGCGGCAGACCCTGAGCCGCCCGCCGGCCGACGTGCCCGGACGGATCGTGGCTCGAATCGCGGCGGGACCCACGCTTCCCGCCATAGTCGGAAGGGAGAGCGTTGGGGATTCGCTTCTGGTCGTCGGTGTGGAGGGAAGCCCGCCGGACAACATGGCACTGGGCTTCGGCGTGCTCGTGACGACTCCCGACGGGACCACGCGCGGAGTCATGCTTTATGAAGGATTGCCGGTCGAGGGTGCGCCGAGGATCGGATCGGTGACCCTGGGCTCGGTGACGGCACCGCTCCTCGGACTCGAAGCCGACCCGGCGAGCTATGAGAACGCCGATTGTCCGCTCTTCCCCGATTCGACCGCCGCGCAGGCAGCTATTGGGCAGGAAAGAAGTATCGCTCGCTCATCCCGTTGAGCGCGCGACGCACGTCGGGATACCGCTCGGCGGTCGTCCGGAAAACCGCCTCGAGGCCGAAGTGATCGGCCAGCGCGTGATCCGATGCCATGCCGAAGCCGCGCCGGCCGAGGGTGTCGTAGTACGAGACATCGGGACCGCCGTTGCGGAGGCGTCTCGCTGCGATATAATCGGGAAAGAGGCCCGCGAGCCAGATGGCGTAGTTGCCGAGGTGGGCCATGACCTTGAACCGCCGCTCCCCCGAGCTCGCCTCGAGATCGGCGAGAATGTCCACGAGATAGGTGTGCCGCGCGTCGTCATTCCAGTCTACCCGCCACGCCCTGTCCTTCCGGCCGAAATCCAGCACCAGCGCTGCCATGTAGTCGGCGAGCTCGCGGTCGTCGACGCCCGCGCCGAGCAGGGCATGGCGTATGAAGACGTAGAGGAACAGGCGCTCTGATGGCACTACGATCGTGCGGACGGCGAGCATGCGCTCCGGCAGCTCGGGATGATCGAGCAGGGCATCCGGCCCCTCGGTTTCGAGCTTTCGCTCGAAGGCTGCCCGGCGCGTCGTCGAGCTTCCGCTCAGCAGGAGAACCACGAGCTGAAGGTCTCCGGCGGTCAGGCGGCTTCGCAGGTCGGCACGGATCATGAGCCAATCTCCTCCCGCTGATGGGAACGAGCCGGTGTCGGCCATGGCTGCGTCGCTGGCGCAGCAGGTCACTGCATTCGGTGCGGAGCTCGCCGGAACGCTCCGCCGGGGCCCCATCGTCGACCTTCTCCTCCGCCGGATCCGGGAGACTTTCTCACCGCCGGAGATTGCCGTAGCACTCCACCCTGAGGATGAACGGGCCGACCCCGAGTTGCACACCTGGCCGGCCGGCGCCTCGACTCCCGCGTCTCTCCTTGCCAGCGCCAGAGAAGGCGCCGCCCGGCGGATCGACTTTCAGGAGGCAATCTGGTGTGTCGCGCCGCTCACGGCTCGGCGCCGGATCACCGGCGTGGTGGTGATGCGCGACCCCGCAGGACCCTTTGCCGCGGTGGCGCCCGAGCTGCTCGAGGCGTTCGCGGCGCAGGCGAGCATCGCCATCGAGAGCGCCCATCTGGTGGACCTGCACGACGATGGCCGGCGGTCGTGGCAGGAAATCGTCGATGCCCTGGACCTGGCGCTCTGCATCATCGATCGGGAAGGCCGCATACGCCGTGCCAACCGGGCCTTTGCGGGGCTGGTGGATGCCCCCCCTGCCGGGTTGGTCGGGCGCCCCTGGTCGGCGTTCCTCCCGCCGGACTGGGCGCCGGAGATCCAGCGCCTCCTCGAGTCGGCCGGGGCCGGCGGCGATGTCGAGCTCACGACAGGCGAGCACACCTACTGCGTGAGCGCGGTGCCGATCACCGAGGGCGATGCGTCGACGGTCGTCGTTCTCTTCGACGATCAGACGGAGCAGCGGCGCCTGCAGGACAAGCTCGTTCAGTCCACGAAGCTCTCCGCCATGGGGCAGCTCGTCGCCGGCGTGGCTCACGAGCTGAACAACCCGCTCGCCTCGGTCGTCGGATTTGCCGACTTCCTGGGCGAGATCCCGGACGTGCCGGCATCGTTGCGCGAGCCGCTGCGCGTCATTCGCGAGGAGGCCGAGCGCGCCTCCGCGATCGTCCGCAACCTGCTCGGCTTTGCCCGCAAGCAGGACCGGCAGCGACGGCCCACCGCGCTCGGCCCGCTGATCGAGTCGACGATGTCGCTCCTCCGGAACCCGCTCATGGCCAATCGGGTCGATTCCCGGATCGAGATCGAGCCGGACCTCCCGGCGATCATCATCGACCCGAACCAGATCCAGCAGGTCATCGTCAATCTCGTGAGCAACGCGGCGCAGGCGATCGCCTCCGCCAATCGGGCCGGCACCGTCACGATCCGCGCGCGTCGGTTCCTCGACGAGATCGCCGTGGACGTCGTCGACGACGGGCCCGGCATGACGCCCGAGATCGCGGCGCAGGTCTTCGATCCGTTCTTCACCACCAAGAGCGAGCACGAAGGAACCGGACTCGGGATCTCCATCAGCCAGGGCATCGTGCGCGAGCACGGCGGCCGGATCACGCTCGAAACGGCGCCCGACCAGGGCGCCACGTTCACGATCCATCTCCCGCTGCAGGAACTGCCGGCCGAGCCCGAGCCGGAGGAACCGGCGCGCCTTCCCGCCTCGCGGCTCCGGGTGCTCGTGGTGGATGACGAACCCCATATCCTTCATTACATGAGCGCCACGCTGAGCGCCTGGGGCCATACCGTCGCCGTGGCGCAGGATGGCGATGAAGGGCTGCAGGCTGCGACGTCGGGAGAGTTCGACCTGGTCATCACCGACCTGCGGATGCCCCGGCTCAGCGGCCGGGAGTTCTTCGATGCGCTGCGCCGGCACAATCCACCGATGGCCTCGCGCATCTACTTCAGCACCGGCGACACCGTGCGGGGCGACACCCTGGCGTTTCTCGAGATGCTCGAGCGGCCGTACCTGCACAAGCCGTTCAGTCTCGCCGAGCTGCGGGCACTGCTCGCCGCGGCCACTTCCCGCCTTCCGCCACCAACGGGCGGCGGTGTATCGTTCGGCGTCTCCACTGATCGCGATTCATGATCTACGTCTGTATTCCGAGTCATAACGAGGCCCAGACGGTCGGGCTTCTGCTCTGGAAGATCCGCCAGGTCTTCACCGCATTTCCCCGCGAGTACCAGCTCGTCGTGGCCGATGACGGATCCACGGATGCGACCTCCGAGGTCCTCTCCCCGTATGCGCGGGTCCTGCCCCTCACGGTCATCACGCACCCCAGGCGGGAGGGTTATGCGGCCACCGTGGAGGCGCTCCTGCGCCTCGCGGTCGAGCGTACCGACCGTCCCAAGCGCGATTGTGCGATCGTCATGCACGCCGACTTCGCACACGATGCAGGAGCGCTTCCCGACCTCGTGCGCCGGATCGAGAGCGGCGCCGACCTGGTGGTGGCGGAAGGGAGCCTGGCTGGTGAACCGTCGCGGTCACGGCGCCTGCTCCGCCGCTGGGCGCCGCTGCTACTCCGTGGCCGGGTGCGGGTGCCCGGCGTATACGACCTCGTGAGCGGGTTCGCCGCCTTCCGGCTGATCACCCTCAGGAATGCGCTGCGCGCGGAGCCCCAGCGCCTGCTCCGAACCGAGGGGTGGGCCGCCAACGCGGAGCTGCTCGCGCGCACTGCCCGGCACGCCCGACGCATCGAGAGCGTCACCGTCACCGAGCGCCATGATCTCCGGCACCGCCCGAGCCGCCTCGATCCTTGGCTCGCCGCTCGGGAGCTCTGGCGGTCACGCGGGCGGCTCGACGTTCCGCCGGCCGTGCCCGCACCTGCGCCCCCGGCCCCGGAGGCGGCGGCGGTCTAGCTGCGCCGGCGCAAGGGAAATCCCTGGCTCGAACATCCCGCAAACGTCGAAGCGCCCGGCAACTCGCCGGGCGCTTCGTTTTCTCCATTCCCCGCTCAGACCGCGGGACGTCCCGTGATCGTCTCCCTGAGCCGGCGCGCTGCATCCGGGAAGAAGAGCTTGAGGATCACGTAGAACACCCATCCCCAGAACGCCCAGACGAGCACCGTCATGATGACGGAAAAGATCCCGCCCAGCAGCGAGAGGATGAACTTCATTGCCAGGACGCCTACGAACGCGAATACGGAGAAGCCGACGATCGTCCGGATCATGCTATTTTCCTCCCGTGGTGGCCGGTCGAAACCCCATACGCCGTGACGTTTCAAAAAGTTTCATAGGGACGCCAAGTGTCTACCAGTTATGACGTTATCGTCATTGGGGGCGGCGCGCTCGGAAGCGCCTGTGCGCGGGAGCTGGCGCTCGAAGGGCGCCGGGTCCTCGTGCTCGAGCGCGGCGGCGAGATCGGTCAGGCGTGGCGCGCGGCGGCCGGCATGCTCGCGCCGGAAATTGCCGCCGGCGAGCACGAGCCGCTCTACGAGCTCGGAGTCGCCAGCCGCGAGCGGTATGCGGAGCTGGCGGCGGCGCTCCTGGAAACGACCGGCATCGACATCGGGCTGTGGCGGGAAGGTATTGCCCGCATCGCCGTCGATGAAGAGGAGGCGGACGCCCTCCGGACTTCGGTCGCCTGGCAGCGGCAGCAGGGCCGCCGCTCCGACTGGCTCGACGCCGGCGAGGTGCGCGACCGCTGGCCCTGGATCCGCACCGCGATGGGCGCGCACTGGGCCCCGCTCGACGGAGCGCTCGATCCAGCACGCCTCGTCTCGGCGCTCCTCGCGGACGTCGCCCGGCTCGGCTCCGATGTGCGCCACGAAACGGTGCGCCGCATCGAACGCGAGGGTGGCCGCGCCGTCGCGGTCCTCGCCGACAACCGCTACACCGCAGACGATATCATCGTCGCGGCCGGGGCGTGGTCCGGCAGGATCGAAGGCCTGCCGCGCCCGCTCTCGGTCGAGCCGGTCCGAGGCCAGATGGCGGCGCTTCCCTGGCCCGGGAACGTGCCGCCTATCATTCTGTTCCAGGGCGAGGGTTACGTCGTCGCGCGCGCCGGCGAGGCGCTCATCGGCTCGACGATGGAGTTCACCGGTTTCGATGCCTCCGTTTCCGAGGCGGGCCAGCAGCGCATCTGGGCCAATGTGCGGAACGTCTGTCCTACCGCCGTCGCCGCAAGGCCCACCCGAGCCTGGGCCGGTCTTCGGCCGGTGACGCCCGACGGCCTTCCCCTCATCGGCCAGGCCCCGGACATCTCGCACCTCTGGTACGCGACGGGACACGGCCGGAACGGTATCCTTCTGGCAGCCGTGACTGCGCAGTTGATTCATCAGATGATCCGAGGTGAGCCGGTGCACGAGCACGTAGGATCGTTCGACCCCGCGCGGATGTGGCAGTGGTGAGCCGCGCGCTCGTCCTCTCCCTGGCCGCGTACGCTGCCGCGCTGCCGGCTGCGGCCCAGGAGCCCGCGAGGCTCGAGGCCGAGCGGGCGGCGTTCGCAGACTGGCTGGCGACGGCGCCGATTTCGCCGTTTGCCGCTGTCGCTCACCAGCCGATCGGAACGGGACTCGATCTGGGGTCCGGTGGCGGGCGCGAGCCCGACGGAATCCGGGACGCGCGCGTCAGCATCGAGGGTGGCCGCATCCTGCTGCACGGATCCGGCGCGCCACGCTCGCTCCCGCGCTACCGCCCGACCCGCCTTGGCCGCTACAGCCTCGTTCCCGGCGGCACCGCCGCGAAGCCGGTGCTCACGGTCTTCGACAGCACGCGGCCGCGCAAGGCGCCGCGTTACTTCGATTACGATCCGTCGCTCTCCTTCGTCGGCCCGCTCACTCCGCCCGCTGCGCCGGCGTCGCGCCGGCTCCTCACGCCGGACGGCATCGAGGTCGAGGCGACCGAGGCAGGCACGGTGCTCGTGCCGCTCGGCGGCGTCGCCACGGCGCTCAAGGTCATGCGCATCCCCGATCCCGCCACCGGTGAATCGGAGCTCGAGGTCTTCTTCCGGGACAGCACCAACACCCGTGGCACCTATCCGGCCGGCCGCTTCGTTGCGCTCATTCCGGAGGGCGGCGGACGCTACCGGCTCGACTTCAATCGTGCACGCAATCCGTTCTGCGCCTACAGCACCGCCTACGCCTGTCCCCTTCCCTGGCAGGGCAATGTCCTGCCCGCGCACGTTCGCGCGGGTGAGCAGTACGTGACCGACTGATGCTGGGCGCCGCTGCGGCGTTCGCGCTGCTCGTTGCCGGACCCGGTCCGGCCGGATCCTGGCGAAGCGTGCTCGATCTCGCCGGCGGGCCGCTCAGGTTCGGGATCGAGATCGCCGGGAGTGATTCGGGCCTGAGCGCCGAGCTCTGCAACGCCGGGGAATGCGTGACTGCCGGGCCGGTGCGGATGTTCGGAGACTCGCTCGTCATCGAGCTTACCGACTATGCCGCCACGATTGCGGCGCGCATATCCGGTGATTCTCTCGTCGGCACCTACAGCAACGTGGGAAGCCGCGGCCCGCGCGTGATTCCTTTCCGGGCATCGCGCGGGGCCTGGGGCTCGAGTCCCCTTCCCGCTGGCCTCGGCGGGCAATGGGACGCCACGCTCGTGACCGACGGCCGCGCGAGTCCACGCATCTTCATTTTTTCCACCGGGCCTGCAGGCGCCGAAGCCGCGGTCATTTCGAACACGGGCGACTACGGCAGGTTCCGCGGTGATGCCAGCGGCGACTCCGTCGCGTTCTCGCACTTCGACGGCACGTTCGTGTACATGCTCACCGCCCGGCTCGACGGCGACACACTGCGCGGCGTGTTCCACGCAGGCCTCCGGACCCAGACGCCCTTCACGGCGGTGCGCAGCACCGGCCGAGCGCATCTCCGCGCGCCGACGGAGATGACGCGCGCCGATACGACCGGCCCCTTCCGCTTTGCATTTCCCGACCTGGAAGGCAGGATGGTGACGCAGGACGATCCCCGGTTTCACGGAAAGGTCGTGATCGTGGACGTCTTCGGCACCTGGTGCTCCACCTGCCACTATGCGGCGCCGATCCTCCAGAGCTTTCAGCGTGAATATGGGCCGCGGGGGCTCGCCGTCGTGGGGCTCGCCTATGAAGTCACCGGCGATACCGCCGTCGACGGCGTGCTCGTCCGGCGGTATCGCGAGAAGTTCGGCCTGACATTCCCGCTTCTCCTCGCAGGCATCGGCACGGCCGAGATGGCCGCGCCGACGTTGCCGCAGCTGAACGGGTTCACCGCCTTCCCTACCACGATCTTTCTCCGGCGCGACGGGCGCGTGCACAGGGTGCACGCGGGCTTCTACGGTCCCGCCACGGGCGAGATGCACCGGAGGCAGGTGGCGGAGTTCCGCGCAGTCATCGAAGAGCTGCTGAGCGAATGATCCGCCGCACGGTTGCGCTCGCGATTGCCGGCCTCGCATCGCTCGCCCTCCCGGCACGCTCGGCGGCGCAGGTCGCTTTCGAAACCGCGGACGGCTGGCGGTTCACCTTTGCCGGCAACGTGAGCGCTTTCTATATCTTCGAGAACGAAGCCGGCGGCGGGGAAGTGACGACGCCGGGTGCGATCGTCGGCATCGGGCGACAGGGTTCGTCGATCCGCTCCGGGTATCTCCCCGCCTTTGCCGTGTTCGATGCGAAGCGCACCGAGGGTACCACGCGTCTCGGCGTGCACTTCGGGTTCGCACCCCAGGTGCAGACGACCGGCGGGCACGACGACAGCACCGGTGTCGGCGCGCGGATCGACATGCGGCAGGTGTATCTCACCGTCGGTGGCCCGTGGGGACAGCTCCTTGCCGGCCGCGAGCTGGGGATCTTCGGCCGGCAGAGCCTCCTCTCCGACATGTCGCTCTTCGGTGTGGGCGCCACCGGCGGCTCGTTCGGGAATCCGCCGGGCACCACGCTCGGCCGCAGCGGGTTCGGCTACATCTATCCCGGGTTCAACGCGCAGTTCACCTATAGCACGCCCCAGGCGCTCCCGGTGCAGCTGACCGTCGGTGCCTTCGATCCCAGCGTGAACAACGACTTCACCGAGCTCACCCTCCCCCGCCTGGAGGCGGAGGTCACCTCGGGCGTTCGCGGTGCGCTGCTCTGGGCGGGCGGTGTGCTGCAGCTGGAGCGGGACACGACGCTCGATCGTTCCGCCACGGCATGGGGCCTGACCGCGGGCACGCGCGTCCAGGCCGGTCCTTTCAGCGTCCTTGCGAGCGGTTATCTCGGCAAGGGCATCGGGGCCACGCATCTCTTCCGCGACGGTCGCACCGACGAGCCGGATGCAGCCGCCCTGCGCCACTCCTCGGGATACATGGGCCAGGTAACCTGGGCCAGGCCAGACAGCCCGCTGACGCTCGGGTTGAGCTGGGGTCAGAGCTATCTCCGCAGTCGAGGTCTGGAGCGATTCTTCCGGACCCGGAACGAATCGATGACCGCGGGGATCTACTACCGACCCACGCCTTCGCTCCGGGTCGTCGGCGAGGCGACGCTCGCGCGCAGCAACGATGCCGATGCGGAGACGCGCCCGAACCGCTCGATCGGGGTTGCGAGCGGGTTGATGCTCTTCTTCTGAGTTCAGGAATTGCCGACGTCGGGCATCGCTCCGGTGGCTTCGGGGGTGGTGCCCGGCTATTTTTTGAGGTTCGGTCGGCCGGTTCCATTTTTTCCGGAGATGATCGCGTGGCAGCACCGCTGGTCCAGCTGAGCCGTATTCCCCCGACGCCATCCGACGCGCCCGCCAGGATTCCGCCTTCGGGTGTCCGCAAGCCGCTCTGGCTCAAGGTGCGCGCGCCCGGCGGGCCGAACTACGCGCGCATCAAGGTGATGATGCGTGAGCTGGGCCTGCATACCGTCTGTGAGGAAGCGCGCTGCCCCAACATCGGCGAATGCTGGGAGCACAAGGCGGCCACGTTCATGATCCTGGGCGATGTCTGCACCCGGAACTGCACCTACTGCGCGGTCTCTCACGGAACTCCGAAGGCGTTCGATCCGCTCGAGCCCGTCCGCCTGGCCGAGGCCGTGGAGCGGATGGGGCTCGAGCACGTGGTGATCACGTCCGTGGACCGCGACGATCTCCCGAACGGCGGCGCCGAAGCGTTCGCCGGGTGCATCCGGGAGATCAAGGCGCGCCTTCCCGGGACATCGGTCGAGGTGCTCATCCCCGACTTCAAGGGCTCCGAGCGCGCGCTCGCGATCGTGATGGAGGCGCGCCCCGACATCCTGAATCACAATCTCGAAACCGCCGAGCGGCTCTACCGCCTCGCGCGGCCCGGCGGCAGGTACGACCGGGCGCTCCGCCTCCTCGCGAACGCCCGCCGCCTCTCGCCGGACGGGCTCACCAAGAGCGGCGTCATCCTCGGCATGGGCGAGGAGTGGGACGAGATCCTCGTCTGCATGCGGGATCTGCGCCGCAGCGACGTCAACATCATCACGCTCGGCCAGTATCTTCGGCCGAGTGACGGACACCTTCCCGTCGCCCGGTATTACACGCCGGACGAATTCGCCGAGCTGCACGACATCGGCATGCGCATGGGGTTCTCGCACGTGCAGGCGAGCCCGCTCACGCGCAGCTCGTATCACGCCTGGGAACAGGCACGCTCGGCGAGCTCGTCCGGAAGCGCGGGCACGGCCCCCGATACACCTTCGACTGAACTGAGGACGACCTGATGGCGGGTACCGCAACGAAAGCGGCGCGAAGCGGCGCCGTGAGCGATGCGACGGCGGACCAGTACCGTCTCTGGCTGCGACAGATGGTGCTGATCCGGCGCTTCGAGGAAAAGGCGGGCGAGGCTTACAGTCTCGGCAAGATCGGCGGCTTCTGCCACCTCTATATCGGGCAGGAGGCACTCGCCGTCGGCACGCTCGCGGCGCTGCGCGAGGATGATTATGTCGTGAGCGCATACCGTGAGCATGGCCAGGCGCTGGCGCGCGGCATGTCGTCGCGCGCCGTCATGGCGGAGCTCTATGGCAAGGCGACCGGCTGCTCGAAGGGCAAGGGCGGCTCGATGCACCTCTTCGACGCTTCGCTCAACTTCATGGGCGGCCACGGCATCGTGGGAGGTCAGATTCCGCTCGGCGCCGGGTTTGCGTTTGCGGCGAAGTACCGCGGCACGGACCAGGTCTCGCTGGTCTATTTCGGAGAAGCGGCGGCCAACATCGGGGCCTTCCATGAGACGCTCAACATGGCGGGACTCTGGCGCCTGCCGGTCATTTTCGTGATCGAGAACAACGGCTACGGCATGGGCACCTCGCTCCGCCGCGCCAGCGCAATTCCCGACCTCGTGGAGCGCGCGAAGTCGTACAACATGCCCGGCGTCGTCGTGGACGGCCAGGACGTCGAGAAGGTGAAGGCCGCCACCGACGAGGCCGTCGAGCGTGCTCGGAAGGACTCGACGCCGACACTGATGGAGATCCGCACGTATCGCTACGTCGGTCACTCGATGTCGGACGCGGCGCACGGTACGTACCGGACCAAGGACGAGGTCGAGGAGTATCGGGCGCGCGATCCGATCGCGGTTCTGGCAGAGCGGATGCGCGAGGCCGGCCTCCTCGATGATGACGGAATGGACGCGGTCGAGGCGGACGTCCGCGCAGAGGTGGAGGACGCCGTGAAGTTTGCGGAGGAATCTCCCGATCCTGCGCCTGATGAGCTCTGGACTGACGTATACGCCCCGACCGGAGAGGAGCGCTGACATGGCGGTGATCACGTACCGCGACGCGCTCGGCCAGGCGCTCCGCGAGGAGATGCAGCGGGATCCGGACGTATATCTCATGGGTGAGGAAGTCGCGGAGTACAACGGCGCCTACAAGGTGAGCCGTGGGCTGCTCGACGAGTTCGGGCCCATGCGCGTGGTGGACACGCCGATCGCCGAGCTCGGCTTTGCCGGCATCGGGGTCGGCTCGGCGATGGTCGGGCTCCGGCCGGTCGTCGAAATGATGACCTGGAACTTCGCGCTGCTGGCCATCGACCAGATCGTGAACGCCGCCGCCAAAATCCGCTACATGTCCGGTGGGCAGATCGGCTGCCCGATCGTCTTCCGCGGGCCGGGCGGTGCGGCGCTGCAGCTCGCGGCGCAGCACTCCCAGGCGTTCGAGAGCTTCTACGCGCATGTGCCCGGGCTCAAGGTCGTCATGCCTGCCACCCCCGCGGACGCGAAGGGGCTGCTCAAGAGCGCCATCCGCGATGACGATCCCATCGTCTTCATCGAAGGCGAGATGCTGTACAACACGAAGGGCGAGGTGCCCGAGGAGGAATACACCACGCCGCTCGGCGTCGCCGACGTGAAGCGCCCGGGGCGCGACGTCACGATCATCTGCCATTCGAAGACGGTGGGCGTGGCGCTCAAGGCGGCGGATCAGCTGGCCGGCGAAGGGATCGAGGCCGAAGTGCTCGACCTGCGCACCATCCGCCCGCTCGACACCGAAGCGATCCTCTCCTCGGTGGCCCGGACACACCGCTGCGTGGTCGCGGAGGAAGGGTGGCCCTTCGCCGGCGTGGGCGCGCAGGTGGTGGACCTCGTGCAGCGCGAGATCTTCGACGAGCTCGACGCCCCGGTCATCCGCGTCACCGGTGCGGACGTGCCGATGCCCTACAACAAGGCTCTCGAGAAGGCCGCAAAGGCGGATCCGGCGAAGACGATCGCCGCGGTGAAGCGCGTGCTGTACATCGAGGCGAGCTGATGGCTACCAAGGTCGTGATGGAGGCGCTCTCCCCCACCATGGAGGAAGGGCGCGTCGTCGAATGGAAGAAGCAGGAGGGCGAGACCGTCGCCGTCGGTGACGTGCTGGCGGACGTCGAGACCGACAAGGCGGTCATGGAGCTCGTGGCGCGCGCGGGTGGCACGCTGCTCAAGCACATCGTGGCGGCCGGCACGACCGTTCCCGTCTCGGATCCCGTCGCGATCATCGGCGAGCCGGGCGAGGCCGTCGATGGGGGGGCGGCACCTGACAAGCCGGCTCCCGCGAAGACGGCCGGGCCGGAAGCTCCGGCTGACGAGGCGACGGGCGGGCCCGCGCCCGCCGGGAAGCGTCCCGCCAGCGAGGGAGAGACCGGTGCCAGTGAAGGACCGTCCGCCCCGGCGCGCCCCGCGGAGCCTCCGGCGGAGCACGCGCCCGCTGCGGCACCGGCCGCGCCGAAAGCCGCGCCGGCGCAGGGACAGGCACAGGCTGGAGGACGGGTCAAGGCGTCGCCGCTCGCGCGCAGGATTGCCGCGGAGCGCGGGCTCGACCTGCAGGGAGTCACCGGATCGGGCCCCGCCGGCCGTATCGTGCAGCGCGATCTCGACGGCCTCGAGAAAAAGCGGTCTGCCGGCGGGGCAGGCGCGCCCGCGGCTCCCGCCTTCGTGCCTGCCGGAGCCGGAGAGCCGTCCGAGGACGTGCCGCTCACGCAGATCCGCAAGACGATCGCGAAGCGTCTCGCCCAGTCGCTGGGGCCGATCCCGACGTTCTATCTGACGAGCGAGATCGACATGGAGCGAGTCGCGGACGCACGCGAAGCGCTCAATGCGCTCGGCGAGGGGAAGGTTTCGTTCAACGACATCACCATCAAGGCGGTGGCGCTGGCGCTGAAGCAGCATCGCGCCTGCAACGCCTGGTGGCAGGACGATCACATCCGGTACTGGAACGACGTGCACATCGGCATGGCCGTGGCGATCGAGGAAGGGCTGATCACGCCGGTCATCCGCCATGCCGACCAGAAGTCGCTCCGCCAGATCGCCGCCGAATCGAAGGAGCTCGCCACCCGCGCGCGCGACCGGAAGCTCAAGCCGGAGGAGTATACCGGCGCAACCTTCAGCGTCTCCAACCTCGGCATGCTCGACATCGAGGAATTCACCGCCATCATCAATCCGCCCGAGGCCGGCATCCTGGCCATCGGCCGGATGGCGGAGCGCGCGGTGGTGAGCAACGGCGAGATCGAGGTGCGCCGGCGGATGCGCGTCACCATGTCGTGCGATCACCGCGTCATCGACGGCGCCACGGGCGCGCAGTTCCTGAAGACGCTGAAGGCGATGCTCGAGAATCCGCTGGCATTGGTCTGGTGAAACATCGTGGGGGCGGCGCATGCGTCGCCCCGACCCATTTCGGAGAAGAACGTGGCCCAATTCGACGTCATCGTCATCGGTGGAGGACCCGCCGGATACGTGTGCGCCATCCGCGCCGCCCAGCTCGGCCTCGCGACCGCCGTCGTGGAGAAGGACAAGCTCGGCGGGGTCTGCGTGAACATCGGCTGCATTCCCACCAAGGCGCTCCTGCACAGCGCCCATGCCGCGCGGCTCATCGCTCACGAGGCGAAGGACCTCGGCGTGCTCGTGGGCGAGGTCAAGACCGACTACGGTGTCGCGATGAAGCGCTCGCGCCGGGTCGCGGAGCAGAACTCGAAGGGCGCCGAGTTCCTCATGAAGAAGAACAAGATCACGGTGCTCAAGGGCACCGGCACGCTCGAGGCCGGGCGCAAGGTCCGGGTCGGCGCCGAGGTCCACGAAGCGAAGAAGGCCATCGTCATCGCCACCGGCTCGCGCGTGAAGGGCATTCCGCAGATCGGCCTGGAAATCGACAAGGTCTCGGTCATCAGCTCCGATGAGGCCCTCTTCCTCGAGCAGGCGCCGAAGACGCTCGCCATCATCGGCGCCGGCGCGGTCGGCAGCGAGTTCGCGGACATCTTCAGCGCGTTCGGCAGCAAGGTGACGCTCATCGAGGCGCTCCCCCGCATCCTCCCGATCGAGGACGCCGAGAGCTCGGATGTCGTGGCAAAGAGCTACAAGAAGCGCGGCATCGAGGTCCTGGCGGGCGCCAAGGTGAAGAAGGCGACCGTCGCGAAGGAAAAGGTGACGCTCGAGGTCGAGGCGGGCGGAGAGACGAAGACGATCGAGGCGGAGAAGGTGCTCATGGCCGCCGGCCGCGCCGTGAACACCGAGGGCATGGGCTTCAAGGAAGCCGGCGTGCAGCTCGACGAGCGCGGCTTCGTCAAGGTGGACCCGAAGACGCTCGAGACGACCGCAAAGGGGATCTACTGCATCGGCGACGTCGCGGGCCCGCCGATGCTCGCGCACAAGGGGAGCCGCGAGGGCGTGCACGTCGCCGAGCTCGTCGCGGGGCACCATCCGCCCGAGATCAAGTACGACAATGTCCCGAGCGTCACCTACTGTTCACCGGAAGTGGCCAGCATCGGACTCACCGAAGAGCAGTGCAAGGAGAAGAAGCTCGAGTACCAGGTGGGCCGCTTCCCCTTCAGCGCCAACGGCCGCGCACGCGCCTCGAACGAGACCGAGGGTTTCGTCAAGATCATCCGCGGGAAGAAATACGGCGAGATCCTCGGCGCGCACATCGTCGCGAGTCATGCCTCCGAGATGATCCATGAGCTCGTCGTCGCGCGCGAGAACGAGTTCACCGTCGAGGAAGTGGATCTCGCGATCCACGCGCACCCGACGCTGAGCGAGGCCGTCGCCGAGGCATGCCTCGACTCGATGGGGCGCGTCCTGCATACGTGACGGCTCCCGGGTCCACGCCCGATCCGCCACTCACCAGCATCGGCGGTGAGCCGCTCGATCCATCGGTGGATCTCGTTCGCGTCGCCGCCCGCGGCCTCGCGGCCGGCGTGCTGGCCGGCATCGGGGCCGCGGCGGTCGTCCTCGCCATCGTCCGCTTCCTGCTGCGCAACGCGGCGCCCTCCGACATGCCGGATACGGGCGCCGCGTTCTTCGTGCTGGTGTTCGGCACGCTTGGCGCCATGGGGCTCGGAGGCGCCGTTGCCTGGCGTGGGCTCGCGCCGGTCCGGTCGCCCTATCGCCGGGGAATCTTTTCGCTCATCGCGGGATTCGCGACGTTCGTCGGCGCGCTCCTCGCGACACCGGTCCATTACTTCCTCGGAACGCCCGGCCTGCTCGCGCTCGCCGGCGCCTGCCTTCTGTCGGCGTCGGCAC
>DASTUP010000211.1:0-8505 GCA_035759585.1 Gemmatimonadales bacterium | reverse complement strand
ATCGACGGCGCAGATTCGATCCCGCCCGATCGATTGGCGGCACACCCCGCGATTCCGGCCGCGACGAATACCGTCACGGCGATGGCGCGCACCGCGCTGCTCAATGCGACTCGTACACCGAAGTGGAGCCGTCGGCCTTGAAGGCTACGACGTCGTACTTGTCCGCGGGCTGGCCGGGAACCTCCATGCCGGGAGAGCCGACCGGCATGCCGGGAACGGCGATTCCGGCGATGGCAGGCTTCTCTTCGAGGAGCCGCTGGATCGTTGCCGCGGGCACATGGCCCTCGATCGCGTAGCCGCCGACGATTGCCGTATGGCAGGAGCGCGCGCTGGCGGGGACGCCCGCGTCGGCCTTGATGTCGCTCAGGTTGTCGACATCGTGCACCTCGACCGTGAAGCCTGCCGCCTTCACATGCTCAACCCAGTTCTTGCAGCAGCCACAGCTCGGTGACTTGTACACGCTGATGACCGGTGCCGCGGCCAGCTCCTGCGCGGGGGCGGGGGCGCGCGCGGCTTCGGGCGCCGACGTTGCCCCAGCCGACGTGGTGCTCGCCGGCTCGGTGTCGGCGCGAGTCGAAGTGCAGGAGGCAACGAGAATCGCGGCCGGCACGATCGCCGCGCGGCGCAGGATGGACCAGGTCATGAGGGCCTCGAAAGCAGTGGTGTGACGGATCGAAGCTGAACGTTCGCCCCGAAATCGCCCTGAGGCAAGCGATTCGGGAGCGCACACGAAGCCGGCGCACCTTACACGTGGCAGCTCGCGAGGCCGCGCTTTTCGAGGTAGCGCTGATGATATTCCTCGGCGCGCCAGAACGGGCCGGCGGGGGCGACTTCGGTCACGATCGGCCTGCGGAACCTCCCGCTCGCCTCCCAGCGGGCGCGCGCGGCCTCGGCCGCCCGCTGCTGCGCCGCGTCGTGATAGAAGATGACCGACCGGTACTGGCGTCCCACGTCGGGCCCCTGCCGGTCCTTCGTGGTCGGGTCGTGGTTGGCGAAGAAGACATCCACCAGCTGCTCGTAGCTCACGCGATCGGGATCGAAGATCACCTGCACGACCTCCGCATGCCCCGTTGCATCGCTGCAGACCTCTTCATAGGTCGGGCGCTCGGTCGCGCCGCCGCTGTATCCCACGGCGGCGTCGATCACGCCCGGCGTGTTCCGGAACGTCACCTCGACGCCCCAGAAGCACCCGGCGCCGAACGTCGCGGTTTCCCGTTTCATGATGCCTCGCTCAGTGGCCCATCGCGGAAAGATAGCGCTCGCGCAGGACCCGCAGATGGTGCCGTTCGTGTCCCGCGATCACCCACACCAGCGCGCGCACCGACATCGAGTTTCCGCTGGCGACGCCGCTCCGGCCGAGCATCTCGTCATCGAACGAGCGGACGAGAGCGAGCGTGGTGCGGCGGATGTCGCGCAGCTCGGCTGCCAGCTCGCGGAGCGGCCGGCGATCGGCGCGCGCCGCTTCCGCGTAGGGATTCTGATCGAAGCCCGGCAATGGGGTCTCGTCCCCCCGCGCGAAACGGAGCGCGCGATAGGCAAAGACCCGCTCCGAATCGGCGAGGTGCTGCGCCAGATCCCGGATGCTCCACTTCCCCGGAGCGTACCGGAACGATCCCTGCTCGTCGGACAACGCCGACAGCACGCGAAAGGTTTCCTCCCCCTGCTCGGCGAGCGCCGCGACGACATCGCCGTCCGGCATCGCGTTGACGTAGGTCCCGTAATAGGGCGCGAACTCGGATGGTGCGGGCCTCGCAACAGTTGCCTGCATGCACGCCTCCATGTTTGAGGGTCATCCGCGCGGACGCCACTGATAGCGGGACAGCCGGACCCGCCCGCGCGCATCGAACTCGATCCCTTCGGCCTCCAGCAGGAGCCGCTGCCTCAGTCCGTCTCCGCCGGCGGACCGGACGCTGATCGCTCCCTGCGCATTGATCACCCGGTGCCAGGGAAGCGCCGTGGCGGCCGGCAGCGCGTGCAGCGCATAGCCGGCCTGCCTGGCGTGTCCCGCGAGCCCGGCCAGGGTCGCGACCTGCCCGTAGGTGGCCACACGGCCCCGCGGAATCCTTCGCACGATCGCATAGATGCGCTGATAGCTGGTCATCTCACTCGTCGCGTGAAGCACCCGTCACGGCAGGCGGGTGCCGGAACCGGTATGCTCCGACCGGATCCGGGATCGGGCGCGTCCTGAAGAGGAGAAAGATGATGACCGCGGGCTCGCGATTGAAGACGCTGGCTGTTGCCGCGGGCGCACTCGCCGGATGCGAAGGGGGACCGTCGCCGCTCGAGTCACCCGCGACCGGAGATCCGACAGGCACCGTGCGCCTCGAGCTCGGCACCGTCATCGATGCCCAGGGCCGGGTGACCATGCCGCGGACGGTCTTCAGCCCGCGGGATACGGTGCGGCTGAGCTTCGCAAGGCCCCCGGACGCGGATACGGTCACCGTCCGGTGGATCCGGGTGGATGGCGACGATGCCGGCCTCGTGGTCGATTCTGCGATGCAGACGCCGGACAGCGTCGGAGCGTTCTCCTCCTTCGCCGCCCCCGCTTCCGGCTGGGCATTGGGACGTTTTGCCGCGGAGGTGACCATCGGCGGAAAGAGCGCCGGATCGGCGACGTTCGAGGTGCGGTAGTGGCGCTTCGGTTCCCTGAAATACAGAGGGCGACGGAATGACCGTCGCCCTCTGGACTTTCTGGAGGCATCTGCGTCAGGCCGGCGTTCTCTTGGTGAACGCCCGATAGAGGAAGAGGAGGAGAAGCGCCCCGAGCAGCGAGGCGATGAACCCGGCCGCATCCCCCTCGCCGTAGATCCCCAGCATCGAGCCGAGGAAGCGCGCCACGAAGGCGCCGGCAATACCGAGCAGAATCGTCACGATGATGCCACCCGGATCCCGCCCGGGCATTATGAACTTGGCGAGTGCGCCTACGATCAGGCCGATGATCAGGGTCCAGAGCAGATCCATATCTCCTCCAGAAGGAAGTGAACCAGGCAGAGCCGGGCCGCGATCACCGATCCGCAGCCTCCACCACTATGCCTCCGAATTCTTACCCCGTAAACCCCCACCCGTCAGTGATGCCCGCCACCTGCCTCCCCGGGACACTCCACTTTCCGGTATGGGAAGTCGGTACCCCGCGTCCGCCCCCCTGTCTCCCCTTCCACCCTCGCCACCAATGCGACGCCCCGGCGCCGGTAGATGATCCGCTGGGGAAAATCGTGCGACGGATTGGAGAATACCGCGTGCGAGTCGCTCACCTCCACGGCCGGGAAGACGGCTGCCGCCTGGCCACTCGGAAACGCGTTGTAGGTGATGGCACCGGTCGAGTCCTCGCGCAGGAAGACCGTCTCCCACGTGATTGTCTTCCCGCCCCTGACCGTCCGGCTCATTCCCACCATCGAGCCGCCACGCGGGGCCATCCACTGCTCCTCGACCGTCCGCTCGCCGGCGGTGAGCTCCCAGCACCCGGTCATCCACGCGAGCTGCTCGATCCCGCCTGACCTTCCGGCCAGTGCCGTGAGTACCATGACGAGGAGCGGGACGACGACGAGTCGTGGACCGCTCAAAGGGTCACCTGGAGACCTGAGGTGAAGACCCGGTCGGTATGGTGAAACCCCGGCTCGGGCAGATTGTCGTACCGGACAGCGTAGCTCACCTTCACGGCGAAGCGCCGCGAGAGCGGGGCGACGAGCGCGGTCTCCGAATTGAGCCGCAGATCTTCACCGAGCTCGAGATTGGGGAGCACCTCGATCTTCTGCTGCAGATAGGCGGTCTCGGTGAACCGCTGCTTGAGCTCTCCCGCGGTGCGGGCCGCAACGAACGAGTCATCCAGGCCCTCGAGGTCGCGCTGCTGGTTGAACGACGCGCCCACTTCGAGCGCGAGCTCGGTGCTCGACGCCTCGAGCAGGTCGAACGAAAGGCTGACGACTTCCTCGAAGCGGCGCCGGATGCCGGCGAACCGATTCTTCTCGTACTCGGCCGACACGAAGGCCGAAAGGCGCTCCTCGACGACATGCTGGATTCTTACGCCGCCCTTGATCCGGTTGGCCGACGTGACGCCGTCCGTACGGCCGTACACCGCCCCGAGGTGCTGCGTGAACGTCCACCCCGAGCCGGCCGGCCGGAACTCGATCCGCTGGTCCCCGCTCAGCGTGGTGATCTCGGTGTTGCCCGCGGCACTCACCAGCCCGGCGTTGGCGGTGATCTTGAACGGCGGTGGCGGCGGCGCCGGATCCTGGGCGCGTGCCGTCGTCGTCGCGGCCGCGGAAATGACGAAGCCGAGCATGGGCGCGTGCAGCCATACCGGAAGCGCGAACTTCCTCACGATTCCTCCCTGGGAGCTTGACTGGCGCCTGAGCGCCTGTGGTCGGGGAATCGCAAGATATCAGGGCACTGGCCGCTCCAGAACCCGGGCGGATGCCAGCGACCCTAGAACGCCAGGGCGGCACCGAGCGTCACTCCGCAGAAGGCGGTCACTGCGGCGAGCGAAGCGACGACCCCGCGCACTGGCCGCCAACCGAGCATGGGTCAGGCGCCGATGATTCCGAGCGGAGGAGCCGACTTCCAGCGGCCGCGCGTGAAATCGGGGATGTCGACGGGGCGGCTCCGGTGCGCGACCGATTGTTCGGTGAGCGGCGTGATCACGCTCCAGGCCGCCGCGTCGTAGACATTCTGGTCGGTGGGTTCTCCGCGGCGAAGGCACTCGATGAGGCGGACGTCTTCCAGATAATCCATCCCGCCATGGCCGCCGGTCGCCGCCCGGACCCGTTCGGACTTCCAGAGCGGGTGCTCGTACTTCTCGTACCATGGCTCGAGCGCGTCCCAGCGATGGGGTTTTTCACTCTTCCCCTCGACGTAAGCGCGTCCCGGCCAGCCTTCGATGAGGCCGCGCGTGCCCTGCAGCACGAGTCCGCGGCTGTACGGTCGGGGGCTGTCGCAGTTGTGGCCGAGATAGATCGTCTCGCCGCGCTTCGTGCGGATCAGCGTGACGTTCACGTCGCCGAGCTTGAATTTCTCGCCGCGGCGCGGGTCGGCCGGGGGAAAGTGCTCGCGCGCGTAAAGCTCGAGCCCGCGGGGCGGCGAGCTCATCGACACGAGGTAGTCGAACTGGTTGCCGCGGTTGATGTCCATGCACTGCGCAATGGGGCCGAGTCCGTGCGTCGGATAGAGGTTCCCGTTCCGCACCATCGCGTGCGCGCGCCGCCAGAGGCCTTCTCCCTCCGTGGAGAACTTGATCTCGCGGAGGTCGTGGAGGTAGCCGCACTCGGCATGGAGGAGCTCGCCGAGCAGGCCCAGCCGCGTGAGGTGCAGCATGAGCATCTCGAGCCGGTCGTAGCAGCAGTTCTCCATCATCACGCAATGCTTCTCGTACTTTTCTGCCGCCTCCACCAGTGCCCAGCAGTCGTCCACGGTGTACGCCGCCGGTACTTCCGTCGCAGCGTGCTTGCCGTGCTTCATGGCGGCCAGGCAGATGGGGACGTGCCACTCCCACGGTGTCGCCGTATAGACGAGGTCGAGGTCCATCTCGGCGCACATCCGCTCGAAGTCGCGCGGGCCCGCGGAGAAGCCGCGGGGTGCCGGCTGCCCGGCTGCGACGATCGTCTCGCTTGCCTTCGCGACCTTCTCCGGAACGATGTCGCAGATGGCGGCGAGCTCGGCCCCTTCGATGCGGAGCAGGTTCTCGACGTGCACCATTCCCATCCCGCCGACGCCGACGAAGCCGATGCGCAC
Source organism: Gemmatimonadales bacterium (assembly GCA_035759585.1). GTDB lineage: Bacteria > Gemmatimonadota > Gemmatimonadetes > Gemmatimonadales > GWC2-71-9 > CAMLLJ01. Next base: position 2,781 of record DASTUP010000211.1, on the reverse strand, counting down.
CCGCTCCATCGGCGGCGCGCGGAAGGGGCCAGGCGTCCGGGCAAGGGCCTCGCGCGTCCGGCCAAGCGCGGATGCGCCGACGCCGGCCGCGACGCCGGCGAGGAGAAAGTCGCGTCGGTCGAGGCTCATTCGTCTGCCGGAGGTTCGTCGGTTGCCACCGAGTCCCGCTCGATCTCGATGATGTCGACGATGGGCCCGACCATGTGGATCCCTCCCATGTCGGGGCGCGGCCGGACGCGCGCCCGGATGCGCAGGCCGTCCCGCTGGAACTCCTCGCCGAGATTCGAGGGATCGTACGTGACGCCGTCGTCGCCGCGGATCGCGAAGAAGCCGCCCTCGAGATCGAAGTGCCGGACGACCCCGGTGATCGTCATGACGGAGTCGGCTTCGGGGGCAACCATCGTGTCACCGGGGGTGCGATCGGGAACCGCGGAGCCAGGAGCGTCGGGGTCCGGCGTCCCGCTGCAGGCGGCCAGAATGAAGCAGAGAGCAATGAGTCGCATGGTTACCCTGGATCAGGGGAGGGCGAGGAGCGCCCAGCCGAGGAGAAAGAGGAGCGCGAGCCAGCGGAGGACGTCGAAGGCCTGTTCGGCGCCGCTCGCCGGGGCGCTGCCGCGGCGCCGGCGGAGTGCGAGCGAGCTCCACCATGCGGCGAGGGCCGGGAGAGCCGTCGCTGCCAGGCCGGCCCAGAAGCCCCGCTGGGAGGACTGCTCGGCCACCTGCCCCGCCCATCGCCAGCCGAACAGCATCACGACGACGCTGATGGCGAAGATGAAAGCGTGCGTCGGGCCGACGCCCGAGCGGATCTCGAAATCGTCCATCAGGCCGCCCGGGAAGGTGGATCCGACTGCATCATTCCGAAGATATTGCCTTCGCGGATCTTTGCGTACGCCGGCCGGTCAGGTCGTACGGCTGGCTGCGGGCGCGCCGCGCGCCCATGCGATGTAATCGGTCGCCTGGGGCGCGATCCCGCTCATGCGCGCGAGGAGCGCCACCTGCCCACGATGATACGCGCCGTGCAGCGCCACGTGGCGCAGGATGTCGGTCACCGAGCTGTCGAATTCGAGTCCGGCGCTGTTCCGGTAATGCACCATGCGCGTGAGCTCGGCCGGATCACTCTCGATGCGGGCGAGGAGCGCGGCGTACCCTGCGCGCACGCGCCGCGATGCCGCTTCGCATTCATCGAGCGTGAGCGGCGGCCATACGGCGAGGTCCGGCTCCCGGCCCTCGATCCGTGCGAGCCAGACCGTTTCGGCGCCGATGACGTGCGCCAGGAGCTCGCGGGCGCGGGGCTCGTCCGCAGGGGAGCTGCGGAGTGTCTGCAGCGCGCGCTCGTCGGCCCACGCGAGCTGCTCGAGGAGCGGGCGAAAGCCGGCGCTGGCGGGCGCCGCGTGGGCGCGATGATTCATGTCGCTCCCGCGGCTGCGTCTTCGACTCCCGCCGGGATGCCGTCGACCGGATAGCCGAGCTCTTCGCCGATCCTGCCGTAGGCCAGTCCGGCGACGAGGTCGTAGATGGAGTGAATGGCGACGGCCAGCAGCAGCGTCCCGCTCAACGCGACGAGCGCGTGCAGCAGCAGGGCAATCACCGTGATGATGGCCGCACTCTTCCATCCCTGCACGATATGGCTGATCCCGAAGATCAGGCTCGCGATCACCGCACCGGCGAGCGCGCTTCCAGTGATCCCGCCCACTACCACATACATCACGCCACGATAAGTCACCTCTTCGCTCAGGCCCGCCGCAATGGCCACCGCGACCCAGAGTCCCCGCTCCGGTGCAGTCCGCGGCATGAAGAGATGCAGCTTCCGCTCGCGCCGCTCCACGCCGCGCCGCCACACCGGCGCCATCAGTACGACGCCTGCCACGAGCAGGCCGATGGCCGCGAGCCACGGCAGCCAGCCGCCCCGCGGCAGCGCAAGCAGGTCGATCGCTTCGGCGTACGCGACGGCGAGGGAGATGGCGAGAAAGAGCAGGAGCTGGATGAGCACCGCGATGAAGTGGCGCTTTCGCGGCGGCAGCGGCTGCGTGGCGATGCGTGATCGCGTGCGCCACGCCGCCCACGGAATCAGGAGGCCGAAAAAGGCGAGATGGTACCAGCCGGCGGGGCCGGGCGGCCCAGGCTGCAGCGGAAGCACGCGATCAGCCGTGCGGCTTCCGGAGCGCGGCGTCGACGTTGCCGGTCGATCCCTGTTCTCCCATGCGGTCGCTCTCCCTCAATTGTTCGTGATCCCCTTCAGCGCGCCGAGCCGCGCCGCCGCGATGGCTTCCGCCTCCTCGAGCGTGCCTGCCACCTCCTCGACACCTTCGAATCGCCAGAAGGGGTCCGAGAGTCCGCCGATGCCGGTGACCTCGTTGCCGTCCCAGCGCTCGAAGTCTATCTGAAAGTTGCCATCGGGCCGGCAGAGTATCACGGCCCGGCGCTCGCCGTCCTCGCTCTCGAGCGTCTTCCTGAAGTCAGCCATGGGGTGTCTCCATTTGCGGTGCTCCCCGCCGGGCGATAGGTTCGCAGCGCGGCCCCCCCTGACCGGGACGCCGCCGGAGTTCACCCGAATCGTGGAGGGCGTTGCCATGGATGTCTTGACCTGGCTCATCGTCGGTCTGGTCGCCGGTGTGCTGGCGAGTTTCGTGATGGGCGGAATCGGCTACGGAATCCTCGGCGACATCATCGTCGGGATCGTCGGCGCGGTGCTCGGAGGGTTCCTGTTCCGCGCACTCGGGCTCGGATCGCCCTTTGCAGGGATAGCCGGTCAGATCTTCGTGGCGTTCATCGGCGCCATCG
>DASTUP010000210.1:0-5899 GCA_035759585.1 Gemmatimonadales bacterium | reverse complement strand
GTACACTGCGAGCATTCACCTCCCGACTGATCCGCTCGTTCTGCAGCGCATGTACGCGTCATCGACGCTCACGCCGCGGATCGAGCGGGTGGCTCCGGTGGTGCGGCTCGGATTCGACGGCCGGCGGAGCCGTCACCATCTCATGGCCGGCACGAGCCGCATCGACGACTGGCACCGGCACGAGCTGGCAGGCATCGAGGTGCCCGTGCGCTCCGATCTTGCGCACGTCAGTGCCGCCGGCACGGTTGCGGCGTCGGGATTCGACATCGGATACCGTGCCGGGTATGATCGCTCGCGCATTGCGTCGCACCCGGGCGCGACTGCGCCTCCCCTCGATTTCACATGGCGCGTGTTCCGGGGCACGCTGGAGGCGTCCCCCCGCGGCGGCGAGCGTCGGCTCGGCGTGAGGGTCATTCACCGCTCCGGATCGAGTGATTCGGTTCGGCCTCCCGGACGTCACGTCGAGCTCGGCGCATTCGGAGAGCTCACGGTTCGAACGAGCGCGGTCCTGCGTCACCATGTCGCCGCAACGCTTTCGGGACGTGGCGATGGAATGGAAGGCGGCGCGATCGTCACGAACGATCTGGCCGTGGGCGGCGGCCACATCGTGTTGCGCCTGGCCGCAAGCCGAACCAGGGCGATGACGCCTGGGGGACTGATCGAGCTTGCGGCGCTTGGCGAGCCCTGGCTCGGCACGGCGGGCATCTCCGCCGAGCTGCCGCCACCCGATCAGATGGTACGCATGGCAGGCGCCGAGATCGGCTGGACCGGTCGCATCGGACTTCGCACGAGCTTCAGCATGTCGGCGTACCTGCGCAGCTTCGACGGGTCGCTCGCACTCCGTCGCGATCTGGACTGGGATCCCGTGTACCGCGCCTGGCGCGGCCCCGTTCTCGTTCAGGAGACGACGGGCCGCACTGCCGGGGCCCGCTTCGGCCTACGACATCCCGCATCGAGAACCCTCGACGTATCGGCGAACGTAGATATTGCGAAGGGATACGGTGATGTCTCGTTCCGGCAGGCCATGGCGGCCGCGCCGACGCTCCGGGCCATCGGCGCCGCCACCTGGCGACCGGTAGCGAGCTTCGGTCTCCGCTCCGAGCTCGACCTGGAGTCGGCGCGTCGGTGGCCGGACTACGGGCGCGCCGAAGCGGCACCCGGAAAAGCGCGCAGCATCCAGCCGGCGGGAATCGAACTTTCGCTCACGGGGTGGAAGACCTTCCTCGATGGCCGCCTCCGCGCCCAGTTCGTCGCCCGCAACCTTACGGCGCGCCGCATCATCCTTCACCCGGAGGGACGGGCGAGCACGCTCTCCTTCCTTTTCCTGCTCGGCGCAGCCTTCTGACCGAGCTTGTTGCGGCGTCCCGCAGGCGGCACATTTAGCCCATGGATCCCTTCTTCCAGCGGCTCGAGGCTGCGCTCACCCCCGCCTACACGATCGAGCGCGAGCTCACGGGCGGCGGCATGAGCCACGTCTACCTGGCGACCGAGAAGGCCCTGGGCCGGTCCGTGGTGGTGAAGGTCCTCCCGCCCGAGCTCGCCGCCGGCGTCAACCGGGAGCGCTTCCGGCGCGAGATCCATCTTGCAGCCCAGCTCCAGCATCCGCACATCGTCCCGCTGCTCACGGCCGGTGAGGACGGCGACCTGCTCTACTACACGATGCCGTTCGTGAGCGGTGAGTCGCTCCGGGTGCGGCTGGAGGAGCGCGGCAAGCTTCCGGTCAGGGACGTGGTCCGCATCCTCACGGATATCGTGGACGCCCTCGCCTATGCGCATGCGCACGGCGTCGTGCACCGCGACATCAAGCCGGGCAACGTGCTGACGCAGCGGAGCCATGCGCTCGTCACGGATTTCGGCGTGGCCAAGGCGCTGAGTGCGGCGCTTCCCGCCGCGGGCGCCACGACGTCGGGACTCGCGATCGGCACACCGGCCTACATGGCGCCGGAGCAGCTCGCCGCCGATCCCGCCGCCGACCATCGCGTCGATCTCTATGCCGTCGGCCTCCTCGCGTACGAGCTGCTGACCGGCGAGGCGCCGTTCGCCGGGCCGTCCCCGACTGCCACGATGGCCGCGCAGCTCACGCGCGATCCGCCGCCGATCGAATCGCAGCGGCCCGACGTGCCGCCGGCGCTGAGCGCCATCATCCATCGGTGCCTCGCGAAGGATCCCGAGCAGCGCCCGCCGACGGCCGATGCGCTGCTGGCACAGCTGGAAGAGCTCCCGGGGGCGGCCTACACGCCGACGCAGCCGGTTGTCGCGCGCCGCACCATGATCGGCGCGCGGCGCGCGGGTATGCTGGCGGGCGGGGCGACGGCGCTGGTGCTGGTCGGTGCGCTGCTCAACCGGCAGCTCGGGAATCGCGATGACCTGGCCGGAGAGGTCGACTCGCTTCCGGCGATGCTCGCAGGAGACAGCCTGCCCGGGATCGAGCTCGTCGGCCAGGACACTGCGGGAATGGAGAGCGGAATCGATGGAGCCGCTTCCGCGCCGCAGACGGCGGTGCTCACACGCGCCGATTCGCTGGCGATTGCCGAAGCCGTGCAGCGCCGGCTGGCGAGGGAGAATGCACGGAGCAGCGCACCCGTCACCGAGAACCGGCGCGATTCGATCGAGCAGGTCGTGAGCCGGGTCATGATCGACTCGCTGCTCAGCGTTACCCAGATGCAGGTCGACGAGCGGCTCGCCCGGGTTCGCGGGCTCGAAGGGCGTATCTTCACCATGGCGCCGCCGGGCACCGGGCGTTCGTGGAGCTGGAGCGGTCCCCGCCCGGTGATGATCGTCCCGGTAGACCGGGAAGGACGCTTCGGCGAGCTCGAGCAGGCTGTCGCCGACACGCTCGGGCGCCTCCTCGGGCAGGCGAAGGAGTTCCGCCTCACCGGCGCGCCTGGGGAGTCGGGCGCGCATCCCGACGGAAGCGAGCTCGTCGTCACGATCCGCTTCGACGCACATCGTGTCGATTCGGTGCGCGCCCGCATCGATCTCGTGAATCCGCGGGCAATGCCGAGCCTGATGCATCGCGTCGTTTCCGGAAAGCCGGCACCGCGCGCCGAAGCGCTGCAGGGGGCGCGTGAGCTTGCCATGACTGCCATGGCGACGCTCCTGCAGATGAGCCGGCCGCCGCGCGGCCAGCCGGTGCAGGTCGAAGTTCCCGAACCGCCGGCCGCTCCGAAGCCCTGATGTTCCTGCGCCTCCGGGCGTCGTTCTGCCGCACTCAACTTCAATCCGGATTCTCGATGCGACGATCGCCCGCCTGGACCTTTGCCGTGCTTCTCTCCTGCGCCGCAACCGCACTCCCGGCGCAGCAGCGCTCCGCGGTCGCCGCGTACGCCGCGGACGCCGACCGGCTGATCGATGAAGCATTGGGAGACAGTGCGGCATACGCCAAGCTCGCCTATCTCACCGATACCTTCGGCCCCCGGCTCAGCGGCTCGACGAATCTCGAGGAGGCGATCGACTGGATCCTCGCAGAAATGCGCCGCGAAGGCCTCGACTCCGTGCGCGGCGAGCCGGTGATGGTCCCGCACTGGGTGCGTGGCGAGGAGTCCGCGGAGATGACGAGCCCGCGCGCGCAGCGTCTCGCCCTGCTCGGCCTCGGCATGAGCGTGGGAACCCCGCCGGAAGGCATCGAGGCGCCGGTGCTGGTGGTGTCGAGCTTCGAGGAGCTGGCGCGCCGGAAGGACGAAGCGCGCGGCAGGATCGTCGTGTACGACGCGCCGTTCACCACGTACGGAGAGACGGTGCGCTATCGCACCACCGGCGCGTCGGTGGCCGCGCGGTACGGCGCCGTGGCGGCGCTCGTCCGCTCGGTCGCATCCGCATCGCTCCATACGCCGCACACCGGTACCATGACGTACGACACTGCGGCGCCCCGGATCCCCGCGGCCGCGATCACGGTCGAGGACGCGATGCTGCTCCACCGCCTGCAGGATCGCGGAGCGGCCGTGAAGGTGCGGCTCCGCATGGGGGCGCGCACGCTGCCCGATGCCCGTTCCCGCAACGTCGTCGCCGAGGTGCGCGGAAGCGAGCGGCCCGAGGAGGTCGTCGTCCTCGGCGGGCACATCGACTCGTGGGACGTGGGCCAGGGCGCGATGGACGACGCCGCCGGCTGCGTCGTGGCCTGGGAAGCGGTGCGACTCATCAGGAAGCTTGGCCTCACGCCACGCCGCACCATTCGCGTCGTGCTCTGGACCAACGAGGAGAACGGCCTGCGCGGCGGGACCGCCTACCGCGATGCACATCGCGACGAAGTCGATCGGCATGTCCTCGCGATCGAGTCCGACAACGGCGTCTTCACGCCGTCGGGCTTCGGGTTCACCGGGTCGGATTCGGCGCGGATGCGGATCACCGAGATTGCGTCGCTCCTCGAGCGCATCGGCGCGGGCACCATCAGCGCCGGCGGCGGCGGCGCCGACATCGGCCCGCTGATGCAGCTCGGTGTGCCCGGCATGAGCCCGTCGGTCGATGGCTCGCGCTACTTCTGGTACCACCACAGCGATGCCGATACGATCGACAAGCTCGATCCGCGGGACATGGGACTCGTCACCGCCGCCATGGCGGTCATGGCGTACGTCGTCGCCGACCTTCCCGAGCCGCTTCCGCGCTCGGGTTCCCGCTGAAAAAGGCCTCGGAGGCCCGCGTGGCGACGATCTGGCTGGATGGACAGTGGCTCGGCCCCGAGGAAGCGCGGGTGTCCGTGTTCGACCATGGCCTGCTCTACGGCGATGGCGTCTTCGAGGGCATGCGTGCCTACGACGGCCGGGTGTTTCGCCTCCAGGAGCACCTGGAGCGCCTGTACGACTCGGCGCACGCCATCCGGCTCGACATTCCGCTTTCGCGGGCGGAGATGGAGCAGGTCACGCTCGAGGGAATCCGGCGTGCGCAGCTCGGCGACGGCTACCTGCGGCATGTCGTCACCCGCGGCGTCGGCGACCTCGGGTTCGATCCCAGAAAATGCGCGAAGGCCACGGTTTTCATCATCTTCGACACGATCCGGCTCTGGCCGCAGGAGTTCTACGAGCGCGGCCTGAGGGTCGTCACGGCAAGCACGCCGATTCCGCATCGCGAGTCGCTCTCGCCGCGCGTCAAGTCGCTCAACTACCTCCCGCACATCCTCGCCAAGCTCGAAGGAATCGAAGCGGGAGCCGATGAAGTGCTGATGCTCGACAGCGCCGGCTCCGTGGCCGAGGGGTCGGGCCAGAACCTCTTCGTCGTGAAGCACCGGGTGATCCGCACGCCGCCGGCGCACGCGGGCATTCTGCGCGGGGTCACGCGCGATGCGATCATCGAGATCGCGCGTGACGCGAAATACGATGTTCGCGAAGAGCCGCTCAACCGGTATGACGTCTATACCGCGCACGAGGCGTTCTTCAGCGGCACCGCGGCCGAGGTCGTCCATATCCGCCAGGTCGATGGGCGGGTCATCGGGGACGGCAGCGTGGGACCAGTCACGCGCGACATGGCCGATCGCTTCCAGCGTTTCGCGCGCGCCTGAGCGTGACGCCCGCGCTCGCCGTACTCGTGGACCGCCCGGAGGCCGGACGTGGCCTTGCCGCGGAGATCGGGCTGCCGCACGCGCAGCGACTCCAGCGGCTGCTCCTCCACCGTGCGCTCGCGGCGGCCGCCGCGGCGGGCATCGCGCCGATCATCTGGTTCCGTCCCCCTGATGCGCGCGCTGCGATGCAGCAATGGCTCGGTGAGGGCCTCGAGTTGCGGCCGCAGGGGTCCGGTACGCTCGGTGCGCGCATTTCCGCGGCAGTGGCCGGTGCGGTGCTTCCCGCCGGCTGGTTCGCACTCATCCGCCTCTCGCCTGGCCTCGAGGATGCCCTTCCGCAGGCCGTCACCGCGCTCGACGAGGCGCCCTACGTGATCGGCCCCTCGTCGGACGGCGGGTGCTACCTGG
>DASTUP010000209.1:0-5935 GCA_035759585.1 Gemmatimonadales bacterium | reverse complement strand
AACGATGAGATCGGGATCGCCCCAGAGCGGACCGCCCGGGTGCTCGCCGATGCGATACCACTGCGCCGCCGACGCTCCGGGCACGAGGACTTCGAGCCGGTCGTGCGGCAGGTGCGCGGCGAGGGCGGCGGAAAGCGCGCGGGAGAGCTCGCGCGGCGTGCGCGCATTCGACGCCACGCCGGCGGCGGCGGCGAGGATGCCGGCCATCTCCGCATCGGTGCGCCGCATCGGCCGCACCCCGCCTTCGCGCCACCGCCGCGCGAGCCGGGCCAGCGATGGCGCAAGCGCGTCGGCCGCGAGCTGTGCGGCAGCGCGCTCGCGCGCACCGTGCGCGCCCTCGGTGAGGTTGGCGAACATGAGCAGCCCGACGTCGGCGCCGGCATGGATCGCCGTCACGCAGATCGTCGAGCGATAGCCGGCGCCCTCCACCAGCTCTTCGAGCAGCGCGAGCTGCTCGCGGCTCACCGACGGCGGCTCCGGCACGACCAGCGCGTCGGCGGCGAGCGCCTCGGGGGCAAGGAGCACCGCGCCACCCGAAGCCGGGTACAGCCAGAAGGCAAAGAGGTCGTGCGGAACGTCCGTGGCGAGGGCGCTCGAGAGCGCCTCGTACCAGGTGAGGAGCGTGACCGGGTCCGCCGGATCCTCGTCGGGCCGGAGCAGCGGCACGAGCGGCCCCTCCCCCAGCGACTCGATGTCGTTGGCGGAAGCGGCGTTGACGGCGGAATGGGGGGCGCGCATCGAGGTGCCAATGCGCATTTGACGTGCCGACGACCCGGGGCCTCGTGCGCCGCGTCAACTTGTTGGCATTACTGGGGTTGCACGGCATACCCGGCCCCCGACGCGGCGGCGGACCAGGCGCCGGGGCCGCGAACTGCGAGCCGAACGATGCCAACCGCATTCACGGCGCACTCTGGACTCGCGCCCGATGCGGCTAGACCTTTCCGCCATGCGACCCGCAGAGCAGCCCCGGCGCGAAGGCACGGCATGCCAGTGAGCCGGCCCGCCGCGTGAGACGGCTAATCGACCAGCATCCGGAAGCGGCGCGGCGCCGGCGCCTGCACGAGATCATCTTCGAGGCGGACACGCGCGCGGGGCGGGCGTTCGATGTCGCCCTCCTGGTGCTGATCCTGGCGAGCATCGGCGTCGTCATGCTCGAGAGCGTCCGGTGGATCCGCGAGGACCACGGCGCGCTCCTCCGGGCGCTGGAATGGGCGTTCACCATCCTCTTCAGCATCGAGTACGCGTTGCGGCTCTACAGCGTCCGCAGCCCGCTCCGGTACGCGCTCTCCCCGCTCGGGATCATCGATTTCCTCGCGATCGTTCCGACGTACCTCAGCCTCTTCATTCCCGGCGCGCAGACCCTGCTCGTCGTTCGCGTGCTTCGGCTGCTGCGTGTCTTCCGGATCTTCAAGCTCGCGGAGTACCTGCGGGAGTCCTCGGTGCTGGCCAGCGCGCTCAAGGCGAGCCGTCGCAAGATCACCGTCTTCCTGCTCACGGTCCTGACGATCGTGCTCATCGTCGGAACGATGATGTACGTCGTGGAAGGGCCGTCGCACGGTTTCACGAACATTCCGGTCAGTGTCTACTGGGCCGTCGTCACGCTCACCACGGTCGGCTATGGCGACCTCTCTCCTGCAACTCCCCTCGGCCGGATGCTGGCCGTCATCGTCATGCTGATGGGTTACGCGATCATCGCGGTCCCCACCGGCATCGTCACGATGGAGCTGACGCGGGCGCGGGACCTGCCGGTGAGCACGCAGGCGTGTCCTTCGTGCGGAATCGGGGGGCACGAGTACGGGGCGAATTTCTGCCGGAGGTGCGGAGCGGCGCTTTGAGCGGCGATCGCCGGCACACCTGCCGGCTGGGCCCGGATCGAGATCTGGCGCGTGGAGCTGAAGTAGGCCGGCCGCGCGATTCGCAGGGTGAACGGATTCACGTCCATCGCCAAGGGGGTTGGATGAGCAGGTCCAGCGCGAGAAACGCCGTGTTCGTGGCACTGGCACTCTGTGGTGCCTGCCGGTCGGACAGCTCGCCCGACGCCGCCGCGCTCGACGCCATCGCTCGGCGCTACGTCGTGCTGGCTCTCAGCCTTGGCCATCACGACCCCGCATATGTCGACGCCTATTACGGGCCCGACTCGCTCAAGGCGGCGGCGGATCGCGACTCGCTTTCGCTCGACGGCATCCGCATGGCCGCCGAGTCGCTCGTGGCGCGGCTCGGCGACAGCGTGCCGGCGTACGACGACTCCCTCGTGACGATGCGCCATCGCTACCTCCGGACCCAGCTCGGCAGCATGGTGGCGCGCACGCGAATGCTCGCCGGCGAGCGGTTCACGTTCGATGAAGAGGCACGCCTGCTGTACGGCGTAACGCCGCCGACCTTCGACCCGGCACATTTCGACTCGCTGCTCGCGCGGCTCGATTCGCTCCTTCCCGGCGCAGGCCCCCTCGCGACACGCTACCAGCGATTCCGCGATGCCGTGACGATCCCTCCCGCGCTGGTCGACACCGTGTTTCGCACCGCCATCGCAGCATGCCGTGCGCGAACCCTCGAGCATGTCGCGCTCCCCACAGGGGAGCAATTCACGCTCGAGTACGTCACCGGCACGTCATGGAACGCCTACAACTGGTACCAGGGAGATGCGCGGAGCCTGATCCAGGTGAACACCGACCTGCCCATCGCGATCGACCGCGCCGTGGATCTCGCCTGCCACGAGGGCTATCCGGGGCATCACGTCTACAACGCGCTGCTGGAGCAATCGCTGGTGCGGGAGCGTGGATGGGTCGAGATATCCGTATATCCGCTCTTCAGCCCGCAGTCGCTGATCGCCGAGGGCTCGGCAAACTACGGGATCGACATGGCGTTCCCGGGAGATGCGCGGACGGCGTTCGAGCGGGATTCGCTCTTCCCGCTCGCCGGACTCGACACGGCGCTCGCGGAGCGGAATGCGCAGGTGCGGCGGATCGTCGAGGAGCTCAACTACGCGCGCAACGAAGTCGCGCGCCGCTACCTCGACGGTGCGATCGATTCGGCGGCCGCGCGCGCCGAGATGCAGCGCCTCTGGCTCAGCACACCTGAAGCGGCGGCAAAGACGGTCCGCTTCATCGACGGGTATCGCAGCTACGTCATCAACTACAATCTCGGGCGGGACCTGGTCGAAAGCTGGGTCGAGCGCCAGGGCAATACGCCGGCTGCGCGCTGGGCGGCGTTCCGGGCGCTGCTCTCCACCCCGAGGCTTCCGGGCGATCTGACGGCAGCGCGCTGATCCGGGCCTGCCGGCCGGCCCCGCCGTCGTGCCGAGCTGCCCCGTCCCGGCCTGATGGATCCGTCTTCGCACATCGTCCGCTCCTGGCTGCGTTGACCCTGTCACTCATGCGCACCCGCATGGCGAGGGCCGACATCGGCCCGGTGGCAGGAATGGGCGCTGATCGGCGGCGGGTAGCCGCTCAGCATCCTCGCGAGTGGAACCACATCGTCGGCTTTCCACCGGTCCACGCCGGGATCCATCCTTTCGCCACCGCGCGGGACGTATCGGCCCCGCAGATCTGGTCGAGCACCTCGATCTCGAGCCAGAGCGTCCCGTCGACCATTCGGGTTCCCAGCAGGACCGCCGGAACATCCTCACCCGCGTCGCCTGCATGGGGAATCGGCACGACCGACGAGGCCGCATCGGGCGCGAACCGGAGCGTGCCGTCCCAGGCATCGGTCAGGTGGCTGAGTCCCTCACGCAACAGCGCCTCGAGGGGAATGAGCGCCCCGCGATCACGCCGAAGCCATGTGCGGCCGCTGTCCGCGAGGCCGACGAGAACCCACGGACCGCTCGCCCCATATACCACGGCGGACGATTCCTCATAGCCGTGCTCGCGCGTCTCGAATCGCGCCAGCGAATCCGCCGGGAGGACGAAGAGTCCGAGCAGGGAATCGGGGCTTCCCGGGAGGGGGAGCTGCGGCGGCACCTCGGCGCGCCGGCTGGAGCCGGCCGAAGCGTTTCGCTCGCAGGCCGAGAGGGAAAAGGCTCCGATGACGATGACGAATGCGAAGCGCCGCACCAGGACTCCATGCGTTGACGTGGCGGACCCGCCGTAAGCCCCTACATTAACCTCGACAGCCTGCGCACCACGACGCCCGCATTCCAATGGAGCACGCCGCCTCCGATGACTCACCAACGCCTCTACTCCACCGCCGTGATCGCGGGTTTCGTCTTCGCTGCCGGCATCGCAATGTGGCGGCGCGCCGGCGGTTCCTCGGCTTCCGGGATGCTGCTCTGGGCCGCCGGCGGGTTTGCGATCGTCATGCTCCTGGCGCTTCTCGCAGACATCGGCCTTCGCCTCCAGCGCCGGGACGTCCCGCCGCCGCGATCGTCGGATGAGCCGGGAACGCGGACGACGGGCCGGCTCGACAATGAGTAACGGTTTTTCGTGGCGATCCACGCTCGTCGCGCCTTTGCTGCTCGCGGCATGCGCAAGCGAGCAGCCGGAGGCGGGCGCTGTCGCGGCGTGGACGCTTGCCCAGAACCTCTCGATCGGCGGGGCGGATGAAGGACCGCGGAGCTTTTCCGATATCCGGGGAATTGCCGCGGATTCGCGGGGCCGCATTTACGTGCTCGAAGCCCAGGAACAACAGGTCCGTGTCTTTGGCCCCGACGGTCAATTCGTGCGGCAGCTGGGACGGAATGGCGATGGCCCCGGGGAGTTTCGCGGGGCGAACGGTCTGGCGATCGATGTAGCGGATCGGCTCTGGGTCTACGATCCGCGGGCGCGGCGAGTCACGATTTTCGATTCGAGTGGCGCGGTTTCCGGGACGCATCTGCTGCAGGTATCCTCTTACGGTTATGTCTGGCCCGGGACGATCGACTCCTCGGGGCGCCTCTACGACCAGCAGGGCACGCGGGTCGACACGACCTGGGTGCCGTTCATCCGGCGAATCGACCTCGTGGGCGGGACCGCAGACACGCTGGCCATGCCGACCTGCCCGGCGAATATCACTCCGCCCTACGCGTTCCGTTCGGAGCGCGGCGGTGGCGTCATGGGCGTTCCATTCGCCGGTGAGCGCTATATGCGGCTCGACCCACGCGGCTTCATCTGGTGCGGCGACACGCGGGAACTCCGCCTCTCCCAATTCGTGCTCGGCGATTCGGTCCCGATTCGCGAGATAAGCGCGGAAGCGTTGCCGGCGCCCGTCACCGCGGAAGAACGAGACACGGCAATCGCGGAGGTCCGGCGGTTCGGTGCGGGCGCCAACTGGGATCCGGATTTCAGCCTGATTCCGGAAACCAGGCCGATCGTCGAGGCGCTGGACTTCGATGATCAGGGCCGGACGTGGGTCCGGGCCGCGACGAGCGCCGGATCCCAGCTCTTCGTTTTCGACACTGCGGGTCGGCACGTCGCGATAGCCCGATTCCCCGTCGAGGCACCGCGCTGGTTCCCGCTCGTCATCGCAGGCGACCAGATTCATGCGATCATCTCCGACTCCCTGGACGTACCGGGTGTCGTGCGGTTCCGGGTATCGCGAGCGGAGAAGGACCGCTAGCAGACACGACCTGCTCGGCTTGACGGCGGCCTGATCCGGCGGCATGACTATCGAGCTTTTCCTCTCTGGAGCGTTTCATGAAGATCAGGCGCTTCTCCGGCTTCGCTCGCCCGGCGCTCGCCGCTGTGGCAGCCCTGCTAGCCGGGTGCGGTGTCCCCGAGCGCATCGTGCTTCCCGTGCCGATCCCGCTCACGCAGGGCGGCACCGTGGTGCCGGCCAACGGCGCGGGGTTCGGGTTCGACTTCGGTGATGGGCTGCTCGGTCAGGAGCTGCTGCGCACCGAGATGATCTCGGCGGGCATCCTCGGAGGGCTCGGAGACCGCGTTGGCCTCTCGGTCTACAGCTTCGAGGAGACGCGGGACAACAATCAGGGCGGCACCGTCGTCCGTGGGAAGCTGCGCGCCGG
>DASTUP010000208.1:0-4542 GCA_035759585.1 Gemmatimonadales bacterium | reverse complement strand
GAAGAAGGCCTTGTCCCGCACGAGCGGCCCGCCCAGCGTGGCGCCGAACTGGTGCTGGGCAAAGTCGGGAGTGAATCCGGTGGAGGTGCCGCTGGGGAACGTGTGAAAGAAGTCCGCCGAGAGCGCATCGTACTTGCCGAAGTAGTGCGCCGATCCGTGCAGCTCGTTGGTGCCGGACTTGGTGATGATGTTGAGGAAGCCGCCGCCGGAGCGGCCGAATTCCGCGTTCGCGCCGTCCGACACCACGACGAAGTCCTCCACCGCGTCGAGGTTGAACGTGAAGGCCGGCCGCTGGCCGCCGCGCTGCTCGCCGAAGAACGGGTTGTTGAAGTCGGCGCCGTCCACCGAGACGTTGTTGTGGATGCCACGCTGGCCGCCGATGCTGATCTCGTCGCCGTCGGGACCCTGCACGATGGCGACGTTGGGCGTGAGCGTCGTGAAATTGAAGATGTTGCGCCCGTTGTTCGGCAGCCCCTCGACCACCTCGTCGCTGAGGCGCGTGGCCGACTGTGACGCGGTCACGTCCACCAGCGGCTCGCTCGCCACCGCGATGTCCTCGACCTGCACCGCCTGCGCCTGCAGCCGGAAATCGAGCTGGGCGCTCTCGCCGAGCCGGAGGACGAGCCCGCGCCGTGCCTCGGGCCTGAAGCCGACCGCGCGCGCGGTCACCTCGTACGTACCGACCGGCAGCAGCGTCGCGACGTAGACGCCGCTGCTGTTGGACTCGACCCTTCGGGTGAAATTGGTGCTCACGTTCCTGAGTGTGATCGAGGCGCCATCGATCGACGCGCCTTCTTCGGCCGTCACGGTTCCGCGGACCACCGCGGTCGTGGCCTGGGATTGGGCGGCGAGCGATTCGGCGGCGACGAGCAGGAACGCGAGGGACGACACAGCGAGGCACGACCGGGCGGTCAGCATCCGGAGTCTCCGGCGGAGGAGGGGGCCAGCAACGCCTGGGAGTGGAGCGGGATGACGTTATGGGTTATTCGGGATACCGGCAAGGGGGAGGGTCGAGCGCCGGTGGGCTGAAACGAAAAACGCCCGCCGGAGCGGGCGTTTCCACTGCGGGACAGCCGGACTCAGCTTCCGCCCAGCCTCACACGCTCGATGAACGTCGTCGTCGCCTCCTGGGTGACGACCATGACGCTGAGCGTCGCGATCTTCCCTGCGCCGACCGACCGGAGTGCCGACGCCATCTCCTCCTCGGTGCGCACCGTCCTGCCATCCACCGACTGAATGATGAAGGCCGCGCCGCCGCCCGGCCCGGCGAGATTCGCTTCCCAGGCGGGCCCCCCCGGGGTGACCGCGGTGATCAGCACGCCCCGGGTATTGCCGGCGAGACCGAGCTGCTGCGCGAGAGCCGACGTAACCTGCTGGACGCGCGCACCGAGCAGCTCCTGCGAGGCGCCCGCGGGCGCGCTCGCGGGCTCGGCTTCCGCTTCCTCGTCCTCGGTCTCGGGGTCGGGGTTGGCCGGGCTCAGCGTCTCCAGCTCGACCCGGAAGGTGCGCCGGGCGCCGCCCTCGCGAGCCACTTCGATGCTCACGGTCTCTCCCGGCTTCCGGAAGCCGATCTCCTGCTGCAGCTGGCCGACGCGGTCGATCCGCTTTCCGTCGACGCCGATGATCACGTCGCCCGGGCGGATGCCCGCCTTCCCGGCCGGCGAGTCGTCGCCCGAGAGGCCGCTCACCAGGACGCCGCGGATCTCGTCGAGGCCCACGTCCTCGGCATCGTAGCGGCTCGCTTCCTCGATCTGGACACCGATCGCCGCGCGATGCACCCGGCCGTCCGTGATCAGCTGGCGCATCACGTCGCGCACCAGGTTGATCGGGATGGCGAAGCCGTAGCCGGAGTAGAACCCGGTCTGGCTCGCGATGGCCGAGTTGACGCCGATGACCTCGCCGCGGACGTTCACGAGCGGCCCGCCGGAATTGCCCGGGTTGATCGCGGCGTCGGTCTGGATGAAGTCGGCGATGTCGAGATTGCTGCGCTGGAGATCCCGGAGCGCGCGGCCCTTGGCGCTGATGATCCCGGACGTCACGGTGAAGGTGAGACCGTCGCTCAGCGGATTGCCGATGGCGAGGACCCATTCACCGATCTTGTTGTCGTCGCTGTCGCCGAGCGCGGCGGGCCGGAGGCCGGTCGCGTCGATCTTGAGAACGGCCACGTCCGTTGCCGGATCGGTGCCGACGACCCTCGCCGTGAACTCGCGGCGGTCGAAGAGCCGCACATCCACGCGCTCGGCCCCTTCCACGACGTGGTTGTTGGTGAGGATGTAGCCGTCGGCGGACACGATGAAGCCGGAGCCGCTGCCCTGCTCGATGCGCGGCTCGCGGTTGCGCGGGCCGAAGAACTGCTCGAAGCCCGGGGGGATGGGCCGCCGGGAGGTCTGTGCGGGGCGCCGCGACTGGATATAGACCACGCTCGGTACCACGGCGTCGGCCACGGCCGCGAGCGCATCGCTGAACTCGGCGAGCGGACGCGCCTGCGGGATCGACGGAGCGGCCACCGGCGTGATCGCCGTGGGGCGCGCCGACTGCTGGGCAAAGCCGCTGCGCGGAAGATCGAGCAGGCCGGCAAAGAGAAGCCCGAGCGCAAACGCGAGCGACACGAGCGCGCCGAACTTGAGCCAGTTGAGTGAGCGTACGGACATGCGCCTATCCTGACTACGGTAACGGTTGAGGGTCCTCTACTAATCTAACGGGGATGCGCGGGGGGTGGTTTCGGTCGCGGATCGGGGCCGGACAGTCGAAAAGGTCGGACGATGCCGGCTCGCGGCACCGCCGACCTTCCGACCTTCCAGCTGTCCGACCTACTTCTTCGGCTCGTCCACGATCTCGTAGTCCGCCTCGACCACGTCCTCCTGCGGAGCCTCCCCCGCCGGCGCTTCGGTGCCGGGAGCTGCGCCCGCCTGCTCGGTGCCGCTCTGGCTCTGGTAGAGCGCAGCGCCGGCGGCCGAATAGGCGGCGTTCAGCTCGTCGAGTGCGGTGCGGATGCCGTCGGCCTCACCGGTCCGGAGCGCCGACTTGCCGGCCTCCACCGCGGCGTCGAGGCGCGTCTTCGCCTCGGCGGGAAGCTTGTCCACCCACTCCTTGCTGTCCTTCTCGACCTTGTAGACCAGGCCGTCGAGCTGGTTGCGCGCCTCGATCTGGTCCCGCCGCGACTTGTCTTCCGACGCATGCGCCTCGGCGTTCTTGACCATCTTGTCGATCTCGGCGTCCGAAAGGCCGCTCGAGGCCTCGATCCGGATCTTCTGCTCCTTGTTCGTCGCCTTGTCCTTGGCCGACACGTGCAGGATGCCGTTCGCGTCGATGTCGAAGGTGACTTCGACCTGCGGCATGCCGCGCGGGGCGGGCGGGATGCCCGTGAGCTGGAACTTGCCGATCGTGCGGTTGTCGATCGCCATCTGGCGCTCGCCCTGCAGCACGTGGATCTCGACCGTGGTCTGGTTGTCCTCCGCGGTCGAGAAGACTTCCGACTTCTTCGTCGGGATCGTCGTATTCCGCGGGATGAGGACGGTGGTGACGCCACCCAGCGTTTCGATGCCGAGCGAGAGCGGGGTCACGTCGAGGAGCAGCACGTCCTTCACGTCGCCGCCGAGGACGCCGCCCTGGATCGCGGCGCCGATGGCCACGACCTCGTCCGGGTTCACCGAACGGTTCGGGTCCTTGCCGAAGAAGCCCTTGACGATCTCCTGGATCTTCGGGATGCGCGTCGAGCCGCCGACGAGAATGACCTCATCGATCTGCTTCGGGTCGAGCCCGGCGTCCTTGAGCGCCTGCTGCATCGGCGGGAGCGTGCGCTGGATGAGATCGTCCACCAGCTGCTCGAACTTGGCGCGCGAGAGCGTGTAGTTGAGGTGCTTCGGCCCGCTCTGGTCGGCCGTGATGAACGGCAGGTTGATGTCGGTCGACGTGGTGGTCGACAGCTCCATCTTGGCCTTCTCGGCGGCTTCCTTGAGGCGCTGGAGCGCCATCGGGTCCTTCGAGAGGTCGATGCCCTGGTCGCGCTTGAACTCGGTGACGAGCCAGTCGATGACCCGCTGGTCGAAGTCGTCGCCGCCCAGGTGCGTGTCGCCGTTCGTGCTCTTCACCTCGAACACGCCTTCGGCGAGCTCGAGGACCGAGATGTCGTAGGTGCCGCCGCCGAGGTCGAAGACCGCGACCTTCTCGTCCTTCTTCTTGTCGAGACCATAGGCCAGCGCCGCAGCCGTCGGCTCGTTGATGATGCGCATGACCTCGAGGCCGGCGATCTTGCCGGCGTCCTTCGTGGCCTGCCGCTGCGCGTCGTTGAAGTACGCGGGGACGGTGATGACCGCCTTGTCCACCTTCGTGCCGAGGTAGTCCTCCGCGGTCTGCTTCATCTTCTGCAGGATCATCGCGGAGATCTCGGGGGGCGTGTACTTCTTTCCCTGGATCTCGACCGAAGCGAGGCCGTTCTGCCCGCTCTCGACCTTGTAGGGGACGTGCTTGGTCTCCTGGGTGATCTCGTTCATGCGCCGGCCCATGAAGCGCTTGATCGAGAAGATGGTCTGCTTGGGGTTG
>DASTUP010000207.1:0-8592 GCA_035759585.1 Gemmatimonadales bacterium | reverse complement strand
GAGACCTATCTCGAATCACAGCGCGCGCAGGGCTGGGGCCCGGAGAGCCCGGATCATCTGCTGCGTGCGGGTGAGCTGGCCCAGCTCGTCGCGCCGCTCACCGTGCTGCATGGCCGCGAGGTGCTCGAGCCGGTGGAAGGCAACCGCTGGCGCGCCGTCGCGAGCATCGTGGCGCGGAATATAAGGTAGGGCGATCCGATCGGAGCAGTGATGCTGAACCCCACCGCAGGGCGGCGCGTTGCCGTCGTCGCCGGAGTGCGCACGCCCTTTGCGCGGAGCGGGACCATCTTCCGCGACGTGCCCGCGGTGGCTCTCGCGCGCTATGCCGTCAAGGAGCTGGTCTACCGCGCCGAGATCGACGGGCGCGAGATCGACCAGATCGTGTTCGGCCAGGTCATCGCCTCGGTGCTCACGCCGAACGTGGCGCGCGAGGTGAGCCTCCTCCCGCAGTTCCCGCCGACGATTCCTGCCTACTCGCTCAATCGCGCCTGTGCCTCCGCCGCGCAGGCGATCGAGAACGTCGCGACACAGATCGCGATCGGGCACATCGACGCCGGCATCGCCGGCGGCGTCGAATCGCTGAGCGACATTCCCATCCTCCATTCCCGCCGGTTCAGCCGCATCCTCATGGAGGCGAGCAGGGCGCGCTCGATGGGCCAGCGGCTCAGCGCGTTCAGCCGCGTGCGGCCGAAGGACCTGATTCCGGTCTCGCCGGCCATCGCGGAGCCGTCCACCGGGGAATCGATGGGCCAGAGCGCCGAGAAGATGGCGAAGGAGAACGGGATTTCGCGCGAGGCCCAGGACCGCATCGCGCTCATGAGCCACCAGCGCGCGGCCGCCGCGACGGCAGACGGCCGGCTCACGGCGGAGATCGTACCCTGGCTCGGCGGGAAGGACCTCGATCAGGTCACGACGTCGGACAACGGCATCCGCCCCGACACCTCACTCGACGCGCTTGCAGGGCTCAGGCCGGTCTTCGACCGGAAGTACGGGAGCGTCACGGCCGGGAACTCGTCGCCGCTCACCGATGGCGCCGCCGCGGTGCTGCTCATGTCCGAGGAGAAGGCTGCCGCGCTCGGCTATGAGCCGCTCGCATTCATCCGGAGCTACGCGGTCGCCGCGGTGGACCCGGGGTGGCAGCTCCTGATGGGGCCGGCGTTCGCCGTGCCGCTGGCGCTGCAGCGCGCGGGGATCGGGTGGGACGATCTCGGGCTGGTCGAGATTCACGAGGCGTTCGCGGCACAGGTCCTCTCGAACGTTCAGGCCTGGGGCTCGAGCGAATGGGCCGACCGCCTCGGACTCCCCGGGCCCGTCGGTGAGGTCGACTGGGACCGGACGAACGTGATGGGCGGATCGATCGCCATCGGCCACCCCTTCGCCGCGACCGGCGCGCGCATCGTCACCACGCTCGCCAACGAGATGAAGCGCCGCGACGTCCAGTTCGGCCTCGTCTCGATCTGCGCCCAGGGCGGGATGGGGTACGCCATGGTGCTGGAGCGATAATGAACATTCTTCTTGAACGCGGAGGCGCGGAGGGGCGGAGGGCGGAGGGTGCCTCGGTAGTAATGGACGCCGAGTCCACGGCGAGGATCGTGTTGTTTTTATGTGGGCCCGCGGGACGGTTCGGCGGTCCGGGCGTGCAAGAAGCCCATAAACAAATCGACCGAATCCCCGCTGAGCCTCGGCGCCGATCCGCACACGGAGCCCTCCGCCCTCCGCGCCTCCGTCCCTCCGCGTAAGAGAAATGATCGATGACCGCATTCAGCGTTGAGAACGAGAACGGCGTCGCGGTCGTGGCGTTCGATCTTCCGGGGGAGCCGGTCAACAAGCTCACCGCGGAGGTCATGGACGAGTTCGAGGCGCTCCTCACCCGCCTCGGTGAGGACGGCATGGTGCGGGCCGTGGTGCTCATCTCCGGCAAGGCCGACAATTTCATTGCCGGCGCCGATATCGAGCAGTTCGCGCGGCTGCGCTCCGCGGCGGAGGCGTCGGCGCTGAGCCGGGCGGGGCAGGAGATCGCCGACCGCGTCGCCGGCTTCCCGAAGCCGTTCGTCGCCGCCATCCACGGCGCCTGCCTCGGCGGAGGCTTCGAGCTCGCGCTCGCCTGCCACTGGCGCGTCGTCACCGACAGCCCGAAGACCCAGCTCGGCCTTCCCGAAGTCCAGCTCGGCCTTCTACCGGGTGTCGGCGGAACCCAGCGGCTGCCGAGACTCGTCGGCGTGCGCGCGGCGTTCGACATGATCCTGGCCGGCAAGAGCGAGCGGGCGGAGAAGGCGTACCGGCTCGGCATGGCGGACGAGATCGTGCCGGAGAGCATCCTCCGGCGGACCGCCGTCGCAGCGGCGGAGCGGATCGTGCGCGGCGGCCCGCCGCGCCGCGCGGCAAAGGGCGGCCTGCAGGCGCTCTTCCTCGACCGCACGCCGATCGGCCGGCGGATCGTGTACGCACAGGCGGAGAAGCAGGTGCGCGAGCGAACCGGCGGGCATTACCCGGCGCCGCTCGCGTCCATCGAAGCGGTCAGGACCGGCCTCGAGCAGGGGATGCGCGCCGGCCTCAGGGAGGAGTCGCGCCTCTTCGGCGAGCTCGCCATGACCGACGTGTCGCGGACCCTGGTGCAGATCTTCTTCGCGACGACCGCGCTCAGGAAGGACGACGGCGTCCCCGGCGCCGCGTCGCTCAAGGTGCCGCCGGTGCGCCGCCTTGCGGTGGTCGGGGCCGGGTTCATGGGTGCGGCGATCGCCGGCACCGCGGTGCTCAACGCGGAAGTCGAGGCGCGCCTCAAGGATGCCGACCTCCCGCGGGTCGGGAAGGGCATCCGCGGCGCGCGGCGCATCCTCGACGACCGCCTCGAGCGCCGGAGGCTCCGGCAGCCGAAGTACGAGCAGCTCGTGGCGCTCCTCTCGGGTGCGGCGGACTACAGTGGCTTCCTCCGCGCCGATCTCGTCATCGAAGCGGTCTTCGAGGACCTGGACGTCAAGCGGAAGGTCCTGGCGGAAGTCGAGCGCGAGACGCGCGATGCCACGATCTTCGCGACGAACACCTCGACGATTCCGATCGGGCACATCGCCGCCGGCGCGAGCCGACCCGAGCAGGTGGTCGGGATGCATTTCTTCTCGCCGGTGGAGAAGATGCCGCTCCTCGAGGTGATTCCGCATGCCGGGACATCGGCGGAGACGGTCGTTCGCGCGGTCCGCTTCGGCCGGAAGATGGGAAAGACCGTCATCGTGGTCGGCGACAGCCCGGGCTTCTGGGTCAACCGGATTCTCCTTCCCTACATGAACGAGGCGGGAATCCTCGTGCGCGAAGGCGTGCCGATCGACCTCATCGACCGGACGATGACCGAGTACGGCTTTCCGGTCGGGCCGGTCACGCTGCTGGACGAAGTCGGCCTCGACGTCGGCGCGAAGGTGGCGAAGGTGATGCACGGCGCGTACGGCGAGCGGCTCGAGCCGTCGGACGTGCTCGACCGGATGCTCGCGGACGATCGCCAGGGGCGGAAGAACGGACGGGGATTCTACGAGTACCGCGATGGGAAGAAGGCGGGGCCCGATGCGGGCGTGTACGCGCTGCTCGGCGTCACGCCGCAGGAAAACACTCCGGCAGCGACGGTGGAGCGGCGCCTTCTCTATGCGATGCTGAACGAGGCGGCGATGGCGGCGCACGAGGGCGTGATCCGGTCGCCGCGGGACGGGGACATCGGCGCCATCTTCGGGATCGGGTATCCCGCTTTCCGTGGCGGCCCGCTCCGCACCATCGACACCCTCGGCCCCGCCCGGGTCGCCGACACCCTCCGCGAGCTCGCCGGCATCTACGGGCATCGCTTCCGTCCGTCCCCATCACTCGTGGCGATGGCCGACCGCGGCGAAAAGTTCTATCCGGATTGAGGGTTTGATCGTCTAAACGCGGAGGCGCGGAGGCGCGGAGGGCGGAGGGCGCCGTGGTCGGGGCGGCTCCGCTTGCCGAGCCGGAGTCCCCGATTTGTTTATTTTGGTCTTATCCGGGGGCTCCGTGCGCCGGACGCGCACGGAGCTCACAAAACATCAAAAAAAAGAATCCGCCCCGGAGTACCGAGCCTGCCCCCGCACGGAACCCTCCGCCCTCCGCGCCTCCGCCCTCCGCGCTTCAAGAATCAAGATCATCCCCTCACCACGTACGCTTCCATCGCGAAGTATTCCGCCAGGCCGAGGCGGTCCAGGAGCGCGGCGGTTTCCTTGTTGCGGGCCTCGACGCGCTGCCAGAATTCGCGGTCGTCGTGGCCGCCGGGGAAGGGGGCGGAGTCCTTCTGGGACTGGTGCTTGAAGATCGCGCTGATCTTGAGCTTCAGCTCTTCCTGTGAGAGCGGCACGAGCCACGTGGCCTCGGTCACGGGCCACTCCTGCCACGCGCCGCGATAGAGCCAGACCTCGGGCCGGTCCTTCCCCGATGGATACAGCTCCGCGAGCGCCTGGTCCACGGCCTCGAGGCACATGCGGTGGGTGCCGTGCGGGTCGCTCAGGTCGCCGGCCGCGAACACGACCTGGGGGCGCACTTCCTCGAGCAGCTTCCGCACAATCGCCACGTCGGCCGGGCCGATCGGATCCTTCCTGACCTTTCCCGTCTGGTAGAACGGGAGGTCGAGAAACCGCGCATTCGCCGCGGAGAGGCCGAGCGTCTCGATGCCGCTCACGGCCTCGGCTTCCCGGATGAGACGCTTGAGGTCCTGTACTTCATCGAGGTCCACTTCGCCGGGGATCTTTCGCGCCAGGAACTCCCGGACGCGGGTGGCGAGCGGCGTCACGTGCTCCGCGTCGAGGAGCCGCTCGCGGGCGAGGCGCTCGAGCAGGTCCACGTACCGCCGCACGTCGTGATCGAACACGGCGATGTTGCCGCTCGTCTGGTAGGCGACGACGATCTCGTTCGCGTTCTCGACGAGCTTCCGGAGCATGCCGCCCATCGAGATGACGTCGTCGTCCGGATGCGGGGAGAAGCAGACGATGCGCGTGCCTCGCGGTAGCTTCGACCGGCCCCGGATCTTCGCGCCGAGCGCGTTGAACACGATCCCGTTGATGACGCCCGCGGCCCCATGCCGCGCCAGGAGCGGCGAGAGGCCGTGCTCCGCGTAATCGCTCCCGGTAAGCTTGAGGATCGCCTTGCCGGTGCGCCGGGCGAGCCAGACCACCGCCTGCACGGCGAGCTCCGGCGTCCATTCGACTTCCTCGACGACCCACGGTGTGGCGTAACGCGTGAGCTCGGCCGCTGCGGCCGCATCCACGTAGAACGTCGTGGCCGGGTGGCGCTGCAGCACCGTCGCCGCGACCGCCACGTCCACCTCGCCTTCGACCGCCCGGCGCACGATGCCCGCCTTGTGCTCGCCCGTGGCGAGGATGACGATCTCCCGCGCCTCGAGGATCGTGGCGACGCCCATCGTCACCGCTTCCCGCGGCACGTTCTCCTCCCCGAAGAAATCGGCAGCCGCATCCTTGCGGGTCACGGTATCGAGCGTCACCAGCCGCGTGCGTGTCCCGGGGCCGGAGCCCGGTTCGTTGAAGCCGATGTGGCCGGTCTTCCCGATGCCGAGGATCTGGAAGTCGATGCCGCCGGCCCGCGCGATGGCGGCCTCGTATTCCGCGGCATGGCTCGCGATCTCGTCGCGCGGCAGGTCGCCGCGGGGGATGTGCACCCTCGACGGGTCGATGTCGATCTCGCCGAAGAAATTCTCCCGCATGAACCGGTGATAGGAATGGAGATTCTCCGGGTCCATCGGGAAGTACTCGTCGAGATTGAACGTCTCGACGCCGCGGAACGAGAGCCCCTCCTCGCGGTGCATGCGGACCAGCTCGCGGTAGACGCCGACGGGCGTCGACCCGGTGGCGAGTCCCAGCACGGTCGGCAGGCCGGCGGAGTCGTGCCGGCGGATCAGCTGTGCGATCCGACCGGCGACCGTGGCCGCGAGCGCGTCGGGATCATCGATCCGGACGACCGGAATCCGCGCGGGATCGCTCACCGGCGGCACCCCGTGTCGTAGACCATCAGGCGATGCTTCGGATCGTACTCGCCGGCGGACGAATCGGGGACCAGCGCAGCGATGTAGCAGCCTCGGCGCGTGGCGGCGAGCGCGATGCCGGGGCCGACCCGATGGCCGCGCAGAGTGATCCGGCTCGAGTCACTCACGACGGCGCCTCCCTCCACCGGAATCTCCACGCGGCCGGTATCCGGATCGACCGACATGTCGATCGTGGGACCGGCCACCCACGAAGGAGCGAGCGCGGGATCGGGCTCGACCGGTCCCACGATGGCGCCGGTCGCCGGCTCGGCGCTCACCCAGCGGGAAGGGGGATCGTCATCGTCGGAGCGCCGCGGCCCCCGCCCTGCGAGGAGTGTCTGGCCGTCACCGCTCCACCGTACCCGCCAGCCGGCGAGGAGCGGGAGCCGGCGTTCCCGGCCCGTCGAGGCATCCATGATGCCGACCTGGGCGAGGCCCGCCATCGCCGCCATTCCACTGGCTGGGAACGAAGCGTCGCGCGCTTCGTCCACCGACACGCCAAGGCGGGCCGCCGCGGCACGGAACGAATCGGCGGGCACCTGGTCCTGCTCCCCGCCGCGAATGATCGTCGCGGCGCCGAACGCCACCTGGCTCCAGTCGGGCGAAGGCGCCGCGTCCCAGATCGAGTCGATGCGCACGACGAGTCCCGTGGATTCGGATGCGAAGAGCATTCCGTCGAAGAACGGCTCGTTCTCGATCGAGCTCCAGTCCTCGACGACGAGCAGCGCGTTGCCGTCCGAGGGGAGGAGCCATTTCGCCATGGCGATCATGCCGCGCTGGCCCTCGTTCACCCGGATCACCGAGATCAGCCCGGGCGCCGCCGAATCGGGCGCCGCGGAGTCGGTGCGGGCGGCCGCACTGCCGGCGGGCTCGCCGCGTCCACAGGCGGCGAAGGCGATGGATCCGAGGATGACGACGGAACTGCGGAGCAGGCGAAGCATGGCGGCCTTGTCGGCTGGGGCTGAGTGCAAATGTATCTTTCCTCCCGCTTTTCGTCCCTTGCCCAGGAGTAGCCATGTCCGTCGGGCCGCTAGCCGCCCTTGAAGCGGATGCGACCTTCGAAGCCGGCACGCGCTTCCTCGAGCTCGCGGTGGCGTTCCTTGCCGAGAGCGCCGGCGGCGAACTTCCGGTGACGCCGTCCACCTTGCCGGAGACGCTCGCCGCGCGGTTCGACGAGGCGCTGCCGCTCGGAGGAGCGCCGCTCGAGAGCGTGCTCGCCCGCGTGCGCAGCGATGTCGCGGCCGAATCGATTCGCCTTTCCCATCCGATGTACCTCGGCCATCAGGTCAGCGCACCGCTGCCCGCGGGAATCTGGTCCGAGCTGATCGCGTCGGCGATCAACAATTCCCTTGCCGTGCGGGAGATGTCGCCGGCGGGGACGGTGGTCGAGGCGCAGGTCGTCCGGTGGATGTGCGAGCTGGCGGGATTCGGGCCGGAGTCGGGCGGGACATTCACCTCCGGGGGGACGGAGGCGACGTTCACCGCGCTCCTCGCGGCGCGCGCCGCGTGCATGCCGGATGCGTGGGAGCACGGGGTCGGTGCGAACCCGCCGTTCATCGTCTGCGGGGAGCATGCGCACTACGCCGTCTCGCGTGCCGCGGGGGAGCTGGGGCTCGGCATGAGCCGGGTCGTTCGCGTGCCTTCGCGCGAGCACGCCATGGACGTGGCGGAGCTGGAGCGGACGCTCGACAGGATGGCCGATGAGCGGCAGCGCGTCATGGCCGTCGTCGCCACTGCCGGGTCTACCGCGACGGGGTCGTTCGACGACCTCGCCGCCATCGGCGAGCTCTGCGAGGCGCGCGGGCTCTGGCTGCACGTGGACGCCGCCCACGGCGCGTCGGCACTGCTTTCCGGGAAGCATCGGCACCGCCTCGGCGGTATCGGCCACGCCCGGTCCATCGCGTGGGATCCGCACAAGATGATGCTCCTGCCGCTGTCCGCCGGGACGGTGATCATGCGACGGGAAGCCGACCTCGAGACGGCATTCGCGCAGCAGGCGCCCTATCTCTTTCACGGCTCGGAAGGGCGGCGCTGGGACCAGGGGACGCGAAGCTTCCAGTGTTCGCGCCGCTTCGACGCGCTCAAGGTATGGGTCGCGCTGCAGCGCTACGGCGCCGACGGAATCGCCGGCCTCCACGACCTGCTCTGCCAGCGGGCGCAGGAGCTCTACGAGGCGGTCGTGGCGCATCCCGACTTCGAGGCGGTGCACGCGCCGCAGTCGAACATCCTCTGCTTCCGCTTTACTGGCGGAGCCACGGACCCGGTGGCGCTCGACGACCTGAATCGCCGGCTCCGGGCAGCGTACAATCGCAGCGGAGAGGGGTGGATCACGCTCACGGTGCTCGACGGCCGCCCCGTCCTGCGCGTGACCGTGATGAATCCGCGGACCGGGCCCGCGCACCTCGCGAGGCTCCTCGAGCAGCTCGCCGGCGAGGCGCGCCGCCTGCTGGCCGCCCCCTCCGCGTAACCGTATCTTCGCGAGATGACCTCCGCCGAGCACCCTGAAATCTCTCCGGCCGACCTCACGGCTCAGCCGGTCGAGCGCGCCGAGACGATCCCGAGCGCGTGGT
>DASTUP010000206.1:0-8648 GCA_035759585.1 Gemmatimonadales bacterium | reverse complement strand
GGCCTTTGCCGCGCTGCGTGAGCTCGCAGCGCCGGGGCCGGGCGCGCTCGACGCGCTGCGAAGCGGACTGGGCGCGGGCAATCATTCGTGGCGTGAGTGCGCAGTGCTTCCACCGCTCGAGACCGCATCCGATGCGCGTGCAGCGAGGTTGCTCGGCTGACTACTTGACCGCACGGCGATCGGGGCCACATTACGCAATCCCGAAACCGAGGACCTCGTATCGATGGCGTGGAGAGTGCTGCAGCAGGGAGCGCAGAAGTGGAGTGTCGTGCCTGCTGCCGAGCGCAGGGCCAATTCGCCTCTCTGGTGTCTTGTCCTCTCCTTCCGCGCCGTCGGAGAGCGCGGGCCGGCGTTCTGGGCCCCGTATCCTCTCGAGTCGCCGTCGAAGGCAAAGCTCTTTGCGCAGGCCGAGCGCATTCCCGATGAAAGCCTCAGCGCCGTTCTCGCAGAGCGCCTGGGCTAGGAAGATTCCCGTGACGCAACATTTCTCGATTCAGCTCCTTCGCCAGATCTCCGACACGCTGGCCCAGCTCCGCGGCCGCGAGGTGCGGGATGCAGTCATGCGGTCCGACCTCCGCCAGCTCAAGATCGAGCTGGCCGACGGGTCGATCGTGCTGGTGGCGATGGGTGCGGATGAAGCGGGCGAGGGGAGGCTGGAAGTGGATGTTGTGCGCATGCCACGGCTGCACGGCCCTCAGCTCGAGGTCCGCTTCGATACGGCCTGAAGCTTGCTTTGAAAGGCGTTCCCGGCGCCATTCAAAGAGAGTCTCATGACCGATCTTCCTCCGCTCCAGGAGCGGCTCAGATTCGCCGAGTTCACGCTCGACCGGCTCGCCAACGGGCGGTGCCGGGCACGCGTGGTGCTCACCTGGCAGGAGACCGAGCGGTTCGTCGGCGAAGCCGAGGGTCTGGCCTCGCAGGCGGGCGAGCTGCGCTGCGCCGCGCAGGCCACCGTCATCGCCCTCACCGACGCAGTGAAGAACTCGTTGAAATTCGAGCTCCTCGGTGTCAAGGCGGTACGCGCATTCGACGCGACCGTCGTCATCGTGTCACTCGCGGTGCAGGGAGACGAGCGCGCCCAGCGCCTCGTCGGCTCGTACCTCACCGATACCGATTTCGCACGCGGGGCCGCGCTCTCGGTCCTGCACGCCACCAACCGCATCCTCGGCAACCGCTTTTTCATGCGGTAGAACCTGCGACGCAGGCTCCGTCCCGGGCATCCTTTCCCCTGCGAATTGCGGCATTTCGCGGCCGCCTACAACCCCGAAGAGCATCCGAACCCCCGCAGGGCCCCCGGCACAGCTCGGGTCCTGCCGGTCGCCCGGTGGCATGGATCTGGCCCTTCTCGGGCCAGTAAAAATTCGCCAATCGGGATCCGATTTCTCCGGCACCGCACGCAGTCGAAAGTGCCGCGGCCACCGCTTTTGTCGTCAGCGGGCGGCCAGACCACGAGAGGAGCAGATATGCACCGTTTTGCCGCCATCCTGGCTGTTGCACTGCTGGCCGGTTGTGCCGGGCGCAGTGCACCAGGCTCCGGTCCGGAGCCCCTCCCGGCCGTCCTCGATTCGCCTTCCGACCCGCAATCCGTCACCGAAGCCTCCGGCAGAAATCACGCAACCGACAGCCTCGGCTCACCCATCGAAGCGGAAATCGCCGCGGAGCTCGAAACCGCCGCCGATTCCGTTGCCGACGAAGAGGCGCTCGAGGAACTCGCGAGCGCGGGCCCTTCCGCGGACGACGGCGCCGATCCGGTCGGCACGACGTGGGACATCGACGTCGAGACGTTCAACGGCCACGATCGCGTCCAGCATTACCTGGACTACTTCACGGGGAACGGCCGCGAGCGGATGGCAATCTGGCTCGAGCGGCTGCCGCGCTACGAAGAGATGATCCGTACCCGCCTGGCCGAACACGACCTCCCGGGGGACCTGGTCTATCTCGCGCTGATCGAGAGCGGCTTCTCCAATCGAGCCGTGAGCCGGGCGCGCGCGGTCGGGATGTGGCAGTTCATGCCTGCAACGGGTCGCGCCTACGGTCTCCGGATCGACGGCTGGATCGACGAGCGCCGCGATCCCGTGAAGGCCACGGCGGCGGCGGCGCGCCACCTGCGCGACCTGCGCGAGCGCTTCGGCTCACTCTACCTCGCCGCCGCAGCATACAATGCGGGCGCCGGCCGCGTGGGTCGTGGTCTGAACGCCCTCGGCCCCGACGAAGAGGCGGAGGATTCGCTGCACTCCGATGCGACCTTCTTCCGGCTTTACAACACCCAGCTCATCCGGCGCGAAACGAAGGATTACGTGCCGAAGCTCATCGCCGCCGCGATCATCGCGAAGGAGCCGGCTCGCTACGGGTTCCATATCACGGAGGCCGATGAGCCGTTCCGGGCGGACTCCGTGATCGTCACCGACATGACCGGGCTCGACGTGATCGCCCGGCTCGCCGACACGACGGTGGCCGCGATCCG
This sequence comes from Gemmatimonadales bacterium, assembly GCA_035759585.1. Taxonomy (GTDB): domain Bacteria; phylum Gemmatimonadota; class Gemmatimonadetes; order Gemmatimonadales; family GWC2-71-9; genus CAMLLJ01. The sequence continues at coordinate 6,184 of DASTUP010000206.1, read as the reverse complement.
TGACCTCAATCCGCAATACCTGCGTCTCGTGACCCCGCCCGGCCTGCGCACGGTGGTCCGCGTGCCCGTCGGGCGCGGCGAAAGTACGAGCCTCGCGCTCGCGGAGCTGCCCGAGCGGGAGCGTGTCACCTTTCGCGAGCACATCGTTGCCCGTGGGGATACGCCGTCCGGGGTGGCAAAGCGTCACGGTGTCTCGCTGGCTGCGCTCTACGAGGCCAATCCACGGATCCGGAAACGACACATCCAGCCGGGACAGCGGCTCGTGATTCCGGTGGGCGGTGCGATGTCCACGGTCGTGGCGCGCAGCGTATCCGAGCCGGTCGAGCGGGTGATCACCTGGCACCGCGTCAAGCGCGGGGAGACCCTCTCGCATATCGCGCGTCGCTATGATGTCAGCCAGTCACAGATCCAGCGCTGGAACAACCTGGGCCGCTCGACCCGGATCAAGGCGGGTCAGCGCCTGCGCATCGGCGAGACGCCGACCGAGCGCGCCCGCGTCGCCACGCGCGGATCGACACACACCGTGCGCTCCGGCGAGACCCTCACCGGCGTCGCCAAGCGCTACGGCGTCTCCCTCCGCGCCCTCAGCTCGGCCAATGGCCTCTCGACCACGTCGAAAATCCGGATCGGGCAGCGGTTGCGGATTCCGTCGTAGCGGCGGGTGGCGGAAGCCGGGAGGCAGTCGGCTGTAGACAGTGGCTGGTAATAATGCGGCGGCCCTCCACTAATCTGGAGGGCCGCCGCTAATTTCTACGCTTACCGATACGCTTACCGCCTACTCCACCACCCCTCGAACCGGTGCCGCCAACGGTGCCCGCTGCGTCCGGAGCACTGCAGAGGAATAGCCATTGCCCGGGTCGCCGCCTTCGGCGAGGATCTGCTCGACGCGAGCGGGTCCGCGGTTGTAGGCGAGCAGCGCGAGGTGCATGTCCCCGCCGAACTGCTCGAGCAGGTCCTTGAGATAGCGGAACCCGATGCGCAGGTTCACGTCGCGCTGCATCAGCTTCTGCTCGGTGATGTTGCGATCGTAATACCGCGCAGTCGGGATCTGCACCTGGGTATAGCCGAGTGCGTCGGCGCTGCTGCGCGCGCGGCTCTTGAAGTTGCTCTCGACCTGCACGAGGCGGAACGCGGTGGATGCCGCGATGCCCTCTTCGCGGGCGATGTCGAGGATGGCGCCTGCCAGCTCCGGCTTGATCCTGAACCGCCGCGCATAGGTGTCCACCTGGGCTGCCCGCTCGAGCTGCACGCGCAGCATGCGCACGTCGGTCCCCGCGGCATGGCGCTTCACGTCGAACTGGCCGGCGGAAAGGGCCGAAGTGGCCTCCACGGCGGCTGCGGCCGAGTCGGCAACGGCACGGGCGCGCACCTGGCTCCAGCCACCGAGCGCGCTCAGGAGGAATGCGGCGCCGAGCACGAGCCCGCCGCGCACCGCGGCCTCCTCGATCCGGCGTCCCACTCCTGCCGCGTCTGCATTCGACTGCGCCATCGGTCCTCCTATGGGTTATCGGCCTGAATCCGGCCGTTGCCAGTCGCCCCGCGTCCCCCCGGTTTTCGAGAGCAGGCGAACCTGCTCGATCGTCATCGCTCGGTCCACCGCCTTCACCATGTCGTAAACTGTCAGGCAACCCACTGCCGCCGCCGTGAGCGCTTCCATCTCTACGCCGGTGCGCCCCGTCACCCGTGCCGTGGCCACGATGCGGACGCCGGGAAGGCCGGCTTCGAGCGTTGCCGAGACGTCGACCCCGTCCAGCCCGAGTGGATGGCAGAGCGGAATCAGCTCTCCGGTCCGCTTGGCGGCCATGGTGGCGGCAACTTCAGCCACCGTCAGGACATCGCCCTTCTGAACGGCGTTTGCCTGGATGAGCTCGAACGCCTCCATCGACATGCGGACGATTCCCTCGGCGGTGGCGGTCCGGTCGGTGACCGGCTTTCCGCTCACATCCACCATCCGGGCACGCCCGCCCTCGTCCACGTGGGAGAGCTTCACAGTGTCTCCGCCAGCTCATCGCCGAGGACGGCGAGGAGCAGCTGGGGGTTCACGTTTCCGTGTGCCGATTCCCGCGCCGCCTCTACCTTTGCCACCCCTCGCACCAGCGCTTCCGGATCGCGCGCCTTCAGTGCAGCAGGAACCGGGCGGCGGCTCGTCGCGCCGAGCGCACCCCGCGCGGCATCGGTCAGCGTCTCGGCGACTGCGTCCAGCAGCGCCGAGAAATCGCCTCTCGCCGCATACGGCGCCTGCGACAGCGCCGCCTGCATCCGCGCACCACGGCCGCCGAGTGCCGCTTCGAGAAAGGCGCCCGCTGCACGCCGGGCGCTGCCCGCAGCGTCGTCATCGGCGATCGCGGCGCCGATCGCTCCGCCTGCGAGCGCAACCCGCTGCGGAATCTCCCGCGCCGGAATGCCGGCGTGCTTCTCGAGGAAGGCCGTCACATCCCCATCCGCCAGGCGCTGCAGCCGAAGCGGCGCGGCGCGCGACCGCATCGTCGGGAGCAGATTCCTCGCATCGACGGCCGTCAGGATGAAAGTGCTTCCTGCCGGCGGCTCCTCGAGCAGCTTGAGCAGCGCATTCGCCGCTTCCTGACTCGATTCCTGCGGAACCAGCCGCTCGGCATCTCCGATGATGAAGACCCGCCTGCCGCCGGCCACGGCCGTGAGCGATGCCGCTCGCTGCAGCACCCGGACGCTCGCCACGGAATGGCTCGCCATTCCCTCCGGCCTGGTCCAGAGCGGCTGCAGGCGCCGCTCCTCGAGCAGCTCGCCGACCGCCTCCGCAGCTTCCTCCATCTGCTTCTCCGGATCGCCGGCCTTGGGCCGGGGAATCGGAATCAGCCAGTGCAAGTCGGGGTGCCGGAGCTCGAGCACCTGTCGGCATCCGATGCATGAGCCGCACGGTTCGTCCGCAGGCCGCTCACACAACAGCACCTGCGCGAGCCAGAGCGCGAGGCGCTGCTTGCCGACACCCACGGGACCGGTCAGCACCATCACCTGCGGAAGCCGGCCAGCGGCAAAGGCACCAGCGAGTCGGCGCCGGGCTTCATTGTGGCCGGCAACAGGAGCCAAAGACATGCCAGCCAAGATCGTCAGGGAGCGGATGAAAGGGTACCGAAGGCTGTGTAACAGATTCTTCCACAACGACTTATGGGTCGAAATCGGGCCGGATCAGGGACAATTCCATCGGGCCTGGGGCGCACGGCTCCGATGTGAGCATATGCTCACATGGTCAAATGTGTGAGCAAATGCTCGCGTCGTTCGCAAGTGCTGGTAGCGCGCAGTTTTCCGTGCGGAACGCCGCCGGAGGGGAGGTGTCGGGCGCTGCATTCGTCCGACGACAGCTGGCGTCGGAGTGTATCATCTGACGGGCCTCACCAGACAGGTACAATGTGGAAAACTGGAGGCGAAGAGAGCGGGGGAGCCCACTCGAGCCCGCGTTCTGGATCCACCGGAAGTCGTTGCAAGACGACGCTATAGATGAGCAATCCGGGCGTGCCGATCCGCTTGATTTCGGCCGGACCCGCCGTTATTCTCCTGCCTCTTTCCCGAGTAGCTCAGTCGGTAGAGCAGCTGACTGTTAATCAGCGGGTCGGGGGTTCGAGTCCCTCCTCGGGAGCTGGGAAAAAGACGAGGCTTACGATTTACCCGGTAAGGGCCTGGTAGCTTCTACCAGGCCCTCGTTCAATTTCGGCGTGGCCGGGACGAGATTCGCACCAGAGCCCGCCGCCGCGCAGGATCCTCAACTCGCGCCATCCGTCGCTTCGGTGCACGCCGATCCGGATACCCGCCACATCATGTTGCTCCGCTGGAGTGCCCAGTGGATCGCATATGGTCGGGCACCGCCGAGATTTCCGACGATACAGCAATCTCTCCGCGTCGCTATGATGGTCTCTGCCAGGGGCGCGCCCGTCGGGCGGCGGGGCATGCGCGTCGCTCGCCCTGGCCGCCTGCTGGGCCCTGATCCGGCAGCAGACTGCAATCGGCGACCGCAAGTTTCTCCGCTCGATGATCCCCCATCATGCCGGAGTGTTGCTCATGTGCGAGGACGCTTCGATCGACGAGCGGCGAGATCGACCGGATGAAGGCGATTCTGGCCGAGCTGAATTGATCCAGCGGTCCTGGGAGTCTCCATGAGGCGACCGCCTCAGGGGCGAGCCGTCCGCTGGCCCTTTTCGCGCATCTCGGCTAGGCTCGAATGAGTCGGGAAGCGTCGCCTGATCGCGGCCGCGGCACGGGAACTGATCGAGGATGGGGAATGCGAAAGGAAACGACGGGAGGATTCGAGCTGCTGATCGAGCACGCCGCGGACTACGCCGTCTTCACGACCGACCGCGAGGGCCTCGTTCAGGAGTGGAATGCCGGCGCAGAGCGGCTCCACGGCTTTACGGCGGAAGAGATTCGTGGCAGGTCGTGCGACATACTCTTCGTAGCGGAAGACCGCGAGGCCGGGATTCCGGAGCTCGAGCGCGCGCTGGCACTCAGATCGGGCAGGGCGGAGAACGAGCGCTGGCATGTGCGGAAGGACGGGACACGCTTCTGGGGAGCCGGACAGATGCTCGCCATGCATGGGCCGGACGGCGGGCATGTGGGCTTCGGCAAGATCATGCGCGACTTCACCCGCCGCCGCGAGCTCGAAGCGAGGCACATCGAGGCCCAGCGCATGGAAGGCGTTGGCGTGCTGGCCGGGGGCCTGGCGCACCTCTTCAACAACCTGCTCACCGCAAGTCTCGGCAACGTCGAGATGATGCTGGCCATCCCCGAGGTGCAGCAGCACGCATCCGCGCAGCGCCATGGGCGTGAGGCGCTCAAGGCCGGGCAGCGGATGGTCGAGCTGACCCAGCAGGTGCTCACCTATGCGGGCAAGGCAAGAAGCCTCTTTCAGCCGCTCGATCTCGGCAAGGAGGCGGGCGAGATGCTCGCGGCGCTGGCCTCGCGGATTCCCCCGCACATTCACGTGCGAGTCGACGTCGGTGAAGCGTGCCCGGCAGTCACCGGCGACGCCGCGCTCATCCGGCAGCTGCTCGCGGCACTCGTCACCAACGCGCTGGAAGCGATGGGCGAGCAGCCCGGTCCGGGGTCGCTCACGATCACTGGCGGTCCCTACCAACTTGCCGCCGAGGAGGCGAGCCGGTTCCGCGGGTTCGATCTCCTTCCGGGCCGGTACGTCCGGCTCGAGGTCAGCGACACCGGGCCCGGCCTTCCATCCGCTGCGCAGGCGCGGGCATTCGATCCGTTCTACAGTACGAAATTCCAGGGCCGGGGCCTCGGGCTCGCGGCAGCGCTCGGGATCGTGCGCATGCACGGCGGCGCGATTGCGGTGCGCAGCGAGCGCGGCCGCGGGGCGACGTTCGAGGTCCTGCTGCCGGTGCGGGACGTCGCCCCGAGCGCGGGATCGACCCGCTGGCAGCCTGCGGCCGCGCGGGAATCTCCGGAAGGCCTGATGGCGCTCGTGGTCGACGACGAAGAGCTCGTTCGGAGCCTGATCGTGCGATTTCTCGAGACGGAAGGATTCACGGCCGTCCAGGCGGAGAACGGCCAGCAGGCCTCGCGTATCGCCGAGCGTCTCGGCTCGCGGATCGCCGTCGTGGTGCTCGATCTCGTCATGCCCGGAATGGACGGCGCGGAGACGCTGTCTCTGCTGCGATCGCGGCTGCCGGATGTGCCGGTCGTCCTGATGACGGGCCTCGCCTCCGCCGAGGCGGACGTGCGGATCGCTGCTCTCGACATCGACGCGCGAGTCGTCAAGCCGTTCACCTTCGATCAGCTCACCACTGCCGTCGATGGCGTGCTGGAGCGTCGTCAGCGCGGCGCAGAGGTGTCCCGCACGACTTCGTAGCGCTTCACGTAGCGGACGCCGTCCGCGTCTTCCGCTGTCGCCCAGACCGTGTCACCGCGGAATACGGGCTCCGGCTCGGCGAGAAAACCTGAAGGCGTCGTCACCTCGCCGAAATAGCGGCCATCTGCGGCAAAGACATCGAAGGCGACCGGCTCCGACCACGCAGCGGGTGTCGGTCGGCCGTTGTCATCCGGAGCTGCTTCGACCGTCGGGTCCTCGATCCCGGGTCGCGAGACCACGACCCAGATTCTTCCATCCTCCCCCACATAGACCTCGCGGAACGGCGGCTTCCATGCCGGAACATCCGGACCATTCCACGTCCACCCGGGGTACTCGCTTCTCATCTCCTCCGTC
>DASTUP010000205.1:0-23376 GCA_035759585.1 Gemmatimonadales bacterium | reverse complement strand
GTGGACCACGGCAAGACGTCGCTCCTCGACCACATCCGCAAGGCGAACATCGTCGCGGGCGAAGCGGGCGGGATCACGCAGCACATCGGCGCGTACCACGTCGAGCTCCCCGGCGGGAAGGAAATCACCTTCCTCGACACCCCGGGCCACCAGGCCTTCACCGCAATGCGTGCGCGCGGTGCCCAGGTCACGGACATCGTGGTGCTCGTCGTCGCCGCCGACGACCAGGTCATGCCGCAGACGATCGAGGCGATCAGCCACGCGAAGAACGCGGGCGTCCCGCTCGTCGTTGCCATCAACAAGATCGACCTTCCCTCGGCGAACCCGGCCAAGGTCAAGCAGGACCTGCTTCAGCACAGCGTCGTCCTCGAGGAGTTCGGTGGCACCGTGCTGCACGCCCCGATCTCGGCCAAGAAGGGCACCGGCATCGATCATCTGCTCGATCAGATTCTCCTGCAGGCCGAGATCCTCGACCTCAAGGCGAATCCGTCGGGCCGCGTGCAGGGCACCGTCCTCGAGGCGACGCTCGACCCGGGCAAGGGGCCGCTCGCCACGATCCTGGTGCAGCGCGGCATCCTGCACGTCGGCGACAACTTCATCTGCGGCAAGTTCAGCGGCCGCGTGCGCGCGCTCTTCGACGAGCGCGGCAAGCCGGTCAAGGAAGTCGGCCCGTCGATGCCGGTGCAGATCCTCGGCTTCGAGGGTGTCCCGGCCGCCGGCGATTCCTTCACGGTCGTCACCGATGCCGTCGAGGCGCGCGACATCGCGCAGAAGCGGCAGCGGCTCGAGCGTGAGGCGCAGAACCGCCGCAGCCAGAAGGGCACGAGCCTGGAGGACTTCAGCCGCGCGCTCAAGGAAGGCGAGGTCTCCGCGCTCCGGATCATCATCAAGGCCGACCAGGGCGGCCCGGCGGAAGCGCTCGCCGACGCGCTCGCGCAGCTGGGCACTTCGGAAGTGCGCGTGGACGTCGTGCATCGCGGCGTCGGCGCCATCACGGAGAGTGACGTGCTCCTCGCCAAGGCGTCGGGCGCGATCATCCTCGGCTTCCACGTGCGGCCGGACTCGAACGCCCGGACCGCGGCGGAGCGCGAGCAGGTGGACGTGCGCACCTACCGCATCATCTACGAGGCGGTCGAGGACGTCCGCAACGCGCTCGAGGGTCTCCTCAAGCCCGAGGAGCGGGAGACGATCCTCGGCGAGGCCGAGGTGCTGCAGCTCTTCAAGGTCAGCAAGGTCGGCACGATCGCCGGTTGCATGGTACGGAGCGGCACGATCCAGCGGACCGCCAGGGCGCGCGTCATTCGCGATGGCGTCACGGTCTACACCGGCCAGCTCTCGAGCCTCAAGCGCTTCAAGGACGACGTGCGCGAAGTGCGCGACGGCCAGGAGTGCGGCATCGGCATCGAGAACTTCAACGATGTGAAGGTCGGCGACCGGATCGAGTCGTTCCGCCTCGAGGAAGTGAAGCGGACGCTCGAGGCGAGTACGTCGGCCGGCACGGGGTGATCGTCGCGATCGGCACGTGGGAGCTGCACCTGCCGGGGTGCAGCTCGCTGAAGGAGAAGCGCGGTGTGCTGAAGCCCGTACTCGCCGCGCTGCGCCAGAAGTGCAACGTGTCGGTGGCGGAGACGGCACATCAGGATCTCTGGCAGCGGGCGGAGATCGCATGCGCGGCGGTGGGCTCCGACCGGCGGGTGGTCGAGGAAACCCTGCGGCTCGCGGACCGGATCGTGGAAGGGGCGGACGGGATGCGCATCATCGATACGGCGACGGTGTTCAGGTGAAGGGTTCATCGCGGCGCCCCGAGCAGGTGGGCGAGACGATCCGCCAGGTGGTGGCCGATCTGCTGCTGCGCGGCGAGGTGCGGGACCCGCGCGTCGGGCTCGTCACGGTGACCCGCGTGGACGTCACGCCCGATCTCTCCCATGCCACCATCTTCGTGCGTGCACCGGGCGACGACGCCGAGCGCGAGCGCGCGGTGGAGGGCCTGAAGAGCGCGGCCGGCTTTCTCCGGAGTCGCGTGGCCCGCGTGCTCACGACGCGCACGGTGCCGGAGCTCCATATCGAGGCCGATCGCGGGCTCGAGCATGCCGCGCGCATCAACGAGCTGCTCGAGGGAATCCGGCGGGAGTCGGCGGACTGACGGGCGCGGTGCTGGTGGACAAGCCCGCCGGCCCGACTTCGCACGATGTGGTGATCGGCGTGCGGCGGGCGCTCGGAATCCGGAGTGCGGGGCACACGGGAACGCTCGACCCGTTTGCCAGCGGCCTCATGATCGTGCTCGTCGGCCGCGCGACACGGCTGGCGCGGTTCGTGTCCGCGCAGCCCAAGCGCTACCTGGCTACGGCGCGCCTCGGCTTTGCCACCACGACGGACGACCTCATGGGCGAGCCGCTGGCGCAGGAGGGTGCGGGCGCCGAGCTGCCGGACCGCTCGGCACTTTCGGCGGCACTCGAGTCGTTCCGCGGGACGTCGATGCAGCGGCCCCCGGCTTTCTCGGCACGCCACGTCGATGGTGAGCGCAGTTACCGGCTCGCGCGCCGCGGCGTGGATGTCGCGCTTCCCGAGACGCCGGTGACGGTGCACGACATCACGCTCGTCGAGGCGCAGGACGACCGCGTCGTCTTCCGGACCACGGTCAGCGCCGGCACCTACGTTCGCGCCATCGCGCGGGACCTCGGCCAGCGACTCGGCTCGGGGGCGCATCTCACCGCGCTTCGCCGCGAAGCGATCGGGGAGATCGAGGTGAGTCGCGGGGTGCCGCTCGGGTCGCTGACCCGCGACGCGGCGGTGCTGAGCCCGCTCGAGGTGGTGGCGCACCTGCCGTCACGCGTGCTCGACGAAGCGGCAGCGGGGGACGTCTCGCACGGCCGTTCGATCGCTGCGGCTGCGGGCGCGGAGGAAGGCCGGCCGGCGGAGGGGAATATCGTGGCGCTGGTTCATGACGGGCGCCTCGCAGCAGTCGCGGAAGTGCGGGAGGGCCGCCTGCAGCCCGTCGTCGTGCTCGAGAGCGCATGACGGGGCGCCAAAGCATCGTCACCGTCGGATCGTTCGACGGTGTTCACCTGGGGCACCGCGCGGTGCTCGAAGAGATCGCGCGACGCGGCCGCGAGGCGGGACTCCGGAGCCTGCTGGTCACCTTCGATCCGCACCCGCTCGAGGTGGTCAACCCGCCGGCGGCGCCGCCGCTGCTCACGGTCGGTGCGGAACGGCTCGAGATCCTGGCGCAGCTGGCTCTCGACGAGGTGCGGATGCTGCGCTTCGACCGCCGGATCGCGGCTCTCGCGCCCGAAGAGTTCGTCCGCGAGATCCTGCTCGGCCGGTGCGCGATGCGGGCGCTGGTGATCGGGCACGATCACGGCTTCGGCCGGGGCCGGAGCGGGGACGTCCAGACGCTGCGCAGGCTCGGCGCCGAGCATGGATTCGATGTGGATGTGGTCGCGCCGGTGGACCGGGGCAGCCAGCACGTCTCGAGCTCGCTCATCCGGCGGGCGGTGGCCGGAGGGGACCTCGCCACGGCGACCGCCCTGCTTGGCCGACCGTATTCGGTGAGCGGGACGGTTCAGCGGGGAGCCCAGCGGGGCCGAACCATCGGCGTGCCGACCATCAATCTCGCGCCGCCGCCGGCACGGAAACTTCTCCCGCCGGACGGCGTCTATGCGGTGACGGTCGATACGCCGCTCGGCCGCTACGGCGGGATGCTGAACCAGGGAACGCGGCCTACGTTCGGCGAGATGACCCGGACACTCGAGGCCAACCTCTTCGGCTTCGACGGCGATCTCTACGAGCGCGCCGTGCGCATCGACTGGATCCGCCGGATCCGCGATGTTCGCCGCTTCGAATCGGCGGAGGAATTGAAGGCACAGCTGGCGCACGACCGCGCCAGCGCCGAGGCGGCGCTCGCCTCGGCGCATGACCCCAGTGGCGCCATCGGCGCCCGACATCACGAGTGACGATGTTCTCATCCATCCGTAGCCGGCTGATCCTGATCGGGCTGCTCATCGCGGCCTGCGTCTTCGCCCTTCTCCCGCGCGAGGTGACGACGCGCGTCCGTGGCGCCGACAACGTCATGCGCGACAGCGTCTCGAAGGAGGTGCCCATCAAGCGGGGTCTCGACCTGCAGGGCGGCATCCACCTCGCGCTCGAGCTCGACCAGTCGCAGCAGGTATCGTCGGACGTGGCGCGGGACGTCGAGCTCGCGCTCACCGTCCTGCGGAACCGGATCGACGAGTTCGGCGTGACCGAGCCGGTCATCCAGAAGGAAGGGAATGAGCGGATCATCGTCGAGCTTGCGGGCATCACGGATCCGCAGCGCGCGAAGGACATCGTGCAGGAGGCGGCCTTCCTCGAGTTCCGGATCACGGATGAATCGCAGGCGCTCGAGAAGGCGCTGCCCGCGATGGACCGCGCGCTCCGCGCCGCGGGGGTCACCGCCGCCCCGGGCGCGGCGCCGCGTCCGTCGGCGGTGCAGGAGCTCCTCGGCGGGGCCGACACGACGGCTCGCGATTCCGCAGCGAGCGACAGCACGGCTGCCGACAGCGCCTCGCCCGATACCGCGAGCCTGACGCCGGGCGCCGGAATCCTGAGCGGACTCATCCAGCCGAGCGGCGAGCTGCCGGGCGAATACCTGGTGAGCGAGACGGCCTATCCCCGCGTGGACAGCCTCCTCAACGTTCAGTCGGTTCGCCGCGTGCTCCCGCGCAACCTCACGCTCATGTGGGCCGCGATGCCGACGAGCGTCGGGGTCGAGTCGTTCCGCTACCTCTACGCGCTCGACGACCGCCCGATCATCACCGGCGAGCGCCTCGTGGACGCGCAGGCGCAGCTCGATCCGCTGACGAATGCCCCGGTGGTCAACTTCGAGCTCGACCGGGCGGGCGGCCGCCAGTTCGGATCGGAAACGGCGCGCCACGTCGGCGACTACATGGCGATCATCCTCGACGGCGAGGTGCAGGGCCGTCCCCCGGTCATTCAGGAGCGGATCAACCGGAGCGGGCGCATCACGCTCGCCGGACGCACCGTCGAGGACGCGCGCGACCTCGCGCTGACGCTCCGCGCCGGCGCCCTGCCGATCCCGCTCAAGATCGTCGAGGAGCACCAGATCGGCGCGAGCCTCGGCAAGGACGCCATCAGCTCCGGCATCCTGGCCGGCATCATCGGCGCCATCTTCGTGGTCGTCGTGATCGTCGCCTACTACCGGATGGCGGGCGTGCTCGCGATCGGTGCGCTGCTGCTGTACATCCTGCTCACGCTCGGAGCGCTCGCGGCCCTCGGCGCGACCCTCACCCTGCCGGGCCTCGCCGGCCTCATCCTCTCGATCGGCATCGCGGTGGACGGCAACGTGCTCATCTTCGAGCGCATCCGCGAGGAGCTGGCGCTCGGCAAGTCGGTGAAGCTCTCGATGGAGGAGGGCTTCCGGCACGCGATGAGCGCCATCATCGACTCCAACGTGACGACGGCGCTCACGGCCGTGTTCCTCTACCAGTTCGGCACCGGGCCGGTTCAGGGCTTCGCCGTGACGCTCCTCATCGGCATCGCCGCCTCGATCATCACAGCGGTCTTCGTGACGCGCACCTTCTTCATGATCTGGCTGGAGCGTCGTCCGGCCATGTCCACGCTGAGCATCTGAAATGAGACTTTTCTCCAACGCCAACTACGACTTCCTGGCGCGTCGCCGCATCGCGTACACCGTGACGGCGGTCTTCCTCATTGCCGGGCTCCTGGCGATGCTGGTGCGCGGTGTGAACTACAGCGTGGAGTTCACCGGGGGCACGCTGGTGCGGATCGAGACGGTGGAGCCGGTGGATGTATCGGCGCTGCGTGACGGCCTCGCGGTGCAGGGCATCACCGGCGCCGAAATCCAGACCCTCGGCTCGGATCGCGAGTTCACCATTCGCGCGCGGGTCGCCGCGGAGGGCACCGACGCGAACGACACCCAGGCGACGTCGAGCGCCGTCCGCGCCGCGCTCGATGCCGTGATCGGGTCCGGCCAGTATCGCGTGCTCCGTACCGGTGCCGTCGGACCGAAGGTGGGCGGGGAGCTGCGCACGCAGGCGCTCTTTGCCATCCTGCTGTCCTTCGTCGCGGTGCTCGCGTACCTGGCGTACCGCTTCGAGTGGCGCTTCGGCGTCGCGGCCGTCATTGCGACCGCACATGACCTCCTGGCCACGATCGCGTTCATCGCGATCCTGCGGATCGAGGTCAGTCTGTTCGTCGTGGCGGCCCTGCTCTCGATCGTCGGCTATTCGCTGAACGACACGATCGTCATCTTCGACCGTGTCCGCGAGAACCTGCACAAGCTCAAGCATCTGAGCTTCACGGACATCCTCAACCGGTCGGTCAACGAGACCCTGCCGCGCACGGTCATCACCGGCGGCACGGCGCTCGGCAGCCTCGTCGCCATGGCGGTGCTGGGCGGCGACGTCGTCCGGCCGTTCGCGCTGATCATGCTCTTCGGCCTCGTGGTCGGCACGTTCTCGTCGATCTTCGTCGCGTCGCCCGTGCTTCTCGAGATCGAGCGCCGGTGGCCCGGCCCGCATGCGCGCGGCCTCCGGGCCGACGGACGGAAGCCCGCGGCGGCACCGGGACGGAAGACGCAGCCCGTCGCCTGAGCGCATGCTCGTCGACACGCACTGCCACCTCGGCGACACCGCGTATGCCGCGGACCGGGCCGAGGTGGCGGCGCGCGCCTGGGCCGCTGGCGTCGGGCACATCGTGGTCGTCGGGGAATCGCCGGCATCGGCCGACGGGGCGCTGGCGCTCGCCGACGACCCGCGCTTTTCCGCCACGGCAGGCGTGCACCCCCACATCGCCTCGGAATGGACCTCGGACACGGCGAGCTGGCTCTCGGAGCGGCTCGCCGATTCGCGTGTGGTCGCGGCAGGAGAAATGGGGCTCGACTATCATTACGAGCACTCGCCGCGCGCCGTGCAGCAGCGGGTCTTCGACGTGCAGCTGAGCCTCGCCGGCGCCGCGGGGAAGCCGGCGGTGATTCACGCGCGGGAGGCGGACGACGACGTTGCGGCGCTCCTGCGTGCGCATCCCCGCACCGCATGCATCCTGCATTCCTTCAGCAGCGGGATGGGGCTGCTTCGTGCCGGTGTCGCGCTCGGGCATTACATCTCGTTCAGCGGGATGATCACGTTCCGCAGCTGGCAGCTCGACGACGCCATCAGGGAAACGCCCCGTGACCGGCTCCTGATCGAAACCGACGGTCCGTACCTCGCGCCGGTGCCGCATCGAGGCAAGCGGAACGAGCCGTCGTTCGTCGGGCGGGTGGCGGCGCGCCTCGCGGAAGTGATCGGCGTGTCCGGTGACGAGGCCGCGGCGCTCACCGCGGCGAACGCGCGGCGCGTCTTCGGGGATCGGGTCGCTGCCAGCGCCGCATGAGCGGCGACCGTCGTTCCGCAATCACTACATCCCTCTGTGGGAGGCTTCGTGCCCTCGGTCCCTTCCGATATCGCGATTGCGCAGGCTGCCCGGCTCCGTCCCATCGCCGACGTTGCCGCCGAGGTTGGACTCGGCCCCGATGAGATCCTGCCCTACGGGCGCCACAAGGCCAAGGTCACGGCGGAGGCCGTCAGGGCGCGGTCGCCGAAGGGCCGACTCGTGCTCGTCACGGGCATCAACCCCACGCCGGCCGGTGAAGGGAAGAGCACCGTCACCGTTGGCGTGGCCCAGGCGTTCCGTCGACTCGGGAAGAAGGTCATCGTCTGCATTCGCGAGCCCTCGCTGGGGCCGATCTTCGGCGTCAAGGGCGGGGCTGCGGGTGGCGGCTATGCGCAGGTAGTGCCGATGGACGAGATCAATCTCCACTTCACCGGCGATTTTCACGCGATCACGTCCGCGCACAATCTCCTCTCGGCGCTCCTCGACAACCACATCCATCACGGCAACGCGCTCGGCATCGACTCGCGCCGGATCACCTGGCCGCGGACGATGGACATGAACGATCGTTCGCTCCGGTCGATCATCGTCGGCCTCGGCGGATTGAACGGCGGCCCCTCGCGCGAGGATCGGTTCGTGATCGTGCCGGGCAGCGAGATCATGGCGATCCTCTGCCTCGCGCGGGACATCGTGGATCTCGAGCGGCGCCTGGCGAGCATCATCGTCGGCCTGACCCGCGATCGCCGCCCGGTGACCGCCGGCGATCTCAAGGCCTCCGGCGCGATGACGCTCCTCCTCAAGGATGCGATCCAGCCGAACCTGGTGCAGACGCTGGAGGGGGGCCCGGCGCTCGTACATGGCGGGCCGTTCGGCAACATCGCCCACGGGTGCAACTCGATCATGGCCACGAAGCTCGGCCTGGCACTCGGGGACATCGTCCTGACCGAAGCGGGCTTCGGCGCCGACCTCGGCGCGGAAAAGTTCTTCGATATCAAGTGCCGTTTCGGCGGGTTGAATCCGGAGGCGGCCATCGTCGTCGCGACCGTGCGCGCGCTCAAGATGAACGGTGGCGTGAAGAAGGATCAGCTCGGCACTCCGGACGTCGCCGCACTCAGGAAGGGGCTCGTGAACCTCGAGGCGCACGTGCGGAACGTCGGGAAGTTCGGCGTTCCGGTCGTGGTGGCGCTCAACCGCTTTACCTCGGACTCGGACGAGGAGCTGAAGACGATCCTCGACGCCGCGGCATCGTGGGGCGCGCGCGCGGCACTGAGCGAGGTATGGGAGAAGGGCGGAGCGGGAGGGGAAGCGGTCGCGCGCGAGGTCCTGGCCCTCCTCGAAGACGCGAAGGCCAGCTTCCGGCCGCTCTACGACGCTGCGCTGCCGATCAAGCAGAAGATCGAGACGATCGCGAAGGAGATCTATGGCGCCGACGGCGTCGATTACGCGCCGGCTGCCGAGAAGAACATCGCGCAGTGCGAGGCGATGGGTCTCGGTGCGACGCCGGTCTGCATCGCCAAGACACAGTACTCCTTCAGCGACGATCCGACTCGGCTCGGACGCCCGACCGGCTTCAGGATCACCATTCGCGACGTGTATCCCTCCGCGGGAGCCGGGTTCGTCGTGGCGCTCGCCGGTGATATCATGACGATGCCAGGGCTCGCGAAAGTGCCGGCGGCCGAGGCGATGCGGGTCCACCCCGACGGCACCATCGAAGGGCTTTTCTGATGCGATTCATCGCGACCGACGACGCTCCCCGTGCCATCGGCCCCTACAGCCAGGGCGTCATCGCGAACGGTCTCCTGTATACGGCGGGCCAGATCGCCCTCGATCCCTCGACGATGCAGGTCGATGTCGAGGGAATCACGGAGCAGACCGAGCGCGTCATGACGAATCTTGCCGCGATTCTCGCCGCCGCCGGGTCCGGCTTCTCCCGTGTGGTCAAGACGACGGTATTCCTGACGGACATGGCGGATTTCCAGGCGATGAACGAAGTCTATGCCCGCGCCTTCGGCGAGCATCGGCCGGCACGCTCCACGGTGGCGGTGTCCGGTCTGCCGAAGGGCGTGCGTGTCGAGATCGAGGTCGTGGCGGAAGCGGGTGGCTGACGTGCGTGCAGGGGAGTGGATCGGGTCTGGTGGCCTGGCCGATCTTCAAAATCGCGTCGGAGACGCTTCTCGCGGCTCTGGTGGGTTCGATTCCCACACGCTCCCGCCACGCAGCCTTCGCGCCGCGCGCTCCGTGATGGCGCGCCTGGCGCTTCCGGTGCTCCTGCTCGTTCCCGCAGTGCTCGCCGCCCAGGATTCCGCCGCCGTGGCCAGGCCGGACACACTCGCCGCCCTCTCCCCGGACACGACGCAGGTCGATTCCTCCCGCGCACCGAGCCCGGCGGGCGCCATGATCAAGTCGCTCCTCGTTCCCGGGCTCGGCCAGATCACCCTCGGTCGGAAGCTCACGGCGGCCGTGTTCGTCGCCTTCGAAGGCGCGGCGCTCGCCATGGTGCTCAAGTCGCAGCGCGAGCTCAACGACGCGCGCACTGCGAGCGGCGGAGAAGAAACGCCGCTCGTGGTCGAGAAGAAGCGGAAGCGCGAGGACTGGCTCGTCCTCATGGGTGTCAACCACGTCATATCCGGCCTGGAAGCCTACGTATCGGCGCATCTCTGGGATTTTCCGGGCGAGCTCCAGATTCAGGCGCTCCCCGCCGGCGGTGTGCGCGCCGGCGCTTCGATCCCGCTCCGGCTCCGATGAACGGCGCGCCGATCGGGATTTTCGACTCCGGGCTCGGAGGACTCACGGTCGCCCGCGCCATCTTCGAGCGGCTTCCGCACGAGTCCACCGTCTATTTCGGGGACACGGCCCGCGTGCCGTACGGGCCCAAGTCGCCCGAGACGGTGCAGCGCTACAGTCTCGAGATTCTCGACTGGCTGCTGAAGCAGGGCGTGAAGGCTGTCGTCATCGCATGCAACACGAGCACCGCGCATGCGCTCCAGGCGCTGCGCGAAGCGGCCCCCGTGCCGGTCATCGGCGTCATCGAGCCGGGCGCGCGGGCGGCGATCGCCGGATCGCGCGGCCGGGTGGGCGTCATCGGCACCGCCGGCACGATTGCGAGCGGCGCCTACCGCCGGGCCATCGAGGCGCGCGCGCCGGCCTTCGAGGTCGTCCAGCAGGCGTGCCCGCTGTTCGTCCCGCTCGTCGAGGAAGGGTGGTTCGACCATCCTGCCGCCCGACTCATCGCCGCCGAGTACCTGCGCCCGCTGCGCGAGGCGGCGGTGGATGCGCTCGTCCTCGGATGCACCCACTATCCGCTGCTCAAGCCGCTCCTGCAGGCGGAGATGGGGCCTGACGTCAGGCTGATCGATTCCGGTGAGGAGACCGCGCGCGCGCTCGAGGAAATTCTGGCGCGGCATTCGCTGGCAGGGCCGACCGGCGCGGAATCGACGCACCGGTTCGTCGTGAGTGACGATGAGGCGCGGTTCCGCTCGGTCGGGGCCCGCTTTATCGGGGAGCGGCTGTCGGGAGCGGAGGTTGTGCCCCTGGGATGAAGGTGCGCAGCTCGATCGTCGACTCGCTGATGACGGCGTAACTGCCGCCATCCAGCCACGCGCCGGGGTTGAGGTAGAAGCGGCCTGCCGCCGGCTCCGTGAGCGCCGGCATGTGGCTGTGCCCCACGACGAGCACGTCGATCGCCGGATCTGCAACGACGCGCGCCTCCGCCCAGCGGCGCTGTGCGGCGGCGTAGCGGATCCGCTCCGCCGGGGACTGGGGGCGGCTCAGCAGGAACGAGAACCGGTCCACGAGACGAAATCCGAGGTCGGGATGGAGCAGCCTGAACGCCGCCGAGGTGAGGGGGTGGCCCACGAGGCGATGCGTCCATGCGGAACGGCCGGGCCGCTCCGTGATTCCGTCGCCATGGAGTGCCAGCACCCGCCGGCCTCCTACGTCGATCCGGAGCTCGCGACGTGCGTAGCGGATCCCGGCATCTTCGCTCCAGAACGCCTTGCCCCAGCGATCGTGATTCCCCCCCACCATGGAGACCGGCATGAGGCGCGCGAGTCTCGCCAGCGCAGCGGCCACCGGAAAGCCGCGTCGCGGGATCACCCGCGAATACGCGAACCAGAACTCGAAGAGGTCGCCCGCCACGAGCAGCGCGCTGCCCAGGCTCGGTGCGGCATCGAGGAAGTCGAGGAGGGCCGACTCGGTCTCGGGGGAGGCGCCCCCGACATGTGCATCCGCGAGGACCAGGAGGCGGGGATCGGTCACGGCGGAAGATAGGAAGCCGCTCGGGGAATCGGCAACACGGATTGCCCGGTGGGCGGCGTGTGGCTCCGGCGGCGGCACGAGCGTCTACTCCCGATGAGCCTGCCGCCGATTTCCGAGCTGACGGTTCGGGTCAACTACTCGGAGGTCGACCAGATGGGCGTGGTCTACCACGCGCGCTACATCGTCTGGCTCGACATGGCCCGGACCGAGCACCTGCGCCGGGCAGGGACGACCTATCGCGAGATGGAGGAGTCGGGGTTCCGGCTCGTGGTGGGTGAGCTGCAGATGCGGTTCAGCCGGCCCGCCCGCTACGATGACCTCGTCCGCATCCGGTGCTGGGTCCGCGAGCTTGCGTCCCGACGCGTCACGTTCGGCTATGCCATCGAGCTGGCCGAAGGCGGCGAGCCGCTCGCCACGGGAACCACGGCCATGATGGTCCTCGATGCAAGGATGCGCCCGACCCGCCTGCCCGCTGAGATCCGGTCCGCCCTCATGGAGGTTTCCGATCCCGTCCGCATCTGACCTGCGCGCCCTGCTTGCCGTGACTCGCGTTCGACACTGCACCGTCGCTGTGGCATTCACGCTGGCGTGTGCGCTCGCCGGCGGGGTAACCCCGCTTCCGGCCCAGGAGAGCGCGCTCGTCGAGATCCTCACCCCGGTACTGGCGGCGGAGGATGCGCGCGCGTGGAGGCCTGAGGAGTTGCGCGCCGCACTCGTGTATCCCGATTCCTTCGTCCGCCGTACGGGGGCGATCGCCATCGGCAGGATCGGGGATGCGCGCGGCGTGGAGCTGCTCGTGCCGCTGCTCGCCGATCCCGACACGACCGTGCGCGTCGCTGCCGTATTCGCGCTCGGGCTCATCGGCGATACGTCGGCGGTGCGGCCGATCGTCGAGCGCCTCGAGGCGCCTCCGGTGCTCGACGTCGCGTCCGCCGGGGAAGCGGTGACCGCGCTCGCGCGGATCGGAGGCCCGCGTGCGGCCGAGGTCATCGCGGCGATCCTGCAGGGCCGCGCATCGCTTGCGGTGGACGACCCGGGCGCCCTGGTGCCGGTCGCTGCGCAGGAATCGTGGCGGCTCGGCGAAGCCGCCCCGGTGGCCGAGCTCCTTCCGCTCATACGCGCCGAGAACGACGAGTTGCGCACGCGGGCGGTCTTTGCCCTGAGCCGCCTGCGGCCGCCAGGCGCGGCGAATGCGCTCGGGGATGCACTCAACGATCCCGTCGCCGCCGTCCGATCGTACGCGGTGCGCGGATTCAATCGGCGTTTCGCGGAGACGTCGCGGCTCGGCCCCGACGGGGCAGCCGCGCTGATCGCGCGCCTCGTGGACGATCCCGATGCCGGGGTACGCATCGGGGCGCTCCGTGCGCTGGCCGCGCTCGATACCGGACGGTTCGTCGCGCAGGTGCTGCCCCGGCTCGATGACGGAAACCTGAACGTTCGGGTCCAGGCCGCATCCACCCTGGGCGACATCGGAGGCGCGGAAGCTTCGGCCGCGCTCGAGCGCGTGTTCGGATCGCGAACCGCGTTTGCGGTCCAGCGCGAGGCCCTGCTCGGCCTGTCCCGGTCCGACACCGCCGCCTTCAGGCGGGCGGCGCGCGCATGGGAGGGAAGTCCCCGCTGGCAGGAACGGGCGGTGGTGGCGGCCGGCAGCGGGGCGCTCGGGGGCCGGCCCATGCTGCTCGACGATCGCGATCCACGTGTCGTCGCCGCGGCCCTCGGTGCCTGGATCGAAGGCGCGCCGGGGCGGAGCGAGGCGGGTCGCCGGTTCATCACGCAGGCCGATGTCGCCGTCCGCGCCATCGCCGCCGGGATCATCGGCGAAGCCCCGACGGCGGCGGACATCCCGCTTCTCAGCGCCGCCTACGAGCGCGCTGCGCGGGACACGGCGCCCGATGCGGCGCTCGCCGCACTCGAGGGCCTGCTCGCCATCGCCCGCAGCACTGACGGCGGGGCAGCGCGCGTGGAGTCGGAGTTCGTCCAGCGAGCCGCGACGCCACGGAACTACGTCATTCGGCGCTGGGCGGAAGAACGATGGCCCTCACTGACGCGCCGCTGGGGGCCCGCATATCCCCTGACCCCGTCGCGCACGGTGCAGGACTACCGCGAGCTCGTGCGCCGCTTCATCGTCGCCCCCGATTCGGTGCGCCGGCCGCACGTGGTGCTCGAGCTCGAGCGCGGTTCGGTCGAGATCGAGCTTCTCGGCCCCGATGCCCCGATGACGGTTGCGAACTTTCTCTCGCTCGTGGACCGCGGCGTGCTGAACGGCAGCCGGTGGCATCGCGTCGTGCCCGACTTCGTCGTGCAGGGGGGAGACCCGCGCGGTGACGGCTGGGGCGCTGCCGGGCCGCCGGTCCGCGACGAGATCAACCGCGAGCGCTACCTCCTCGGCACTGTGGGCATGGCACTCTCCGGGCCGGATACCGGCACCAGCCAGTTCTTCATCACCCTCGGTCCCCAGCCGCACCTCGACGGCACGTACACCGTGTTCGGCCGGGTCGTCGGCAGTTATGCGTCGCTCATGCGCATCACGCAGGGAGACGTGATCCGCAACACGCGCAGGTAGCTCGATGCTCCGTCGCAGGCTCCTCGCTGCCATCGCGCTGCTCGCCGCCACCGCCGGCGCCGCCGATGCGCAGTTCTTCGAGTTCGGGCAGAACAAGATCCAGTACCGCCGCTTCGACTGGCGCGTGCTGAAGGGCGAGCACGTCGACCTCTACTACTACCCGGCCGAGGAGACGCTTGCCCATACGGCGCTCGCCTACGCCGAGGAGAGCTACGACTCGCTCGCGATCCGCTTCGGGCACGAGGTGCCCGCGCGGATTCCGCTGATCGTCTACGCCTCGCACGTGGACTTCGAGCAGACCAACATCCTCCCGTTCGTGCCGCCCGAAGGGCTCCTCGGCGCCACCGATTTTCTCAAGCGCCGTGTCACGATGCCGTTCCGCGGCAATCTCGCCGAGTTCCGGCACACGCTTCGGCACGAGCTCGTGCACGTCTTTCAGCTGAGCCTCATCGCCGAGAGCTACAACTCGGCGCCGCGTGGTTCGCGGCCGGTACTCCCACTCTGGTGGACCGAAGGGCTGGCCGAGCTCTGGTCCGGTGGCGAGGACGCGCGCGACGAGATGATCCTCCGGGACCTCACGCTGACTGGCCGGCTTCCCCCGATCGGTCAGCTCGAGTATGTCAGCAGCTTCGTGGTCTATCCGCTCGGCGGCCGCATCCACCGCTGGCTCGCCGACACCTATGGCGATTGGCGGGTGGCGCTCATGTACCGCGAGCTCTCGCGGTACGAATCCTTCGAGGCGGCCGTCGAGGCGATCTACGGACGGAAGCTGAGCGAGCTCAGCGACGAGTTCCTGTACGCGATGCGTCGCGCCTACTACCCCAGTGTCGAGACGCGGGCGCCCCCGTCGCTCGCCGGACGCGAGCTGGAGCGGCTCGCCATCAAGCCCGCCTTCCTCGCCGGTTCGGCCGGCGGCGACGAGCCCGGCGAGATCGTCTATCTCTCGCCGCGCACGGGGTACCTCACGGTCTATCGCCGCGCGCTCGAGGAGGAAGGCCGCGAGCGGTCGGTCGTCGCCTCGGGCCGGTCCGAGGCAATCGAATCGTTTCACGCCTTCGACAGCCGCATCGATGCCTCGCGCCCGGGGTTCCTGCTGCTCTCCGCGCGGCACCACGATCGCGATGCGCTCCTCGTCTGGGACATGGCGCGCCGCCGCGCCGCCGGACGCTACCAGTTCGACGGCCTCGTCTCGGTGCTCTCGCCGCGCTGGATGCCGGACGGGCAAAGCGTCGTCTTCAGCGGGCTCTCGGAAAGCGGGCTTTCCGATCTCTATCGCGTGCAGCTGCCCGGAGGCGAGCTGGAGCGCCTCACGAACGACCCCTTCCAGGACCTCGATCCGGCGCCGAGCCCCGATGGGCGCACCGTCGTATTCGCCTCCGACCGCGGCGAGGCGGGGCGCAAAGGGGCCATGAATCTCTTTCGCCTCGACCTCGCCGCCCTGAGGACGGAGCCACTCACGCGCGGCGAGTGGGTCGACGAGACGCCCGCCTGGGGACCGGACGGACGGGTGTATTTCACGTCGAACCGGGACACGGTCCTCAACGTTTTCTCGGTCGACACGCTGGGCAATGGACGACGCGAGACGTCGGTATGGACCGGCGCGTACGACGCGGATCCGCTTCCCGATGGGAGCGGGCTTGTGCTCGGCGGGTTCCAGGGTGCGAGCTACAACATCTATCGCGCGCCGTTCGACACCGTGGCGCAGCGGCAGACATTTACGCTCGACCGCTCGGCGCCGGACCCGGGCTGGGCATGGGCGGTCCCGCGCGACAGCGTGACCGGCGGCGCCGATGATGCTCCGTACCGGCGGCGCCTCACGCTCGACTTTGCCGCAGGGGGCGTTACCGTGACGCCGGGCTACGGCGGCGCACAGGGCGTTGCCGCGCTCCTGAGCGATCTGCTCGGCGATCATCTTCTCTTCGCGAGCATCGGCTCCGTTCAGGGCCGGGACCTCGGCTCCTTCTTCGAGAACCTCAACGCCACCGCGATCTACCTCAACCAGACGCGGCGCGTGAACTGGGGCATCGGCGCATTCCGCGCGGCGGGCCGCGTCTTCGAAGGCGATCTCGAGCCGTCGTTCACCGAGCGTTCCGCCGGCGCGATCGGCCTGATCCGGTATCCGCTCTCCCGGTTCTCGCGGATCGAGGCCACCGGGGTCATCGAGCACTCCGACCGATTCGATTTCGCGCTTCCGGATCCGGAGACCGACGATCTCAAGCGCGTCGGATGGATCGGCTCGAACTACGTGAGCTACGTCCGGGACAACTCGCTCTGGATTCCCTCCGGACCGATCGACGGGACCCGGCTCGCGCTGACGGCCGGTCTTTCGAGTGACTTCTCCAACGCCAGGTTCGACAGCTTCCTGTTGTCGGGAGACCTGCGCAGCTACCTTCGCCTGGGACGGCGCTCGACCTTCGCCTCCCGGCTGTACGGCTTCTACAGCGGTGGCGACCGGCCGAGGAGAGTGAACATCGGGGGAAGCGTCGGGCTCCGGGGCTATCCGAACTTCGGCCACATCATCGGGTCGCGCGCGTGGATGGCCAACCACGAGCTGCGCTTTCCGCTGCTCAACCGGCTCGTCTTCGGAACGCCTTTCGGCGACGTCGTGTTTCCCGAGTTCCAGGGCGCGTTCTTTGGCGATGTCGGCCGGGCCTGGTTCGGGAGCGGCTCCACTCGCCCCACGATCGGCAGTTATGGCGGCAGCATTCGCCTTGCATTGGCACCGCTCGCCGTGCTTCGGCTCGATATCGGACGCCGGTTCGGCGCCGATGACCTCGTCGGGTACAGCCTCGATCCGGACGATCGCGACCCCGGGTTCATTTCCTTCTTCTTCGGCTATAACTATTGATGCCGCAACGATTTCTTGTTGACCCCCGCCGCGCCGGGTTCTATCTTGCACTCTCCGTCCTCGCCTGTGCGCCGAGCCGACCGGCCAGCCTCGTGCCCGATGCTGCCGCGGTCGTTGGCCGGGATCAGGTGAGCACCTGGGTCGCGGCATCGCGCCCGGCTGGCCATCGGACGGTCCGCTTCCGCTGGCAGCTGCAGGACGACCGCGGCGCCGCGGGTGGGCGAGGCACGGCGCGTATCGCTGCGCCCGATTCGGTCCGGCTCGATGTCGTCGGGCCGCTCGGTGCGGGGCGCGGCGCGGCTGTCGTGGTGGGAGACAGCGCACGATGGACCGATCCGCCGGACATCATCGAGCGCCTCGTTCCGAGCTATCCGCTGATGTGGGCGATGTTCGGTGTCGAGCGGATGCCGCCGTCAGATGCCGCGCTTCGCGGTTCCTCGGATTCGGCCGGGACAGCCTGGCAGTGGGCCGCGGGGTCCGATACCGTTACCTACCTTCGGCGGATTGCTCCGGCCCGCCTGATCGCCGAGTCGCGACAGGCCGGCCGCATCGTCGGGCGCGTCGAAACCGAGCTTGGTCCCGACGGGCGCCCCACCATCAGCCGGCTCACCGTGCCGTCCGTGCCGGCCCGTCTTACGCTCACCTTCACTGCGAGCGCACCCTCTGAGTCGTTTCCGCCCGATCTCTGGCGCGCTGCTCCTTAGCCTCAGCCTTTCGCTGGGCGGCTGCCTCTACCGGTTCAGCGGGGGCGGCCTCCCGTCGGAGATTCGCACGGTTGCCGTGCTTCCATTCGAGAATCGCACCCCGGAGGCCACGCTCACCCAGGACGTGAATGCCGCCGTTCGCGCGGCAGTCGAGGAGCGTCTCGGTCTCCGGCAGGAAGGCGAAGAGACGGCCGACGCGCTCGTGCGCGGGAGCATCACGCGCTACGAGCCCGACGTCCCCGTCGCGTACACCGGTAACGATGTGAACAACCGGGTGGATGTGACGCGGCGTCTGGTCCAGATCACGGTCAATGTCGAGATCGTCAATCAGCGGACCAGCCGCACCATCTGGCAGCGTTCGGGTCTCACCGTCGAGGGGGACTACGAGCCGGGGAGCGAGACCGAGAGTGAGGGAAGGGATGAGGCACTGCAGCGCCTGACCGTCAACATCGTCGAAGGAGCGCAATCCCAATGGTGATTCGCTCACGCCGCGGAGAAAGCCGGCTCGGCTGCCTGGTCTCGCTCGCGCTCTTCGCCGGAGCGCTGTATTACGGGATCAATATCGGCGAAGTCTACATCCGCTACTACCAGCTGCAGGAGGAAATGCGCTCCGCCGCGCGGCTCGCACCGAGCCTCGACGATCAGGTCATCAAGCGGCGGCTCGCAGACAAGGTGGACGACCTCGCGCTGCCGGTGGAGGCGCATCGCTTCGTCATCCGGCGGCGCCGCACGATCACGATCGAAACGTCATACGCCGAAACGCTCGACCTCCCGTTCTTCAATCACACCTTCCGCTT
This sequence comes from Gemmatimonadales bacterium, assembly GCA_035759585.1. Lineage (GTDB taxonomy): Bacteria > Gemmatimonadota > Gemmatimonadetes > Gemmatimonadales > GWC2-71-9 > CAMLLJ01. Next base: position 4,821 of record DASTUP010000205.1, on the reverse strand, counting down.
CACTCCCCGGGCCGAAGCTCCGCTCTGAGCCGGCCCGGCCGGGATTCCTTCATGCCGCGACCCGACAGCCGCCCCGCTGATGCCCTTCGCCCGCTCGTCCTCGAGCGCCAGGCCAATCCCTACGCCGAAGGCTCCTGTCTCATCCGCATGGGCGGGACGCTCGTGCACTGCACGGCGAGCGTCGAGCCTGGCGTGCCCGGCTTCCGGAAGGGCACCGGTCTCGGCTGGGTCACTGCCGAGTACGCGATGCTTCCCCGGGCCACGGTCGAGCGGACGTCGCGCGAGCGCAGCGGGCCGGGCGGCAGGACGCAGGAGATTCAGCGGCTGATCGGCCGCTCGCTGCGCGCTGCGATGGGCACGATGGCATTCGGTGAGTACACCATCCGCATTGATTGCGATGTCCTGCAGGCGGACGGCGGCACGCGAACCGCGAGCATCACCGGCGGCTGCGTGGCCCTCGTCGATGCCTGCAGCTGGCTTGCCGCGCGTACCGGAATTGCTTCGCCTTTCGGGACACTCGTCGCTGCCGTGAGCGCCGGGATCGTCGACGGTGAGCCCCGGCTCGACCTGATGTACCTCGAGGACCGAGACGCCGGCGTCGACGCCAATCTCGTGATGCTCGAGCCCGATCGGTTCGTCGAAGTGCAGGGAACCGGCGAGAATGGGACGTTCTCTCGTGAAGAGCTCGATGTCCTGCTCGGCTACGGTCGTCTCGGCATCACCCGGCTCTTCGGAGCCCAGCGGGAGGCGCTCGGCTGGTGAAGCTGCTCCTGGCCACGCGGAGCGCAGGGAAGCAGCGCGAGATGGCTCGCGCTCTGGAGGGGGCGGGGCACGAGATTCTCTTCCCCGATGACGCCGGCGTGTTCGAAACACCGGCCGAGGAGCTTCTCGAGTCGGGTGAGACCTTCGAGGCCAACGCGCGGCAGAAGGCCGAGTATTTCGCAAAGCGGTCGGGTCTGCCGACGGTCGCCGATGATTCCGGACTCGAAGTCCTCTCGCTCGGTGGCGCGCCCGGCGTCCGGTCGAAGCGCTGGGCCGGCGCGTCCGGCTCCGCAGACGAGATCGACGCCGCAAACAACGCCGAGCTGAGACGTCGCCTGCTCGGGGCCGAGGAGCCTCGTCGGAGGGCACGGTATCGGTGCGTGCTGGTGCTCCTGCGCACGCCTTCCTCGTTCCCCGAGATATTCGAAGGAACTTGCACGGGAACGATCATGACCGAGCCACGCGGCAGTGGAGGCTTCGGTTACGATCCCTGGTTCAGGAGTGACGAGCTGGGCAAGACTTTCGGGGAAGCGACTGCAGACGAAAAGGCGGCCGTGAGCCATCGCGGCCGCGCTCTCGCGAAGCTGGTCGAAGCGCTCGGTTAACTGCGGGGCTGCTCCGGCTAGCGCTTCTTTTTTCGGGCGCCCATTGCCCGCGCAATCTCGGGGTCCGCATCGGGCCCGCTCAGCTCCACTTCCTCCTCCTGCGCTTCCTTGATGCGGCGCCCGAGCTTCTCCTTCTCCTCGTCCGGTACGATCTCCGCTCCCGGCTGGGGAATTCCCGCCGCGGTGTAGTAATCCTTGTTGTAATTGTCGTCCGCCTTGTTCTTTCCCATGGATGCTCCTCGCGCCGTCACGCCGCCTGAAGTGAGAACCGGAGTATCGCGCCGACGCCGCATGCTTCGTCGAGCGCGGATTCGTTCTCGATGAATGTGACCGTAGCCCCGGTTGCGAGCGCCTGAAGGACGGCCTGCGCCGGCAGGTCGACCGTCTGCGTGCGCCGCCCTCTGCCGGAGGGAACCTCGGGGAGCACCGACCCATCCACCGCCTCCGGTTCGGCATGGTCAGCCTCGAACCTGGCCGTCAGCACGAGCTCTGCCACCTGTCCGCGTGTCAGCGCCGCAAGGGTCTCCTCGATGCCGGCCACGCCGAGCCCGCCGCTGCGCCACCCATCGAGTACGGCCTCGACCTTCGCCTCGTCTGCGGCGGCATCGGCCGCTCGCATGGCCGCCAGCGACGCGGCGACGATCTCATCGTTCGTTGCGCTCGAATCGAGCCGGAGCACGCCGATGACCTTCTCTTCGAGGTGCTTCGGGAGCTCCTCCCGAAGCCGCGGAATGATGACCTCGTCCCCGATGAGCACCACGTGGCGGATGCCCTCTTCGCGCACGATCACGTCGAGCGCATCGACGACTTCCCTGGCGTGCTGCTGGTAGAGGTTGTCGGCGCGTCGCTGGAACCGCGCCTGCGACCAGCCACCCGCCTCGCTCCGGTTCGTCTTTTGGCCCTCGATGCCGTGCTCGAGCTCGACCCTGCCGAGCGCCGCGACCACGATCTGCGCGGAATTGGTATCGAGCTGCACGATCGCGAAGCGCGGGTACGCGTCGTGAATACGTGCGAGATGAAAGAGGTGCGGCTGGTCCTGGATATGGAGGCGATGGTCATCCACCGGCGCCTGCAGCTGGATCGCCTCGAAGAGCCCGGCGCCGCTGCTCGCGAAAATGGCGACGCCGTTGGTCGAGGGCTCGAGCTCCTCGGAAAGCCAGGCACGAATCTTCGTCACGTCTGCGTCGAAGCTATCGCGCGCCGGGCCTCGCTCCGGGAGCTCGGCGGCGCGCTCGGTCAGCGCCTTGTCGAGCCAGCGCTCGTATTCGTCGCGACCATGCTGGTTCGCCTGGGTGTTGAGATAGAGACTGATCACCGGCAGATCGGAAGGCGGCAGCGCGGCGAGGTGGTGGAGCCGCTCGAGCAGCAGGGACATTTGATCCTCTGGCGAGAGTGAATCCTGCGTCGATTCGAAACCTACGCGCCTGAGGCTCTTGTGAATGTGATCGCGGTTACGAGGCTCGGCGACTCCAGCCAGAGAGTCGGCCTCACCCGCGGACATGTGCGCCGAACTGGCGCTGGAAAAGTGTGAGGCCTGTCACGCTCCATTCCGGGGCGTGGCAGTAATCATGGAAGACGAATCGGAATTGCCGTGACAGGGCACTCATGCAGAACTGGAGGACTGGATGGCAAACCAACGGAATTTCTCCGACGCCAACCGCAGCGACTGGAATACCGAGGAGCGCTGGTGGCGGGACAACTTCAGCTCACGTCCGTACGCCCGGTCGGGCAAGGACTTTGACTACTACCGTGGCGCGTATCGTTACGGCTTCGAAAATGCCGGCCGCAGTCCTAACCGGACGTGGGACGAGGCGGAACCAGAGCTCAGGAGCGGGTGGGAGAAGTATGAGCATCGTGGGCAGTCGACCTGGGAGGACATCAAGGACTCGGTGCGCGATGCCTGGCATCGCGTGACAGGCAAGGGCGACACCTCGACGACTCATCGGATGTAATCGGCGGCCTGGCCAGGAACGAGGAACGGGGCCCCACATCATGTGGGGCCCCGTTGCCGTTCGCCTTGGCTGTCCGACATTCCGATCGTCCGACCACATCGGGGCGCCGGGATTCGAACCCGGGACCTCCTGCTCCCAAAGCAGGCGCGCTACCGGACTGCGCCACACCCCGCAACGGCGCGTAGGATAATCCTATTGTACCGAAGCGTCGACCCACCCCGGCCGGCGGTACTCCGTCGTCGTGTACAGATCCGGCGGCAGGTCGACGTCGGCGCGCATGTCGCGGTATTCCTCGCGCATGATTTCCCGCCCATTGATCCGAATGACGACTTCGGGAGCGATCCAGCCACCGCTCAGCCGCTGATACTTGTTGAATTCGACGTCCAGCATGGCGCCCTGATTGTTCTGGCCGGTCACTTTCTGGATGAGGCGCACGAAGAGCATCCGCTCGGCGTCCACCCAGAACTGGCTCGACGTGGTATCGCCCGCAGCGGCGCCGACGATCCAGACCGGCCGGCCTTGCCACGTACCTTGCTGAATCCGGGAAAGATCGACTCCCTGCTCGGCCACCTGCGCCGCGGTGGTTGCGGGCGGCTGGCCGTAGACGTCGAAGCCGAGTGTCATGAGGAGGTTCCGGTCCTTCCGGGAGTTCACGAGCCGGCCCCGGCGGAAGGTGTAGGCGGAATCCCCCACGTACATCGTGGCATTCATGCTGTCGATCGGCGCGATGTCGATTCTGAGTTTCCCGGGAATCGCGCCGGCCTCGTACCAGGTCTCCGCCGGCCGGTTCGGAAACGAAGTGCGCTGCACGAACGTCAGGGTCCGGTACCAGGTTCCGGAGTAGGTGGCATGCATCTGCTCGAGCAGCTCCTCTCCGCTGGTCGGCGCGCGTCGCGTGGCACCGGCGGCCTCAGGCGGGGTCGGCGTCGGGTTCGAGGCACATGCGGCGAGCGCGAGCGGAATGAGGAGCTGAGGGAGCCGGCGCAAGGTGGGTTCTCCGGTACAGGGTAATTGCAGGACATCGCTTGACGCTGTACGGGCGGCCGATGGCCGGGGTTTCCGGGCCCCCTGAGTCGACGCTATGATTGATCGCCACTCGGCGCCCGTAGCTCAGCTGGATAGAGCAACAGCCTTCTAAGCTGTGGGTCGGTGGTTCGAGTCCACCCGGGCGCACTTGTTACCTCGAATCGACGGAGTCCCATGCGCGAACCAACCGATCCGGGCGGGCCGTCCGACCGGTCCCGAACCGTGGCGCTCGTTCTTGCTTTCTTCCTCGGCGTTTTCGGGGCGCACCGATTCTATGCCGGGAAGACGAATACGGCGATCCTGATGCTCATCACGATCGGCGGCCTGGGCATCTGGTGGCTGTACGATCTGATTCTCGTGGCGGCAGGCGGCTTCCGGGACGAGGATGGGCGGCTCATCAGCGACTGGGAGCCGTCCGACCATTACCTCCCGCCCGGCGAAATTCCCGAGGCTGTCCTGACCGAGCTCGAGGCGTT
>DASTUP010000204.1:0-5609 GCA_035759585.1 Gemmatimonadales bacterium | reverse complement strand
TCTTCGTCGTCGGCGGGGACCGGCAGTGGCTCAAGTGCGATGGGCCGGACGATGCGCTCGGGCAGTGTATGGCGGAAGGTGCCAACGCGTTCGAGATCGTCTACTCGGCATCGCTCCTGGGTCCATCGAAGCGGCCGCGCGAGCTGGCGCCCGTCTCGCCCGACACGGTCGCGCCTGGAACGCCATGGTGGACGGATGAAGCGCGCATCACGACCGTCGATTCCGCGGACCCGGCGGATGCCGAGCTTGCGCCGGTCGCAGTGCCCGCGCGCGTGCTGCTGCACGGGATCGACTCCGTCACGACCACGCCCGGACGAACCTATCCGGCAGGGAAGCTGCGCCGGCTGTTTGCCGGCGATCTCAACCGGCATCTCTGGCAGGTGCCGGTGCGACTGCCGGTGCTCGACCTCGACTCGGTGGCCGGCGGCCTCCATCCGAAGGAGATCGTCGGCGGCAGGCAGACGGTCGGGCTCCGGCTCACCGGCCGTGACGGCCTCGAGTACGATTTCCGCCCGGTGGTGAAGCAGGCGCTGATGCTTCCCGAGCGGCTGCGCGACGGACCGGTCGGCGACCTGTTCGACGACCAGATGGCGGCGCAGCTGCCGTTCAGCGCCGTCGTCGTCGCGAGCCTGCAGGATGCGCTGGAGATCAGCGCGCCGAGGCCCGTGGCCGTCGTCATGCCGAACGATCCCCGCCTCGGCCAGTATCGTGCGTTGTTCGCCGGGCGCGTGGGTCTCTTCGCGGTGCACGCCGACGAGCGGAGCGGCGGGCGCCCGGGATTCGGCGGCTATGCACGCATCGTTGGAAGCGACTTCGCCTTCGACACCGTGCGGACCGATCCGAACAGCAATTTTGACGGCGAAACCTACCTGAGAGTCCGGCTGCTCGATTTTCTCGTGGGCGATTGGGACCGGCATCCCGGCCAGTGGCGGTGGGGGCGCCGGATCGTCGATGGAAAAACGACATGGCGGCCGATCCCGGAGGATCGGGACTGGGCGCTCGGACACATCGACGGCTTCACCGCGGCCGTCGCCCGGGTCGTGTTCCCGAGCTATGTGGGCTTCGCGGACGAGTTCCCGCCGGTGGCCCGCCTTGCACGATCCGCTCGTGAGATCGATCGAATCATCCTGAACCAGCTGGAGCGCGGGGACTTCGTGTCGGCGGCGCGCGACGTACAGGCTGCGCTTCCGGATTCCGTGATCGAGGCGGCCGTGGAGGAGCTGCCCGCGCCGTTCGTGGCCCTCGAGCGCGCGCGGCTCGTCCGCGGAATCAGGGCTCGCAGGCAGCAGCTCGCCGAGTACGCCGAGCAGTACTATCGATTCCTCGCCCGGGAGATCGATGTCCACACCTACCCGAAGCGCCGGGACGTCGCGGGATTCACGCAGCTCTCACCGGAGAGCGCGCGACTCCGGATCCGCACCGGAGGCCGGGAGGGGCAGGTCACGTTCGAGCGCGTCATCGATGGCCGCGACACCCGCGTGGTGAGGCTCTTCATCGATCCGTCGGAAGACGAAGTCGTGGGCCATGACGGTCTCCCTTTCGACGTGGATATAGTGGACGAGGGCCCCGACTGATGCCTCCGCCTTACCGTCGGCCCGGTCCCGCGCCAGATTCATTCCGCTGAAGAGTCGCATGAACTCCGACCGGAGGAGACCATGCAGCTTCCCCGCCGCCTGCTGCTCGTCATCCTGCCCCTCCTCGGCGCCTGCAGCGGATCCCCGGTGCCGCCGCCGCGTGCGCCGGCGCCGGCAATTCCATCGACCGAAACGATCTCGATCCGCGTTGCCGAGGGAACGGCGCTCGCCCTGGACGTCGCGGCCGATGGACGGATCGCCTTCGATCTGCTCGGCCAGCTGTGGGAGATGAGGGAGAACGGAGGCGCCGCGCGCCCGCTTACCGACGCGGTACGGGATACGGCCGAGGATTCCGATCCGTCGTACTCCCCAGACGGGCGCCGGATCGTCTTCCGGGCCGAGCGGCATGGCCGCACCGGTCTCTGGCTGCTGGAGGGCGACGGGCCGCCGCGGCAGCTGACACAGCTCGCCGACCCCGATGGCTTCGAGGGGAGCGCTGCGTGGTCTCCGGATGGTGGCACGATCGTCTTCTCCCGTGTCGCTCCGGTGACGGACGGGAGTGCGGAATGGGCGAGCACCCTCGAGCTGCTCGATCCCGACGGCGGGTCGACGCGCCGGCTGCGGATCGAGGGCGTCCCGTCCTCTCGCGTTCGCGATCCCGCATGGCATCCGGACGGCGAGCGGATCGCCTTCGTCGAAGCCATGCCGCGAGTTGGCGCGGGCGGACGGCTGTGGGTGGTGGGCCGCGATGGCGGTACGGCGACGCCGCTCACCCCCGAGGGAACAGCGGTGTTCGCGCCGGCATTCGCACCGGAAGGGCGCCGCATTGCGTACTTCGCGGCTGACTCGTCAGGCGTGGTGCAGGTCTGGGTGCAGGATGCGACACGCGACGCAAAGCCGATACCTCTCACTTCACACGCGGATGTGTCGCCGACGCGAATTCGCTGGACGCCGGACGGCCATGTGGTCTACGCGGCGGATGGTCGGATCTGGAAAATTGCCTGGCCCGCCCGGAAGCCGGTGGAAGTCCCATTCACGGCAGAGCTCACCTTCCAGCGGCCTCGGCGCGAGCTTCCGCAGGCGCATTTCCCCGTTCCAGGCCGCGCCGAGCCGGCCCGCGGCTTTACCGGTCTCGCACTCGCGCCGGACGGAGCGCGCATCGCGATGCTCGCGCTCGGAAAGCTCTGGGTGATGCCGGTCGACGGCCGCCCCAGGGCGGTGACCGACGTGCCACCGAGCGCGAGGCACCTCACCTGGTCGCCCGGCGGCATCGTCGCATGGTCGGCGGGGCGGTTCGGCGAAGAAGACATCCATGCAGCCGACGTCGCGAGCGGTGCGACGTATCGCGTGACGGCAATGCCGGGCCGTGAGGTGTTCCCGGCGTTCTCCCCCGACGGACGGCACATCGCATTCGTGCACGAGCCGGGCGGCGGCGCTGCGCATCTCCGGGTTGCGAGCGCGCGGGTGCGAAATCTGGACGAGGTCTCAGACACGAAGCTGCTCGATTCCCTCGCGCTGCCCTGGACCGCCTCGACCGCCGACGTTCCGGTCTGGTCTCCGCGATCCGACGCGCTCCTCCGGACTGCCGGAGGATGGAGCCCCGGTTCGCCGACCGAGGGGATCGAGACGGCGCTCGACGGGAAGCGCCGGACCCTCGCCGGCTTCCCCGACTCTCCGCTCTACATGCGGTGGACGCCGAACGGGCTCGCATACATCCGCCATGCACGGCTCTGGCTCGCGCCGGTCGCCGCCGAGTCGGTGCATTCGCCCATCCCTCTCGGCGCGGATCCCGCGATGTTCCTTTCCGCGGCGGCCGACGGCACGCTGCTGTTCGTCTCGGAAGGAGGTCTCCGGCTACGCGAGACGGACGGGCGCGAACGGCGGCTCGGCTGGCCCCTTTCCTATACTCCGCCGACCCCGCGGCCACTGCTCATCCGGAACGCGCGGATCGTCGATGGCACCGGTGCGCCGGCGACCGCACCGCGCGACATCCTTCTGGAAGGTGGAAGGGTTGCCGCCATCGCCCCCGTCGGTGCACTCGACGGTGGGTCGAGGCGTGATCCGGCGCGCGAAGTTCTCGATGCCGCGGGCGGGTACGTGATGCCGGGACTCGTGGACCTCCACGCGCATCTGTATCGCCCCGACCTGGCGCCGGGGTTCCTCTATTTTGGCATCACCACCCTGCGCGACCAGGGCGCGCCGCTGGCGCCGCTCGTGGCCCATGCCGAAGGGGTCGCGTCGGGGGCGTTCGCCGGCCCGCGGCTGGCATATGGAGGCTTCCAGCTCTACACCGATTGGGCATGGGATACCGAGGATGGTCTCGGCATCGAGCCGGAAGCGGATTCCGGGCACGCGGCTCGGAGTATCGCACTCGCTGCGCTCTTCGGGGCCCAGCACGTCAAGACGCGGACGTTTCGGCGGTGGGACATCAATGCCCGGCTCGTCATGGAAGGGCATCGCCGTGGAATGCGGGCAACCGGTCACTGCGCCCACCCACTGCCGCTGGTGGCTGCCGGCATCGATGCGCAGGAGCACATCGGTTTCTGCCCCCCGCGCGGCGGCGGCGCTCCGTACGACGACATCGTGCAGCTCTATCGAGCTGGTGGAATCGCCGTCGTACCGACGATTTCGTACCCGGCCTTTGCCGCGCGACTCGAACGTGCGGCCATGCTCGATGCAGACGCCGAGGTCAGGCCGTTTCTGCCGGAGCCCGGCAGCTTCGGCTGGATGACCGGCATGGACTCGGCGCGGCGCCGGGAAATGAATCGAGCCGCCAACGGCGCTCGGCAGGCTGCTCGCACCCTGTCACGGGCAGGGGTGACGGTCGGAACGGGCACCGACATCTGGCAACTGCCGACGGGCGTGCACATGGAAATGGAGGAGCTGGTTGCCGCCGGGCTCTCGCCGCTCGAGGCGATCCGCGCGGCAACGCTGAACGCCGCCCGGATCATGGGCGCCGAGGAGGATCTCGGGACCGTCGAGGTAGGCAAGCTTGCGGACCTGGTCATCCTCGACCGGGACCCGACGGCGGAGATCTGGAACACCCGGCGGATCACGCACGTGATCCAGGGGGGCAGGGTGGTCGATCGGCGCAGGCTGCGCGAGCGCCATCACTGATTTGCCGTACCGGTGCTCCGATTCCTCAGATCCTCGAGCCGAGCATTTTCGACCGCTTCGCGAGACCCCAGACCAGCAGGATCAGGCCCACCACGGCAAAGACATGAACGATCGCGCTCAGGATCCCGAGCCCGAGCGCCAGAATCGTCCAGCAGACCAGCAGCGCGATACCGATCCACGCGAGGATATGCATGGTGCCTCCGAGGGATTGACGGCGCCTCCTGCCATTCGATGAGGCGCCGCACGTAACCTGCCACTCGGGTGCCCGGCCGTCTGCAACCGGCATCACACAGCTCGCGTCATCGCGGTACCGTCCGGAGCCGCTGCCCACTGGCCGAATCCGACGATCACGTGCATCATGGTGCCGATGAACGGGACTCTCGAGCTGGACCTCCTGCAGACCCTGACCCTCGCCGCCGTCGTCTACTTCGGCGGCATTCTTCTGCGCCGCCGGCTCGCCTGGCTCGACCGGCTGAACATCCCGGCGGCGGTGATCGGGGGCCTGCTCTTCACCGGTGCCGTCGTGGTCGCGCGCGAGCTCGGATATTCGCTCACGCTCGACACGAGCGCGCAGCCACTCCTCAGCGTCGCCTTCTTCACATCCATCGGCATGGGCGCGAGCCTCGCGCTCCTGCGGGCCGGCGGAATCCAGGTCGGCGTCTTCCTGCTGCTCGCCACGGCCTTCTGCTTCGTGCAGAATTTTCTCGGCATGGGGATCGCCAGCCTGTTCGACGCCCACCCCCTCCTCGGCGTGATGGCGGGATCCGTCACGCTGGTCGGCGGGCCCGCGACCGGGATGGCCTTCGCGCCGGTGTTCGAGGACGCCGGCCTGCGCGGCGCGGCACCGCTCGCCCTCGCCGCCGCGACGATCGGCATCATCTTCGGCGGGCTCGCAGGGGGACCTGCGGGAACGTGGCT
>DASTUP010000203.1:0-5603 GCA_035759585.1 Gemmatimonadales bacterium | reverse complement strand
GATCAACTGGGGGCGCGAGGCGCTCCTTGCGCTGGCGCGGCGAACCGGGGGATGGGTGGGATGGGAGGCCGCCACGCTCCGGAGCATCGCCGGAGACCTGGCGCTCGTGCCGCTCGACGAGCGCGGGGTGCGCATCGCGGGAGACGTCGAGATCGCGGCGCTGGTGGATCGCGCGCTCACCGGCGCCGTTGCCGGAAAGGAAGTGTCGGCCGGGTTCGCTTCGCTGGCGGGTGGGCTCGGGTTCCGGAAGGCCGTGCGCGACGCGGTGCTCGAGCTGCGCACGGCCGGCATCGCGCCGGGACGGATCCGGGCGCGCACGGCCCGCGGTACACCCGCATACGACGTGGCGCTCGTGCTCGAGCGGTTCGAGTGCCTGCTGGACGCCCATCGACTGGCCGATTCCGCCGCCGTCTTCCGCTCGGCGATCGAGGCGTTCGATCGCGAGGCGCCGTACGTCCTCGACGGCGAGCTCGTCGTCGCGCCCGGGCTTCGTGATCGCGGGCTTCCGGGCCAGCTCCTCGCACGTCTTGCGGCGCGAGGTGCGCGGACCCTTGCCGGAGAAGCAGCCGAGGGGCCACACGGCTCCGCCGGCCTTTCGCTCTTCGCCGCCGCATCTCCCGTCAACGAGATCCGTGAGGTCCTGCGGCGCGCACTCGAGGCGGGCGCGACGTGGGACCAGGTCGAGATCATCACGACCGATCCGGATACGTACGGCCTCGCCCTCGACGCCGTCGCGGCGCGCTGCGGGATTTCCTGCTCGTTCCTCACCGGCCACTCGCTCTCGCTGACCCGCGTGGGCCGCGCGCTCGAGCGCTGGCTCGACTGGCTCGGCGACGGCCTTCCCGCGGATCTCGTCCGCGAAGCGCTCGAAGCAGGAGACCTGAGTCTTCCCGATTCCCCCATCGCCTCCACGGCGCTCGCCAGGACGTTCCGGTCGCTCGGCATCGGCTGGGGACGGGCCCGGTACGATGATGCGGTTCGCCGGCTGCGCGATCCCGGTCATGCGCGCGCCCGTGGTCCGCGTGAAGACGAGGACGCCGCCGCGTTCGAGGCGCGAGTCGCGGCGGCGCAGGCATCCGCGGATGCGCTCGCCGCGCTGCTCGATCGCCTCCTGGCGGTGACCCCCGAGGTTCCGGAGCGCGGAAGCGACCGGCAGGTTCATACCTCCGTCGATGCGCTCGCCGAAGCGACGCTGGCCTGGCTCGAGCTTCTGCCGCTTCATGGCGAAGTGGAGCAGCGCACGGCCTCGCGGCTCCGGAACCGCATACTCCAGCTCGCGTCGCTCGAAGGGGAGGAAACGACGTTCGGCGCGGCGCTCGCGGAGCTGCGCGATGGACTCGCGGATCTCCGCGCGTGGACCGAGGCGAGCGACCATCGGAAGCCGTGGAGCTCCCATGGCGGCGCGGTGCACCTCACCGACATCGCGCACGGCGGACTCACCGGCCGGCCGTTCTGCTATGTCGTCGGGCTCGACGCAGACCGGGTGGCGGGGCCACGCGTGCAGGACGCGATGCTCAACGACGAGAGCCGGATAGCCATCGACGGGCAGAACCTCCCGACGACCGCCGTTCGTCGCGAGGAGCGAGCCCGGCTGGTTGCGGCCACCCTCGCACGACTGCGCGGCACGGTGACGCTTTCCTTTTCCGTTACCGGGTCGGACGGTGCCGCGGTGGGTTCCGCGCACCAGCTTCTCGATGCCTTCCGGCTTCAGCGGGGCGATCCGTCGCTCGACTACGAGGCCCTTCGCAAGGCTCTCGGTGTTCCCGCCTGCGCCGTCCCGTCGGGCCGCGAGCCGCTCGACGCCCGCGAAGTCTGGTTGGCGAGCCTCGTGGATGGGCCGCTGCTGCTCGACGGTGAAGCACCGGTTCGCGCGGCCTTCGCGTCGCTCGACCACGGGCTGCGCGCTGCGGCGGAACGTGATGGTGCGGACCTCACGAGGCACCATGGCCTGATTGCCGCCGCGGCGGGCCGGTTCGATCCGCGGAAATCGGCGCGCCCGCTCTCCGCATCGTCGCTGGAGCTGCTGGCGAAGTGTCCTCTCGCCTGGTTCTACAGCTACGGCCTCGGCGTGAAGCCGCCCGAGGATCCGGAGTACGATCCCGAGACGTGGCTCAGCGCAATGGAGCGCGGCTCGCTGCTGCACGCGCTCTTCGAGCGCTTTGCCCGCAGCTACGCCGGGCGGCAGCGCGAGATCGTCGAGTCCGCGGCCGAGAATGCGATCATCGAGCTGGCCGACGACCTGCTCGGAGAGTGGCGCGAGAAGGTGCCGCCGCCGAGCGAGGCGGTCTTCGAGTCGGAAGCGACGGAGATCCGGCAATCGGCCCGCGCATTCCTCCAGGCGGAGCGCGACGCGATCGCGGGCGGCACCGACGGAAAGTGGCTCGAGTTCGAGCTTCGCTTCGGTCACGACAGTCTCGTGGAGCTCGCCCTTGGTGATGGAAAGCTTCAGGTCCACGGCTTCATCGATCGCGTCGACCAGCTCGCCGATGGCCGGCTGCGGGTGATCGACTACAAGACAGGTCGCTCGACACGGTATCGCCAGAACGACGACCTCGGCCCTTTCAACGCCGGGAGAAACCTGCAGGCAGCGGTCTATGCGGCGGGTGCAAAAGCGAAGCTCGGTGCCGATGTCGCCACCTTCGAGTACCGGTTTCCGACGGTAAAGGGCGAGAGCGAGTCGGTGGTTTATGGCACCGCCGACTTCGCTGCAGCGGCATCGATCATCGATGGCCTGCTGACGCATATAATGAAAGGGGAATACGTCCCCACCACCGAATGTGACGACTGCAGGTACTGCGACTACGGGCCGGTCTGCCGCGTGAGCCTCAATCGATTCGGGAAGGTGGATTCGATCCGCGCCCGCTGGGCCGCGGAGAGCGCCGCCGGGATCCCGGCCTATCAGGCCATGCTCGCTCGCAGGAGCGGCTCATGAGGATTCCGGTGGACCAGGCGGCGCGCGACCGGATCGCCCGCGACCTCGACCCGAACATGCTCGTCGAAGCCGGCGCCGGCTCCGGCAAGACGAAGAGCCTCGTGGACCGGATGCTCGCCCACGTGGAGCGCGGCACGGCAGTCGAGCGGCTGGCCGCGGTGACGTTCACGCGGAAAGCCGCCGCCGAGCTTCGCGAGCGCTTCGAGTCGGAGCTCGAGAAGCGCCTGCGCGGCTCCGACGAGGGATCCGAGCGGCGCGCGCGCCTTTCGCTGGCCCGCGAGCATCTCGATCGCGCGTTCGTCGGCACGATCCACTCGTTTGCGGCGCGGCTTCTGCGCGAGCATCCGCTCGAAGCCGGGATCGACCCGGCCTTCGAGGAAATCGGCGAGGAGGAGTGGCCCGGCATCCGCCAGGGATTCTGGAACCGATGGCTCGAGCGCGAGCGCCGGTCCGGTGGCGAAGCGCTCGAGCAGCTGCGCGAACGGGGCATCGACCCGCGCGCGCTCCTCGAGGGCTTCCAGGAGGTCGTGCGCTTTCCGGATGTCGAGTTTCCTGCTCCCGCCGTCGCGGCCCCGAACTGTGCGCCTTGCCGCCAGAAGCTCGGGAAGCTCCTGGCCCGTACGCAGGCCAACATGCCGGACGAAGAGCCGGACGGCGGGTGGGACAGGCTTCAGCGCGTGATTCGACGCCTCCGCCGCCTCGAGCGGATTACGGACTGGGGGGAGACCCGCCAGTTCTGCGATGCGCTCGCGACGATCTCGTCATCGAACATCGCCGTCGTGCAGAAGCGATGGATCGACAAGCCGACCGCCAAGGCGCTCTGCGCGGAGTGGGTGGATCTCTTCGAGCACGACATCGCCGAGGTGCTGCGCACGTGGCGGGAGCACCGCTATCACTTCGTGATGCGCGCGCTCAAGGCCGCCGCCGGTGAGTTCGCGCGTGAGCGCCGCGCAACCGGCCGGCTCGGCTTCGAAGACCTTCTCCTCGGCAGCGTCGCGCTCCTGCGCGACAATCCGGCAATCCGCCATTCGCTCGGTGAACGGTACCGGTACCTTCTCGTCGACGAGTTCCAGGACACCGACCCGATCCAGGCGGAGCTCTGCTTCCTGCTCGCCTCGCCACCCGATGAGGGGGACGACTGGCGCAGCGTGACGCCGAGGAGTGGCGCGCTCTTCGTGGTGGGAGATCCGAAGCAGAGCATTTACCGCTTCCGCCGCGCCGACATCCAGACGTACGAGCTGGTGAAGCAGCGGATCGCGGCCTGCGGGACGGTGCTCGAGCTGGTGGAGAACTTCCGCTCGGTCAGGCCGGTCGAGGACCTGGTGGACGGCTATTTCCGGACCGCCTTTCCCGCCGCGGCGACGCAGCGCCAGGCAGCGTTCGCGCCGCTCCGGACGCGCAACGAGCCCGTGGGACAGGATGGGGTGTACGTGTATCCGGTCGTGCCAGCCGCGAACAACAAGGACGAGATTCTCTCAGCCTGCTCGGAGAGCGTCGCCTCGTGGATCGAAGCGCGGGTGCGGGCCGGCACCTGCACGCCGGGCGATGTATTGATCCTCGCCTACAACAAGGCATCGCTTCACTCCTATGCACGGGCCCTCGCGCTCCGGAACATTCCGGCGTCGGTCGCCGGTGGGGCCGTGGTCCGCGATCTCGAGTTCCGGGAGCTCGTCGTCGTGCTTCAGGCGCTCGCGGATCCGGCGAATCCGGTGGCCGTTGCGGCCGCGCTCGAGGGTCTCTACTTCGGGTGCAGCCCGGCGGACCTCTACGAGAGCAGGAGCGCGGGAGTCGAGTTTTCCATTGCGCTCCGGCCGGGACGCTCGGAGACGGTGGCGGAGCGCGGCCTGGTACAGCTTCACGAGTGGTGGATCGCGGCGCAGCGGCTGCGGCCCGACCTGCTCGTCGAGCGAATCCTCGACGATGCCGGCATCCTCGCGTATGCGGCCGGCCAGCCGCTGGGCGACAGTCGGGCCGGCGCCCTGCTGCATCTCGTGGAGGCGCTCCGTGGTGATCGCGCGGGCGGGCTCACGCTGAGCGGCGCCATCGATACGATCGAGGCGCTTCGGGAGGCCGATGGAGGCGAGTCCTCACTCCTTCCCGGCCGGAGTGATGCGGTCCGGGTGATGAACCTGCACAAGGCGAAGGGACTCGAGGCGCCGATCGTGATCCTGGCCGCGCCGATCAGGGAAGGGGAGCACCCGATCAACGCCCACGTCGTTCGCGAGGCGACGGGCCGGGCGACCGGCGGACTCCGGATCTGCTGTAACAAGTCGGAATTCGAGTCGGAGATCGTCGCCCAGCCGGTCGGATGGAACGAGATGGAAGCGACGGAGGCGGAATTCCTGCACGCGGAGAAGGAGCGCCTCCGCTATGTCGCCGCCACTCGCGCGAAGCGCGAGCTGGTGATCGCGTCGCTGCAGTTCCACGGCAGCAAGGGTCCGGCGCCGGATCTCTCGTTCTGGAGCCCGCTCACCGCCGCGGCGGCTCGCACCGGGGGCGTGGTCGAGATGCGGCGCACGCAGGCGGCCGGGCGGCGATCCGCCGACCTGACGGCGGATCAGCTTGCTGCCCGCATCGCGGCAGCGGACGGCAGGCGCAGCGCGGCTTCGAGGGCGGCGTTCGGCGTCGTCACGGTAACGGAATCGGCCAAGCTCGAGCGCGAGCTCGTCCG
>DASTUP010000202.1:0-7146 GCA_035759585.1 Gemmatimonadales bacterium | reverse complement strand
GTTCGAGCGCGAGCACGCCGGGGCGGGAGGCGCGCGATGACCGGCACCGTCTTCGACATCGGCTATCAGCGGTACACTGGAGTTCGTGAGGGACGCGGCCGGGCCCGCCGCGCGATGTTTCGGGACGGCATCCGCGCCGCGCTCGGGCTCGGGCGTCCACCGCGCGCGAAAGTGCTGCCCTGGTTCTTCCTGTTCGTGCTGGTGTCCATCGCCCTCGTCATGGCGCTCGTGGCGGGCGCGGCGGAGCGCATCGCGGGGCCGGGCGCCGCCGAGCAGATGGATCTGCCATCGCACGTCGACCTGTACGGGATCTCGTCGATCATCCTCTTCGTCTTCGCCGCCGTCGTGGGGCCGGAGCTCCTCTGCCCCGATCGCCGGCAAGGCGTCATTCACCTCTACCGCGTGCGGCCGCTCACGGGAACGGACTACATCGCGTCCCGCTGGGCAGCGTTCCTGGCCGTGATGACGCTGTCCGCCTGGCTGCCGCAGATGATCCTCTTCCTCGGTCTCTCCGGCGGCGACCCTGCGCCGATGGAATACCTCCGCGCGCACTGGCTCGACGTTCCCCGGTTCCTCGCAGCCGGGGTCGTGATGGCCGCGTACGCCACGACGCTCTCGCTGCTCACCGCTTCGTTCACGACGCGGCGCGCGTATGCTTCGGTTTTCCTCGTCGGCCTCTTCGTCATCTCGGCGCCGTTCACCGTCGGCATGGCGGAGGACATCGGCGGAAAGGCCGGGGAATGGCTCTCGATGTTCAATCTTTCCAACATCCCGGTGCACGTGAACGACATCATCTTCGGCGAGGTCAGCGAAGTGACCGAGGACGCGCCGGCGGGGAACCTTCCGGCGTGGGTGCGCGTCGCGTGGTACTTCGCGTGGATCATCGTGCCCGGAACGGTGCTCTGGGCGCGCTACCGGAGGCTCGCGCCATGACGGCCGTCATCAGGGTCGACGGCGTCTCGCGCTGGTTCGGAAGCGTCGTGGCCGTGAGCGATATCTCGTTCGACATCGCGCCCGGTATCACCGGCCTTCTCGGCCCGAACGGGGCGGGGAAGACGACGCTGCTCCGGATGATCACCGGGCTCGCCGAGACGTCGACGGGGAGCGTCACGGTGTTCGGCGAGCCGGTGCGGGACAATCCGCCGCTCTACCGGCGGATGGGCGTGATGTCCGAGCACGAGACCGTGTACGGCTTCATGACGGGGCGCGACTTCGTGCGCACGATGGGTAAGCTCCGCGGCGTCCCGGATCTCGAGCGCGCGGTGGACCGCGCGGTGGCGCTGGTCGACCTCGAGGAGGCGCAACACCGCTCGATGGAGACGTACTCGCGCGGCATGCGCCAGCGGATGCGCCTCGCCGCGACGCTGGTGCACGATCCCGAGGTGCTCATTCTCGACGAGCCCCTCAACGGCGCCGACCCGCGGCAGCGGGTGCACTTCAAGCAGCTCCTGCTGAAGCTCAAGGCGGAGGGGCGGACGATCGTGATCTCGTCGCACATTCTCGAGGAAGTGGAGCAGCTCGCCGACAACGTGCTCCTGATCGTCAACGGCAAGCTTGCCGCGTCCGGCGGGTTCCGCGCGATCCGCGCGGCGCTCAACCAGCGGCCGTATCACGTGCGTGTCATCTGCGATGCGCCCCGCGAGCTCGCTTCCGCCGCCGTGACGCTGCCGTCGGTGGATGCGGTGCACATGGACCCCGATGGCGCGGTCGTCATCCTGAGCCGGAACGTGCTCGACCTGCAGGTCGAGCTTCCGCGGCTCGCGCAGCGTGCGGGCGTGAGCCTCCGGCGCGTCGAGCCGCTCGACGACTCGCTCGAAAGTGTCTTCGGCTACCTGGTGGAGAGCTGACATGGGATCCGTCTATCGCCTGACCCTCCGCCAGCTCTCCGGCCGCTGGCGCCTCGCGATCATGACCGTGCTCGCGGCGCTGCCGGTGCTCATCACCCTCATCACGCTCGGCTCGGACGAGGCGCCGTCGATCTGGGACTTCGAGACGGCGATCCTGAGCGCGATGCTCGCCGGCTCGATCCTGCCGCTCGTGGTGCTCGCCATCGGAGGCGCCGCGTTCGGCAACGAGGTCGAGGACCGCACGCTCGCGAATCTCACGCTCGCGCCGATTCCGCGCTGGCGGATCGCCCTGCCGAAGCTCCTGGCGGTGATCACCATCGCCGGCCCGTTCATCGCGGCGAGCGCGCTCCTCACGGCGCACATCGCCTTCCTCGGCGACATCCGGGCGACGGCTGCCGTCACGCTCTCGGCGCTCGCCGGCGTCGCGATGTACGCGTCGGTGTTCCTCTTTCTCGGGCTGATCAGCACCCATGCGGTGGGCATCGGCCTGCTGTACATCGTCATCTGGGAGGGATTCTTCGCGGGCTTCGTCTCGGGCGCGCGGCTCCTCAGCATCCGGTACCATGCGATCGCGATCATGCACGCGCTCGACCCGCGGCGGTTCGCCCTCGCGGACGACACGCTCCCGGCGATCGCCGCAGTCCTCGCGGCCGTGCTCGTGACGGGCGGCTTTCTGCTGCTGTCGATCAGGCGCCTCCGGCGGATGGACGTTCCGTAGCACTACTCCCCGCGCCCCCCTCGTGCCAATCGTAGCACCTGCACTGCAATCGCCTGCACATCCCGCCTACGCAATCCTACGGAGGCCCGGCGTTCGGGCCCGGTATATCATCTCAACGCGTGACTTCGGAGGGCGCAGATCTTGCTGCCCTTCTCGACTCCCACTTCCTTCTCCATCTCCGAGGTTCCACCGTGCAGCTCGGCCCCCGTCTCGAAGCGTTGCTCCTCGATGTCGAGGCGCAGCTCCCGATCGATCCGAAGGATGTCGGCCTCATCGCCGACCTCGAGGAGCTCGAGCGCCGAGGGGTGGTCACGCTGCACCGGCACCTGAGCGGGAGCGACACGGAGCGCTACCTCTACGAGCTCTTCGCGGTGCTCACGCCGGCGGGCGAGCTCGAGCTCGCCGGGCTCAAGGCGCGTGGCGTCGAAGCGATGCGGCCGATGATTCCGACGGTCTTCGACTTCGACGCCTTCGGCCGCGCCTGGCGCGTCACGCTCCTCACCGATGTGTCCGATCTCCGCGTCCCCGTGCTCTCGCGTGACGTATGGCGCGCCACGGCCGGCGACATATTCGTCGAGGTGGAGCACCGGCCCCACGAGCCGAAGGCGACGCTCGAGACCCGCCTGATGGCGGCGATCGGCAGGTACCGGAGCGTCGCGATTCCGTGAAGGGCGCGGGCGACGGCGGGATGCCGTCGCCAGTGCCGCGGCTGTGCACGTCATGAGCACTTGCGCCTCTCCAGTCGTCGTCACCTGGAGCCTTGCGTGAGATCCAGCTTCCGGACGCAGCTCGCCGTCCTCGCGCTTGGACTCTCCTCCTGCGCACCTCCCGTCCAGGTACTTCCGCCGCCGCCGGAAAGCGTCGCGGACCTTGCCCCCGACGCCGGGCTCCATGGGATCGTCATGGGGTGGTGACCGGCGCGCATCCGACGCGATGCGGCGTACTTCGAAGCGCTGCTGGCACCGGATTTCATCTGGCGCCGCAATGAAGTCACCGGCGTCGATATCGGGCGGCGGGAGTTTCTCGATCAGGTGCGGGCAGGGTGGTATTGCGGCCCCGGCCCGTCCTGCGGCTGAAGCGCCCGGGTTAGACGGCACCTAATCGGTGTAATTGCAGCTCCGCGCGCGGGCGCAAGCCATTATGGCGAACCCGAAGAGCAGCCCAACAGCGAGTCCGGTGGACCGCCAGAAGCCCGCGGTTGGATTCCCGACGCGCAGCGAGTCGACCTCGCTGCGGGGCAACGCAAGGCGACAACTGTCGCATTCGAGCGGTGCGATGTAGGGTATACCGCTGACGCTGTCCTCCGAGACAGTCACCCCGTGGAGTTGCAGCGAGCGGCCGGCTCGCCAGACCTGCACCTGCTGCCGGGGACTGCTCAGTGCCGCTGGGATCGGCTCGGTCGGTTGCCGCCACCCGGCGCCACACGCCGCCTGCGGGGTCGCGAGAGCTATCAGAAGTGCCGCTCGCGCTCGCGATCGAGTCAGACGGGTTTCGGCGGCCACCGGATCGCTCGCTCGGTAAGGACGTGCGAGGATACGGGTCGGGCGTTGCCTGAGCGTGACTTCAGGCACGATCCCGGCGCTGCCTGATCGGCGTGCAGCCGACAGGGCGGTCGGCGCCCCCGATCGAGCAGGATCTGGAGAGCCGGCCGGATATGGCCGCAACGAGCGGAGGTCATCAAATGCCTGAGTCGGTCGGTCATGAAGCCGCGAAGCCGAATCCGTTGCTGGGGCCGCTGGCCATCCTCACTGGGGCGTGGGACACCGTGGGCACGCATCCGCTCGTGCCGGGCACGACGTTTCACGGCCGAACGACGTTCGACTGGCTCGAGGGTGGAGCGTTCCTCATCATGCATTCGCAGATCGACGAACCAGGAATCCCCAGCGGGATCGCCGTCTTCGGCACGGACGACACGACCGGGGAGTGCTCCATGCTGTACTTTGACGAGCGTGGAGTCTCGCGGCGGTATGAAGTGAGCCTCCAGGGGAGTGTGTGGAAATGGTGGCGCGACACACCGAGCTTTTCACAGCGTTTCTCGGGAGTCATTGCCGCTGATGGGCGCACGATGCTTGGCCGTGGAGAAATGTCACGGGATGGCGTGAACTGGGAGCCGGACCTCCAGCTGACCTACACGCGAGCGGATTGATCGGATGGACGCGGGACAACGCGCGGCCGATGCGAGGGCATCGGGCGGCCACGACCAGACTACCAAGGAGACGGGATGATTGGCTTCCGCAGATTCGCATGGATCGTCTTTGCCACAGGTCTCGGTACGAGCGCAAGCTGCTCGCCCGCCCGACCCGATCTCCCGGCGGCTGCGGCGGCGGTCCTGAGCGCGGACAGCGCCTGGGCAGTTGCCGCCGAGCGTGGGGATGTTGCGGCCAGTGCCGAGTTCGTTGCCGAGGATGGGATCATGTTCCCGCCGGGCGCTCCTCCAGTGGTCGGCCGGGCAGCGGCCCGGCAGTTCATGCAGGAGGCCACGGGGATCCCCGGGTTCAGCGTGACGTGGCAGAGCGATACCGTCATCGTCGCGGCCGGTGGCGATCTGGCCTATGCGATCGGTCGGAGTCGCTACACCTTTGCAGACAGCACCGGAGCCATTGATACGATGCACGCGAAGGCCGTGTCCGTCTGGCGTCGCGAATCCGACGGTCGGTGGCGCGCGGTTGTCGATATATGGAATGAGGCGCCGGAACTGCCTCCGATCCGTCCGGCACCTTGAACGAAGTCGGAGTCCGGCCGCCCGAGCGGCCCGTGCACTGCCATTCGAATGGAGGGAGCCCTGCACCTGTCGCTGATCTCGTGCTGTGCCGTCGCTGGCCTGGTCGGGCTTGCTTCATCGGGGGGCGCACAGAACGCAGCCTCAGCCGACTCCGGCGAAGTCGCGTCGGCCGTTGCCGCGTTTCATGCGGCCCTCGTGGCAGGTGATAGCGCAGCGGTTTTGGCGCTTCTTGCCCCGGATGTGCAGGTGCTGGAGTCAGGAAGCAGTGAGACACTGACCGAATATCGGGCGCATCATCTGCCCGCCGACATGGCCTTCGCGCAGGCCGTGCCGAGCGAGCGCCGGGTGCTCCGGGTTGCGGTGATGGATTCGGTCGCGTGGCTGACGGCCACGAGTCGTTCGCAGGGGACGTTTCGAGGGCGAGCCGTCGACAGCGACGGGGTGGAGCTCATGGTGCTGACACGCCGGGCGGGTCATTGGCAGATCCGGGCGATCCACTGGTCGAGCCGCACGCGAAGGCGGCCGTGAGGCCCTCGCGGGGGCACGCCGGCGGCGACACAGCGCGGCGCTGCCGAGCCGCACGTGGCGCAATGCGGAGAATTCCATGATTCGCAAATTGGCCTCTGGACAGTTCCGGCTGTACTCGAGAAAGAAGGACCCGAAGACCGGCAAGCGCCGCAACCTCGGCACGTTCAGGACGCGTGCAGCAGCCGAGCGCCATGAGCGGGCCGTCCAGTTCTTCAAGCGGCGTGGCTAGCGGAGGCGCGGGGCGCCTCTCGCCCTGGAGCCTGGCCGTTGTGCTCGGCATGCTCGCAGTTGCGAGCCCACTCGCACAGGGGCTGGTCGCGCCTCGCCGGGACGGCATCGCCATCACGTTCCTCGCGAATGAAGGCGTGCTGCTTTCGGCCAACGAGGCCGGAGGCGTTCGGAAGGTGCTCATCGACGCCCTCTTCGAGCGCTACGACGGGTACGCCATCGCCGCCGACAGTACGCAGTCGGCGCTGCGACAGGGGCGCGCACCGTTCGATTCAGTGGATGTGGTACTCATCACCCACCGCCACGGTGACCACTTCCACCCTGTGCCTGTTTCCGGCCATCTCGGTGCCAACCCGCGCGCCCTGGTCGTCAGCTCGCAGCAGGTGGTCGACAGCCTCCGCAGGCACCTCGCGCCGGCGCTTCGAAGCTCGCAGCGGCTCGCCGCACGGACGACGCCTCCGGGCACGCGTCGCCGTCTCCTCGTGAATGGGATTCCAGTCGAGCTGCTCGGCCTGCCCCACAGCGGAGGGCGGCGGCATCGGCAAGTGGAGCACCTTGCGTACGTGATCGATCTCGGCGGTCGCCGCATACTGCACGTGGGCGATGCCGAGCTGAGCGAAGCCACATTGGCGACCTTCAGACTGGACACCATGCGCATCGATGTCGCCCTGATTCCCTACTGGGCGGTCGACGATGATGACACGCGCCGCGTCATCGAGCGATGGATCCGACCCCGTCGGATCGCCGCATTTCACTTCGCGGAGAATGACAGCGTGACGGCGCGAGCGGTGCAGCAGGCGGCGCCTGGAGCGCACATCTTCGCACACTCACTCGATCGCGTGGGATGGTAACCGAAGGCCGCACTCGCTGTCGACGCGGCCGGCATTTCACCCGGACTTCCGAATGATTCTGCGCCCCATTCGCCAGCCTTCACTGATTCGCCGGCGTGTCATCGTGATCGTGAGCCTGTGTGGTGACCCGCGGGACAACTCGACGGCGGCGCTGAGGCGGCATGAAGCAGCAGAGGGCTGCACCGACGAGAATCGGCATGAGTGATCCGGGCACCGCGGGGAGCGCCGGCGTGCGCATGCGTGTGAAAACCG
>DASTUP010000201.1:0-4983 GCA_035759585.1 Gemmatimonadales bacterium | reverse complement strand
ATCACTGTCCGGCCGGATGCCGCCTCGTATCATTCTCCTGCCGCAGGTCGTCGCGGATTTCGAACTCCGTACCTTCACTCGCTCCCAGCGGGCTCCTCCAGGCCCGGAAAACCGACATGGGCAACAGCGCACCTTCGAAGGCGCGGCAGACGGGCCTCGCCCCCGACGCGCCGACCGGCGACCGGCACGGCGAGATCCTCACCGAGGACGCGCTCGAATTCCTGGCGGATCTCGGCCGCCGATTCGGGCCACGCATCGACGAGGCACTCGACCGCCGGGAGACCCGGCTGCGGGAGCTGAGCGCCGGCGGCCTGCTCGACTTCCTCCCCGGCACCGAACAGATCCGGCGCGCCGAGTGGCGCGTGGCAGGCGCCCCCCGTGACCTCACGAAACGTGTCGTGGAGATCACCGGTCCGGTCGACCGGAAGATGATCATCAACGCGCTCAACTCGGGCGCCGACGTCTTCATGGCGGATTTCGAGGACGCCACCTCGCCGACCTGGAACAACCTCGTCAGCGGGCAGGTGAACCTCTCCGACGCCGTGCGGCGGACGATCGCCTGGGATGATCCTGCTTCAGGCAGGAGTTATCGCCTCGGCGAGCGCCTCGCCACGCTCGTCGTGCGCCCTCGCGGGCTGCATCTCCCCGAGCGGCACCTGCTCCTCGACTCGAGGCCGATGCATGGGGCCCTCGTGGACTTCGGACTCTATTTCTTCCACAACGCGGCCGAGCTGATCCGGAATGGATCGGGACCGTACTTCTATCTACCCAAGCTCGAAAGCCATCTCGAAGCCCGAATCTGGAACGATGTCTTCGTCTACGCGCAGGACGCGCTCGACATCCCGGCGGGGACGATCCGCGCCACGGTGCTCATCGAGACACTGCCCGCGGCCTTCGAGATGGAAGAGATCCTCTACGAGCTTCGCGAGCACGCCTCCGGCCTCAACTGCGGCCGCTGGGACTACATCTTCAGCTTCATCAAGACGCAGCGCCACGATCCCGCCGCGATCCTGCCGGACCGGTCCCAGGTCACCATGCAGCAGCCGTGCATGCGCGCGTACACACAGCTCGCGGTGCGCACCTGTCACCGGCGTGGCGCGTATGCCATGGGCGGGATGGCTGCGCAGATCCCGATCCGGAACGACGAGCGCGCCAACGCGGAAGCGCTCGACAAGGTGCGCGCGGACAAGCTTCGCGAGGTGACCGACGGGCACGACGGCACCTGGGTCGCGCACCCGGCGCTCGTGCCCGTCGCGCGGGAAATATTCGAGGCGCGGATGGACGGGCCCCATCA
This sequence comes from Gemmatimonadales bacterium, assembly GCA_035759585.1. Lineage (GTDB taxonomy): Bacteria > Gemmatimonadota > Gemmatimonadetes > Gemmatimonadales > GWC2-71-9 > CAMLLJ01. Next base: position 3,689 of record DASTUP010000201.1, on the reverse strand, counting down.
GCTGGGCAAGCTGCGCGAGGATGTGCGGGTCACCGCCGCCGACCTGCTTCAGGTGCCGGTCGGAACGCGCACCGAGCAGGGGCTCCGCCTCAACGTGCGCGTCGGCGTGCAGTACATCGAAGCATGGCTGCGCGGGCTCGGCGCCGTGCCGCTGTACAATCTCATGGAGGATGCGGCGACCGCGGAGATCTCGCGCACGCAGGTCTGGCAGTGGATCCGCCATGGCGCCACGCTCGAGGACGGGCGGGCGGTCACCCCCGCGCTTCTGAAGGACGTCATGGCCGAGGAGCTCGACGTGATCACCGAAGAGATCGGAAAGGATCGGATGGCCAACGGCCGGTTCGACGAGGCCAGCCGGCTCTTCCACCAGCTCGCGGCATCGGGCGTCCTGGAAGAGTTCCTGACCCTGTCCGCCTACGAACTTCTGTCCGGAGAGACCCCATGAGCGCGATTCCCCAGCCGGTTCAGGAGCCGGCGACCGATTCCGGCCGGTGGGCGGGAGTGGTGCGGCCGTACACGGCCGCGGACGTGGAACGGCTGCGGCCTTCCGTCCGGATTGCCCATACGCTTGCAGAACTCGGCTCGCGCAAGCTCTGGAAGCTCCTCGCCACGGAGGAATACGTGGCCGCCCTGGGAGCCCTTACCGGGGGCCAGGCCGTTCAGCAGGTGCGGGCAGGGCTCAAGGCGATCTATCTGAGCGGCTGGCAGGTAGCGGCCGACGCGAACATGGCAGGGCAGACCTACCCCGACCAGAGCCTCTATCCGGCCAACAGCGTGCCGCAGGTGGTCAGGCGGATCAACCAGGCGCTGCTCAGGGCCGATGAGATCGAGGCGGCCGAAGGCAAGCGCGGCGAGCGCGACTGGCTCGCGCCGATCCTGGCCGACGCGGAGGCGGGATTCGGCGGGCCGCTCAATGCCTTCGAGCTCATGAAGGCGATGATCGAGGCGGGCGCGGCCGGTGTGCACTTCGAGGACCAGCTCTCCTCCGAGAAGAAGTGCGGCCACCTCGGCGGCAAAGTGCTGATTCCGACGAGCCACTTCATCCGGACGCTCCTCGCGGCGCGCCTCGCCGCCGATGTCTACGACGTGCCGACGATCCTCGTGGCGCGCACCGACGCATGCAGCGCCAGGCTCCTGACGAGCGACATCGACGCGGCCGACCATCCCTTCCTCACCGGCGAGCGCACGCCCGAGGGGTTTTACCGCATCACGGGCGGGCTCGATTCCGCGATAGCGCGCGGGCTCTCGTATGCGCCCTATGCCGACCTCATCTGGTGCGAGACCTCCACGCCTGATCTGGCCGAAGCGAAGGAGTTCGCCGAAGCGATCCGGCGGGAGCACCCCTCGAAGCTGCTCGCCTACAATTGCTCGCCGTCGTTCAACTGGCGCAAGAATCTCGACAGCGGCACCATCGCCCGGTTCCAGCGGGAGCTCGGCGCCATGGGATACAAGTTCCAGTTCGTCACCCTCGCCGGGTTCCACGCGCTCAACTTCAGCATGTTCCAGCTCGCGCGCGCGTACGCCGAGAAGGGAATGTCGGCGTACTCCGAGCTGCAGCAGGCGGAATTCAAGTCGGAGAGCGCAGGGTATACCGCAACGCGGCACCAGCGCGAGGTGGGGACCGGCTACTTCGATGAGGTGCTGCAGGTGATCAGCGGCGGAACGGGCTCGACGCTGGCGCTCGAGGGGTCAACGGAGAAGGCGCAGTTCCACTAGTCCGCGCTGCGATCGCGCATCCGGGCAAGGAGAAGCCGCAGCGCCGTCTGTGCTGCCCGCTCCCGCACCTCGGCGCGCGTTCCGAAGAAGATCGTGCGGGACGCGCGGACGTCGCCATCCATGGCCGTCGCGAACCAGACGGTGCCGACGGGCTTCTCCGGAGTGCCACCGCCCGGGCCGGCGATCCCGGTCACGCCCACCGATAGCGTCGCATTGAACCGCTGGAGCGCACCCTCCGCCATCCCTCGCACGACCGGCTCGCTCACGGCGCCCTGCTCGACGACGAGGTCGGCGGGCACGCCGAGCAGGTCCGTCTTCGACGCGTACGAATAGCACACGACGCCGCCCTGCAGCACGTCGGAGCTCCCCGGAATTTCCGTCAGGCGCGCGCCGACGAGCCCGCCGGTGCACGATTCCGCCAGCGCAATCGTGATCCCGCGCCGCCGCGCCGCCTCGAGCACGACCGCAGCGAGATCGTCCTGGTCCGACCCGTAGACGGCGGACCCGACATCGCGCGTAACCCGCTGCACGGCGCCGGCAAGCAAGGCATCGGCCTCGCCTGCAGGCACGTCCCACGCTGTGAGCCGCAGGTCCACTCCCGCCGCCTGCGGAAGGTAGGCGAGCGTCACCGGCGCGATATCCCGCTCGACGTCGCCGAGCTGCTCGGCAAGCGCCGCCTCCGCGACGCCGGAGGTGCGCAGGGACCTCGAGCGGATCACCGTCCCCGAGGCGCGCCGGCGGAGCCGCGGCACCACCTCATGCTCCATCAGGTTCCGCATCTCGAGCGGCACGCCGGGCAGCATGACGACGAGTCCATGCGCGCGGTCCTCGAGCCAGAGGCCGGAGGCGCTTCCCCATCGGTTGGGCAGGACCGTGGCCCCGCGTGGGACCTCAGCCTGCGTCCGGTTGCTCTCCACCGGCACGCGCCCCGCCCGCCGGTATCGCTCGACCAGCCCCGCCCAGAGGCCCTCGTCGAAGTCGATCGGCACCCCGTAGAGCTGGGCGATCGTGTGCTTCGTGATGTCGTCCCGCGTGGGCCCGAGCCCGCCCGTGACGATCACGGCCCGCGTGCGCCCCAGCGCCTCCGACACGGCGCTGCGGATGTCGTCCTTCCGGTCCGCGATCGCCGTGCGCCGCGCGACGCGCACGCCGACGTTCGCGAGCATGCGCCCGATTTCGGCACCGTTCGTATCGACGGTGAATCCGAGGAGCAGCTCGGTGCCGATGGTGACGAGCTCGATGTTCATGCCGGAGTTCGATGCGGACTCAGCGAGCCCCGCGCTCGGAGAACAGTCCCCGATACCGATAGATGTAGACCGCGAACGAGTAGATCGTGAGCGCCGTCGCGATGGCCAGCGCGATGGCGACGAAGCTGCCGTGGAAGGTGTTCCAGAAGGCGGCGAAGCGGCTGTTCTCCCATCCCATCGGCTTCCGCGCATCCCGGAAGGCGAACCAGAGCATGATCGCGCCGATGAAGATGTTCTGGATGACCGTCTTGAGCTTCCCCGCGCCGTGCGCCGGGATGACCACGCCGCGTCGCTGGGCCCACCAGCGGAACACGGTCATGGCCAGCTCGCGGCCGATGAGCAGCAGGCAGACCCAGAGCGGAATGCTGCCCCAGACAGGGATGTCGTAAAGATCATGCCGCTGGCGCGAGATCCAGTAGATCGGGATCAGCGTGGCGAAGAGGAGCAGCTTGTCGGCGATGGGATCGAGGAGCTTCCCGATGTCGCTCACCAGGTTGCGGCTGCGGGCCAGATAGCCGTCGAACACGTCGCTCACGGCGGCGATGACGAACACCACGAAGCAGATGAGCTTGGGCCAGTACCCTTCGATGAACGGCAGGAGGGCGATGATCGGCGTGAAGCAGATCCGGACGACCGTGATGATGTTCGGCAGCGTCCACATGGGCGCGCCTAACCCAGCGTCTTGACGACGGCCTTGCTGATCGACTTGAGGGTGTCGAACACGCC
>DASTUP010000200.1:0-18276 GCA_035759585.1 Gemmatimonadales bacterium | reverse complement strand
GTCCGCGATGACCGCGCTGAAGGAGACGTCGCCGGAGAGCAGCAGCAGTCACTCTGGTTCGTGGCGCCGCTCTTCGTCTCGTTCTTCATCTTCCTCGTCGCAGGCTTTGCGGAGACGAACCGGCTGCCGTTCGACCTGCCGGAGGCGGAATCGGAGCTCATTGCCGGCTACCACAGCGAGTACAGTGCGATGAAGTTCTCGATGTTCTTCATCGCCGAGTATGCGAACATGGTCACGGTGAGCGCGATGGTCGCGACGCTCTTCTTCGGCGGATGGGACATTCCCTTCACCAACTGGGATGAGAACGGCACCGTCCTCGCCGTCCTGGCGAGCCACCTCTTCTTCTTCGGCAAGACGTTCTTCTGGATCTTCTTCTTCATGTGGATCCGCTGGACGCTGCCGCGGTTCCGTTACGACCAGCTGATGGCGCTGGGGTGGAAATTCCTCCTGCCGGTGGCCCTCGCGTACATCATGCTGACGGCCACGGCCGTCTGGGTGCTCGAAGGGCCGCTCGGCGTCGCCGACGTGCGCACTCGCGCGCTCTGGCTGCTCGGGCTCAACGCGGTCCTCGCCGTCCTTCTCTTCCGCGTGCTCGATCGCGGCAGCATCGTCTCGGGCTCCGACCGCCGTCGCCAGATGAAGGCGCGCGTTCCCGCTGACTCCACTCTCGTCGGGCGCCCGGGCGCCACGGTGACCGGCTGATGGCCATCGGTGTGAAGGTCCTCAAGCGCCCCGAGCGGCAGGTGAGCTACGTGCGCGCCACGCTCAAGGGGCTCGCCCTCACCTTCAAGCACATGTTCGAGCCGAAGGTGACGATGCAGTATCCGGAGGAAAAGGGCACGCGCGACGAGCGCGGCACCTGGTCGCTGTCGCCGCGGTGGCGCGGGACGCACCGGATGCTGACCGACGAGCAGGGCCGCTCCAAATGCGTCGCCTGCGGGCTCTGCCCGCAGATCTGCCCCTCGAACTGCATCAAGCTGGTCCCGGGCGAGGACGAGCAGGGCAACCGCTATCCGCTCATCTACGAGATCGACGAGTTCCGCTGCATCTTCTGCGGCTACTGCCAGGAGGTGTGCCCGGAGGAGGCGATCCACGTCGGGCAGCATTACGAGAACTCGGAGTACAGCCGCGACCGGTTCGTCTACGACCTCGAGCGACTCCAGGCGCAGACGCATCCGGTGTCGACGCTCTGGGACCCCAGCGATCCGCGGGGCGAGTGATGGCGGAAATCATCTTCTATCTCTTCGCCGTCGCGTCGGTGATCGGCGCCGCCATGTGCGTGCTCCAGCGGAGCCCGGTGGCGTCCGCGATGTGGCTCATGTCCACGATGTTCTCGCTCGCCGCGATCTTCATCCTGCTCAACGCGCAGCTGATCGGGATCCTCCAGATCCTGGTTTACGTCGGCGCGGTGCTGGTGCTCTTCCTCTTCGTGGTGATGCTCCTCAACCTCGGGACCGCCTCGAAGGACATGCGGGGGCCGTCGGCGATCGCCGCTGCGGTGACGATTTCCGGCCTCCTCGTGATCGAGCTGATCGCCCTCTGGCGGTATACGCCTGCACGCCTCGCCGCCGAGATCGCCCAGGCGCCGGAGGCGGCGGCGGCGATGTTCCCGGGCGGCGCCATCGCCGAGCAGGAGACGGCGGCCCGGGGCGTGGTCGGGGCGGTGGCCGGCCCGATGTTCCAGCAATACCTCATCCCCTTCGAGATCACGTCGATCCTGCTCCTGGCCGCGCTGGTCGGTGCGGTCGTGCTCGCCAAGCGGAGGATCTGATGCCCGAGGCTCCCTTTCTCGGCCCCTCGCTCGCACTCAGCGCGATCCTCTTCACGATCGGCGTGGCCGGCGTGCTCCTTCGCCGGAATGCGATCGTGCTCTTCATGTGCATCGAGATCATGCTCAATGCCGTGAACCTCGCCTTCATCGCCTTCGGGCAGCTCCACGGCGTCAGCGGCCAGATCATGGTCTTCTTCGTGATGACGGTGGCGGCGGCCGAGGCGGCGGTGGGGCTCGCGATCATCCTGGCCATCTTCCGCCACAGGCAGACCGTGGATCTCCAGACCATCAACCTGCTCAGGGGCTGATGACGCAATCCATCGCCACGGCCGCCCCGCACGCTGCTGCCGGCGGCGCGATGTCGCTCCTCTGGCTGACGATCGCGCTGCCGCTCGCCGGCTTCCTCGTCAACGGCTGGCTGTCGCTCAGGCGGCCGCAGGCCAAGGGGCTCGTTTCCGTCGTCGGCCCCGCGGTCCTCATCGCATCGTTCGCGGTGGCGCTGCTCGCGGTCGTCCGCATGGCCCAGTTCCATCTCGAGGCGCCGGTCGTCCAGCGCCTCTGGACCTGGATGCCGGTCGGAAACCTCCAGATCGAATTCGCCCTGCAGCTGGACCGGCTCTCCGCGATCATGCTGCTCGTCGTGACGGGGGTGGGAAGCCTGATCCACCTCTTCAGCGTCGGGTACATGAAGGCCGACGAGAGCTACGCGCGCTACTTCGCGTACCTCAACCTCTTCATCGTGTTCATGCTCGTGCTCGTCCTCGGCTCGAGCTATCCCGTGATGTTCATCGGCTGGGAAGGGGTGGGGCTCTGCTCCTACCTGCTGATCGGCTTCTGGTTCAACGACAAGGCCAACGCCGACGCAGGGAAGAAGGCGTTCATCGTCAACCGGATCGGGGACTTCGGCTTTCTCGTCGCGATGTTCATGCTCTGGGCGGCGGCAGGCACGCTCGACTTCACTGGGGTGGTCGCGTGGGCCACGGCGAACCCGCACCTCGCGAATTCCGGCGTCATCACGGCCATCACCCTTTTCATGTTCCTCGGCTGCACCGGCAAGTCGGCGCAGATTCCGCTCTATACCCGGCTTCCGGACGCGATGGCGGGCCCCACGCCCGTCTCCGCGCTGATCCACGCGGCGACGATGGTCACCGCCGGCGTCTATCTCGTGGCGCGCTCGAGCGTGCTGTTCGCCATGTCGGACGTGTCGAGCCTCGTCGTAGCAGGGGTCGGGGCGCTCACGGCGCTCTTCGCCGCGACGATCGGGCTTCGGCAGTACGACATCAAGAAGGTGCTCGCGTACTCCACCGTTTCTCAGCTCGGGTACATGTTCCTGGGCGTGGGCACCGGCCTCTATGTGAGCGGTGTCTTCCACCTCGTGACGCACGCCTTCTTCAAGGCGCTCCTCTTCCTCGGCTCCGGCAGCGTGATCCACGCGATGCACCATGCGTATCACGCGACGCATTCGCACGAGGACGCGCAGGACATGCGGAACATGGGCGGCCTCCGGCGCTACCTGCCGTGGACCTGGGCGCTCATGTGGATCGCGACCCTGGCGATTTCCGGGTTCCCGCTCCTGTCGGGATTCTTCTCGAAGGACGAGATCCTCGCCGCCGCATTTGCGCGCGGCGCCGAGGAGCCGCTCTACTACGTCTTCTACGCGATGGCGCTCCTCGCGGCGCTCGTCACGGCGTACTACATGGCGCGCCTCATGGCCATGACCTTCCACGGCGAGAACCGCACCGGCGATGGCGAGCGCGCGCACATGCACGAGGCGCCGTGGATCATGACCGGCCCGCTCGTGGTGCTCGGCGTGCTCAGCGCAATCGGCGGGATCATCAACCTTCCGGCGTTCGTCGGAGGCGGGCACGCGCTCGCGCACTGGCTCGAGCCGGTGACGGCGCCCGCCGAGCGCTTCCTCGCGGTCGAGCTCCCGCACGGCGCCACGGAGTACTACCTGATCGGCGCAGCCGTGGCGGTCGGCCTGATCGGTCTCCTCCTCGGATTCCGCCGCACGCTCGCGCGGCCGATTCCGGTGGCGCGCGAGGCGCCGGCCGAGCGCGGGCTCGGACGCGTGCTCTTCAGCAAGTACTGGGTAGACGAGCTGTACGATGCGGTCGTCGTGCGGCCGCTCGTCTGGATTTCGCGCAACATCCTCTGGCGCGGGGTGGACAAGGGCCTGATCGACGGCGCCGGCGTCAACGGGCCGGCGTGGCTCTCGCGGAACGTCCTCGGACGGGCAGGAAGCCTTCTGCAGTCCGGCCAGGTGGGCCTCTACGTGGTCTTCTTCCTCATCGGCGCGCTCTGGATCCTGCGCGTCATGGCACGGTGACCGGGCGATGAACGACTTCCTGAACTCGGTCGGCTACGGCCAGTGGATCCTCCACGCGCTGGTCATCATCCCGCTCGCCGGCGTCCTGCTGCTGCTGGCCGTGCCGGAGCGGGCGGCGAAGCACGTCGCGCTCGCCGTGACGCTGCTCGAGGCGATCCTCTCCCTGGGCCTCTGGTGGCATTTCGACCCCGCGGCCGGGATGCAGTACCAGACGGCAGCCGAGTGGCTCCCGCGCTGGGGCATCAGTTACCGCACCGGGCTCGACGGCATCAGTCTCTTCATGGTGCTGCTCACGACCGTGCTCGGGCCGCTCAGCGTGCTCGGCAGCTACAACTACATCACCCAGCGCGAGCGCGGGTACTACGCGCTGCTCCTCGCGCTCCTCGCGGGGTTGATCGGGTGCTTCATCGCGCTCGACCTGTTCGTGTTCTACATCTTCTTCGAGCTCATGCTCATCCCGATGTATTTCATCATCGGGATCTGGGGCGGGAAGAATCGGCTCTACGCGGCGATCAAGTTCTTCATCTACACGTTCTTCGGATCGCTGCTCATGCTGGTTGCGATTCTCGTGCTCGTGTGGAAGGTCTTCGCGGCCACGGGAACGCTGTCCTTCAGCTATGAGCATCTGCTCGCGAACGCCGGCGCCGCCGGCGCGCTCGCCCCGTGGCTCTTCGCCGCCTTTGCGCTCGCGTTCGCCATCAAGGTCCCGATCTTCCCGTTCCACACCTGGCTGCCCGATGCGCACGTCGAGGCGCCCACGGCGGGCTCGGTGATCCTCGCCAGCGTGATGCTGAAGATCGGCACCTACGGCTTCCTCCGCTTCGCGGTGCCGTTCTTTCCGGACGTGGCGATGAGCCCGTTCGTCTCTGCGCTCTTCGTGGTCCTCGCGGTCATCGGCATCATCTACGGCGCGCTGGTCGCCATGGTCCAGCCCGACTTCAAGAAGCTCGTGGCGTACTCGTCGGTGAGCCACCTCGGCTTCGTGATGCTGGGACTCTGGGGCGGCACGGTGCAGAGCACGCAGGGCGCCCTGATGGTCATGATCAGCCACGGGATCTCGACCGGTGCGCTCTTCTTCCTGATCGGCATGCTGTACGAGCGGAGGCATACGCGCGAGCTCGCCGACTTCGGCGGCATTGCGCGCGTGGTGCCGGTCTTCAGTCTCATCCTGACGGTCGTGGCGCTCGCCTCGATCGGCCTCCCGGGGCTCAACGGGTTCATCGGCGAGTTCCTCGTGCTGCTCGGGAGCTTCGAGGCGCACCCGTGGGCCACCGGGATCGCGACGACCGGTGTCATCTTTGCCGCGGCGTATCTCCTCTGGGCCATTCAGCGCATCATCTTCAACCGGCTCGGGAATGACGAGAACGCAGGCCTCAAGGACCTGAGCGTGCGGGAGCTTGCCGTGCTCCTGCCACTGGTGGCGGTCATCATCTGGATGGGGCTCGCGCCGGGGCCGGTGCTGCGGCGCATGGAGCCGGCGGCAGCGGAATACGTGGAGCTGGCGCGGCCCTCGTCGGGCGGGTTTGCCGCGTCGCCGTCCACCGGGGAGGTCCAGCCGTGAACCCGATCGACATGAGTTCGCCGACCGGCATCGCCTGGGCCCTCCTGCCGGAAATCGTGCTCTCGGCATGGACGCTCATCGTGCTGCTCGTGATCGCGTGGCGGCATCGCACGGCCGCGGACAGCCGCCTCGCCGGGTGGCTCAGTTTTTCAGGGATCCTCGTCGCCGGCGCGGCCCTGGCGCTGCTCTGGACGGGGGGTGCGCGCCCGGCGGGGCTGGCGATGATGATCGCGCTCGATGACTACCGCTACGCATCGGGTGCGCTGATCCTCCTGTCGGCGGCGGGGACCGTGCTCGTCTCGCTTCGCTACATGGAGCGCGAGAACCTGATCGCGCCGGAGTACTATCCGCTGACCCTCATGGCGACCGTGGGCATGATGTTCCTCGCCGGGTCGGAGGACTTCATGGTCCTCTTCCTCGGCCTCGAGGTGATGTCCATTGCGGTCTACGTGCTCGCGGGTTTCGACCGCCGCAACATCTTCTCGTCGGAGGCGGCCCTCAAGTACTTCCTCATCGGCGCCTTTGCCTCGGGCTTCCTGCTCTACGGGATCGCCCTCGTCTACGGCGCGACCGGCAATACGAACTTCCAGCTCGTCGGCGCGCAGCTCAGCGGCGGCCAGGTTCCGATGCTCGCCACGCTCGGCCTCGGGCTCCTGCTGATCGGCTTCGGCTTCAAGGTGGCGGCGGTTCCGTTCCACATGTGGGCGCCCGACGTCTACGACGGCGCCCCCACGCCGGTGACCGGCTTCATGGCGACAGGCGTCAAGATCGCCGGCTTCATCGCGCTGGTCCGCATGCTGTTCGAGGCGTTTCCCGCCACGGAGCAGTACTGGCAGCCGGTGATCGGGGTGCTCGCGGTCGTGACGATGATCGTCGGCAACCTCACCGCACTGGCACAGCGCACGCTCAAGCGGATGCTGGCCTACAGCTCCGTGGCGCATGCGGGCTACCTGCTGGCCGCGGTCTGGCCCGGCACGCGGCTCGGCGCCGGCGCGGTGATGCTGTATCTCCTCGCGTATTCCCTCACGACACTCGCCGCGTTCGCGCTGCTCGCCTCGCTCGGCCGGGGCGGCGAGCGCGACGTGCGCTTCGACGATGTCGCGGGGCTTGCCTCCGACCGGCCATGGACGGCGCTCGGGCTCGCGGTATGCATGCTCTCGCTGCTCGGGTTCCCGGGCACGATCGGCTTCATCGGCAAGTGGTACATCCTGCAGGCCATCATCGTCGAGTCGCACTACATCCTGCCGGTGGTGCTCGTGGTGACGAGCGTGATCTCGGCGGGCTACTACCTGCCGCTCATCATGTCGATGTACATGCGCCCGCGCAGTCCGGCGCCGTCCTACGCCGGGCTTTCGCTCTCGCATGCGGGCGCGGCGGTGGTCGCGGTGCTGCTCGTGGCGGTGGTCGTGCTGGGCGTGCTGCCGGCCGAAACGATCGATGCGACGCTCCGGAGCGCCGGGACGCTCGTGCGAACCGTGGCGCCCCTGGCCGAGCGCTGAGATGAACGTTCCGAAGAATGTCTTCCGCGAGTACGATGTCCGGGGCATCGTCGGCGAGCAGCTGACGCCCGAGTTCGCGCGGGCACTCGGGCGCGCATTCGCATCGGCCGCATGGGAGGTGGTCGGCAGGGCGCCCACGCTCGCGGTAGGCCGTGACAACCGCCCCTCGGGCGAGGCCCTCGCGCGCGCGGTGCGCCAGGGCATCATGGACGCCGGCGGCACCGCGATCGACGTCGGCATGGTGCCTACGCCGGCGCTCTACTTTTCGGTCCAGGCGCTCCGGACCGATGGCGGCATGCAGGTCACGGGCTCGCACAACCCGCCTGAATTCAACGGATTCAAGATGGTCGTCGGCGGCGGCTCGCTGCATGGCGAGGCGATCCAGGCGCTCTGGGAAATGATCGTGACGGAGAAGTGGCGCAGCGGGGAAGGCGGTGAGGGCGCCGACTCGTCCGTGCTGCGGCGCTATCGGGACGCGATCGTCGAGCGGAACGCGCTGGCGCGGCCCGTGCGCGTCGTCGTCGACTGCGGCAACGGCGTTTCGAGCGTCATCGCCGTCGAGACCCTGCGCGCGCTCGGTGCGGAGGTCACGCCGCTCTTCTGCGAGTCGGACGGCACCTTTCCGAACCACCACCCGGATCCCACGGTGCCGGCCAATCTGGTGGACCTGCAGACCGAGGTGCGGCGCATCGGTGCGGAGCTCGGCATAGCCTTCGATGGCGATGGCGATCGGATCGGCGCCGTCGACGAGACCGGCCAGATCCTTTTCGGCGACCAGCTCCTGGTGATCTTCGGTCGCGACGCCGTCGAGCGTTTCGGAAAGGGCACGCCGGTCATCTTCGACGTGAAATGCTCGCAGGTGCTGCCGGATGCCCTCGCGGCGGCGGGTGCCGTGCCCGAGATGTGGAAGACCGGCCATTCGCTCATCAAGGCGCGGATGAAGGAGCTCGACGCCCCGCTCGCCGGCGAGATGAGCGGCCACATCTTCTTCGGGGGCGATTACTTCGGATTCGATGACGCGCTCTTCGCGGCGGCCCGCCTGCTCGAGATCGTCTCGGAGGGGAGCGGGGGGCTCGCGGCGCTCATCGCGGATCTCCCGAAGACCTACACCACGCCGGAGCTTCGCGTGGACTGCCCCGATGCCACGAAGTTCGCCATCGTGGCGAAGGCGGCCGCGCACTTCGCGTCGAAGTACCCCGTGAACACCATCGACGGCGTGCGAATGAATTTCCCGGAAGGGTGGGGGCTCGTGCGCGCGTCGAACACGCAGCCGGTGATCGTCCTGCGGTTCGAGGCGGCGAACCCCGATGCGCTCGCGGCGTACAGGGCCGAGGTGATGGGGTGGCTCGCGGAGCAGGGCGTCCGCGCCTGATGTGAGCCGCCGCCGCGGGCTGCTCGCCACTCTCGCCGCGGCCGTCGTCCTCCTGTTCGCCGGGCGCTGGATCGCCTCGTTCCTCGCCGCGAGCTGGTGGGCCGGGCAGTTCTCTCCCGCTGCGCGCGCCTTTCTCTCCGGCGTGCAGCTCCTCCGCCTCACGATCGATGGCGCCGCTGTCCTTCTCGCCGCCGCCTGGTTCATCGGCCACCTCATCGTCGTCGTCCGCGCCGTGGGCTCGGTGCAGATTCCCCGGCACGTCGCCAACATCGAGTTCCGCGAGGCGGTGCGCGGCGACTTTCTCCTGGCAGGCGCCGTCGGCACCGGCCTCGTGCTCGGGCTTCTGCTCGGCCTCGACGCGTCCGCGCACTGGCCCACCTTCGTGCTCGCCTGGCATGGCGTCCGCACCGGGGCCGTCGAGCCGCTGCTCGGCCGCGACACGGGCGTGTACCTCGCGCAGCTTCCGCTCTGGCGAGTCGCTCACCAGTTCGCCTTCCTGCTCGTCGTGGTCGCGACGGCGCTCGTGGCCACGCTGTATGGAGTGATCGGCGCAATCCGGGTCGATCGCCGGCGCCTCGCGATCAACGATCACGCGCGCGCGCACCTGGGCCTCCTGCTCGCGGCGCTCGCCCTCTGCCTCGCCTGGGGATATGCGCTGGAGCCGTTCGAGCTCGTCGCGAGCTTCGACGGTGCGCCGACGGGCGGCGAGTTCCGGCGCGTTTCGGTCATCGCACCCGCGCTCACGGGAGTCGCGTTGATGGTGGCCGCGCTCTCCGCACTCTGGACCGTCCGGCCGCGCCACGCGCTCGCGGCGGCGGCCTGGGCGATCCTGGTGCTGGCGAGTGTCGGTGGCCATCACGTCGCGCCGCTCATCCTGCGCGGCGATATCGCGCCGGCCGCGGCCGACTCGGTGCGTCGCGAGATGGAGTCGTTCGCGTTCGGGCTCGAGGGCATCCGCCAGGACGAGGGACCGGCGCTCATCGCCGCGCCGTTTTTCGACGCGGACGCGGCGCGGCGGATCTTCGCCGTCCAGGAGGAAGTGGCGACGATCGACGCGGGCGCGATCGTGAGCGGCGGCACGCAGCAGCCGTCCTGGCTCGTCCTCACGGGGACACGGGACGCGCCGGCGCGGCTCGTCGCCGTTGCGGCCGATCGCGCGAGCAGCACGGGCGGGCCATTGTTCTACCGCCCGGGCGACACGCTCGCCTATCCGAGCCCGTATGCCGCCGTCACGCTGAGCCAGGGCGCAGTCCGCCCCGGCGCGCCACGGTATTTCGTGGGCGACATCGGGCACGGGGTGCCGGTCGGCTCCGTCGCGCGGCGACTGGCGCTCGCCTGGGCGCTGCAGGCCCGCGAGCTGCTTGGCCCTGCGCCCGGGACGCTCCGAATCGACTGGGCGCTCTCGCCGGGGCAGCGACTCGCGACGCTGGCGCCGTTTGCCTCCTGGTCCGGCGTGCGCGCGCGGGTGGTCAATGGCAACGCGCTCTGGATCGCCGACGGCTATGTCGTGGAGGCAGGATATCCGCTCGTGGAGCCCGCTCGCTGGCGCGGCGGGCGGGCCGGCTTCGTCCGCGCGGCGTTTCTGGGTGTGGTGAATGCCTCGACGGGCAGCGCGCGGGTATTCCTCCGCGACGAGGCCGATCCTGTCGCGGTCGCATGGGCCGAGATCAGCGATGGCGTCGTGGAGTCCTCCTCGGCGCTCGCACCGATGGTGGGGCAGGCGGCGGGCTATCCGCCGGAGCTCTTCGCGCTGCAGGCCGAAGTGCTCGGCGCGCGCGCCGATGGGCCCGGGCGGCCTGCAGTGCCTCGGCCCGGCGCACCGCTGGTGCAGTCGGGCTGGGACTCCGGTGGCGCGGACGTGCTGCTCGTTCCGTTCCATGGCGGCGACGGCAGCCGGGTCACCGCGCTGCTGTCGGCGACGGGCGGCACGGCGCCGGTACTCTCGCCCGTGGAGAACGGGTTGCTCGCGGCGCGTGCGCTCGAGCGTCGCTGGGCCCGGTTCGCGACCTTTGCGCCGATCCAGGATTCGGTGGTGGGTGCCGGCGCCGAGCTGCAGGTCTCCGACGTGCAGTACTGGTCGACGCCCGAGGGCCTGGGAGCGCTTCAGGTGCATACCGCTGCGCGGCCGGGCGCGCGCCCGGCGATCGTCTGGGTGACGGTCGCCACCGGTCGGCGCCTCGGCGCCGGCCGCAGCTTTACGGAGGCGTGGGACAACCTGCAGGGGACAGCGGCGTCCGCGCCGCCGGGCTCGACGCAGGGCGCGCTCGCGGAGGCGCGCCACTGGATGCGCCTGGCGGACGAGGCGCTCAGGCGAAGCGATTGGGCGGCGTTCGGCCGTGCGTTCGATGCGCTGCGCCGGGTCCTGCACCCGGAGGGAGAATGAGCCCGATTTCCGCTTGCTCCCCCCTCTGGGCACGGCTACCTTGCAACGCTTTTCCGCCCGCCGGGGGACGCTCGTGAATCGGACCGCGGTCCTCGCACTCGGCGGCAATGCCCTGGCTCGCGCCGACGAGCCCGCCACCATCACGAACCAGTTTCGGCACGCTCGCGAAAGCATTGCGCCGATCGTCGAGCTCGCGCGCGAAGGCTGGCAGATCGCGATCGTCCACGGCAACGGCCCGCAGGTGGGCGACGAGCTGGTCCGCAACGAGCTCGCCGCCGGCCTCGTCGAACCGCTGCCGGTCGGCGTGCTCGTGGCCGGAACGGCAGGGTGGATCGGCTACATGCTGCAGCAGTCGCTGCAGAACGCGCTCGCCCGGGCCGGCGTCGATCGGCCGGTCGCCACGATCGTCACGCAGACGCTCGTGGAGCCTGCGGATCCCGCGCTTGCGGCGCCGTCGAAGCCGATCGGGCACGAGCTGCCGGCGGATCGGGCCGCGGCGCTCGCCGCGCGGGGCCTCGCCGTTGCGCGCGATGGCGGCGGCCGGTGGCGTCGGCTCGTGGCCAGTCCTGAGCCGCAGGACATCGTCGAAGCGCCCCTCGTGCTCCGCCTGGTGCGGGAGGGCGTCATCGTGATCGCGGCGGGTGGTGGCGGCCCGCCGGTCTACCGGGACCCTGCGCTCGGTCTCGAGGGAGTGGATGCGGTGGTGGACAAGGATCTGGTCGCCGCGATTCTCGCGCGCGAGCTGCGCGCCGAAGTGCTCATGATCCTGACCGACGTGGACGCCGTGTTCGCCGACTGGGGCACGCCTGCCGCCCGGCCATTGCGGCGGCTGTCGCTCGCCGAGGCGGATGCGCTGCTCGCCGGGAGCGCGCTCGGCGCCGGCAGCATGAAGCCGAAGGTCAGGGCCGCCGCGGGCTTCGTCCGCTCCGGCGGTGCGCGCGCCGTGATCGCGCGACTTTCCGACGGACCCGCGGCCCTGAGGGGCGAGACGGGCACGACCATAGTGAGGGAACCGTGAATCTGCACGAGTACCAGGCCCGCGAGCTCCTCAAGACCGCGGGCGTCCCGATGTTCGAGGGCGGCGTGGCCTCGACACCGGCGGAAGCGGAGGCGATCGCCTCGCAGCTCGGCGGCGGCGTCGTCGTCAAGGCCCAGGTGCATTCCGGCGGCCGCGGCAAGGCCGGCGGTGTCAAGCTCGCACAGACGGCCGGGGAGGCGCGCGCGCACGCCGAGAAGATCCTCGGCATGACGATCAAGGGACTGGTCGTGCAGAAAGTGCTCGTCGTGCCGGCCGCCGACATCGCGACCGAGGCCTACGTGGGCCTGATCATGGATCGCGCGACGCAGCGCCCGGTCTTCATGGTGAGCGCCGCCGGCGGGGTGGACATCGAGGAAGTCGCGGCGACGAGTCCGGAGAAGATCACCCGCCTTGCCGTGGATCCCGTCTACGGCCTCCTGCCGCACCAGGCGCTTTCGCTCGCCTTCACCCTGTACACCGACATCCGGCAGGTGCGCACGGCGGCGCGCATCATGGAGCAGCTCTACCAGGTCTTTACGGCCAACGGCGCCACGCTCGCGGAGATCAACCCGCTCGTGACGACGCCGGACGGCCGCGTGCTGGCGCTCGACGCGAAGATTTCGATCGATGACAACGAGCTCGACCGCCGGCCCGATCTCGCCGCGATGCGCGACGAGTCCGCGGAGGAGCCGAGCGAGGTCGCGGCACGGAACGCGAGCCTCACCTTCATCAAGCTCGACGGCGACGTGGGGTGCGTGGTCAACGGCGCGGGCCTCGCCATGGCGACGATGGACCTCGTGAAGTACTACGGTGGCGAGCCGGCCAACTTCCTCGACATCGGCGGCAGCTCGAATCCGGAGAAGGTCGTCAATGCCCTCCGCATCATCACCAGCGATCCCAACGTGAAGGCGATCCTCTTCAACATCTTCGGCGGCATTACCCGCACCGACGACGTCGCGAACGGGATCGTCGCGGCCACGCGCGAGTTCAAGGTGAATGTCCCGATCGTGATCCGGCTGACCGGCACGAACGAAAAGGAAGCGTTCCGCATCCTCGAAGGCGTCGGCATGACCGCGCTGAGCGACATGGACGAGGCGGTTGCGAAGGTCGTCGCGCTCGCGAAGGAGGCGGCATGAGCATCTTCGTCGACCGGAGCACGCGGCTCCTGGTTCAGGGGATCACCGGCCGCGACGGGTCGTTCCATACGCGCCAGATGATGGAGTACGGGACGCAGGTGGTCGCGGGCGTGACGCCGGGGAAGGGCGGGCAGCAGTTCGAGGGAAGAGTCCCGGTGTTCAACACCGTCGCCGATGCCGTGCGCGCCACCGGGGCCAACGCCTCGGTGATCTACGTGCCGCCCGCCGGCGCTGCGGGCGCCATCTACGAAGCCGCGGACGCCGGCATCGCGTTCATCGTCTGCATCACCGAAGGCGTCCCCGTCATGGACATGACGCGCGTGATGCCCTTCGTGCGCGATCGTGGCGCGCGTCTCCTCGGCCCGAACTGCCCCGGGCTCATCACGCCGGGCGAAAGCAAGGTCGGGATCATTCCCGGGAACATCTGCGCCCCGGGGCGCGTCGGCCTGGTCTCCCGGAGCGGCACGCTCACGTACGAAGTCGTGAATCACCTGACGAAGAACGGCATCGGGCAGAGCACTTGCGTCGGCATCGGCGGAGACCCGATCATCGGCACGAATTTCATCGACTGTCTCCGCGCGTTCCAGGACGACCCGGGCACCGATGCGATCGTCATGATGGGCGAGATCGGCGGCACCGACGAGCAGAGCGCGGCGGAGTTCGTGCGCCAGTACGTGACGAAGCCCGTCGTCGGCTTCATCGCGGGCCAGACGGCGCCGAAGGGCCGCCGCATGGGGCACGCAGGCGCGATCATCTCCGGCTCGAGCGGCACCGCGGAGGAGAAGATGCAGGCATTCGAGGCGGCGGGAATCGCAGTCATGAAGCGGCCGGTCGACGTGGTCGAGCTGGTCAAGGCAAAACTCAAATAGGTCCGGAGGCGCTGTGGCTGGAAATCGTACGCTCGCCATCATCAAGCCCGATGCCGTCGCCGGTGGAAAGATCGGCGCGATCGTCGCGCACCTCGAGAAGGAGGGGTTCGTCGTTCGCGCAGCGCGCCTGACGCGCCTCGCCGCGGCGGAGGCGCAGGCGTTCTACGAAGTGCACCGCGGGCGTCCGTTCTACGACGAGCTGGTCGCGTTCATGACCAGCGGTCCCTGCCTTCCGCTGGCACTCGAGCGGGACGATGCGGTGGCGCACTACCGCCAGGTCATCGGGGCGACCGACCCCGCGGAAGCGGCGCCGGGCACCATCCGGAAGCTCTATGCGGAGTCGAAGGGCCGGAACGCGGTGCACGGCTCCGACAGCGACGAGAATGCCGCGCGGGAAATTGCGTTCTTCTTCGCCGAGGGGGAGCTGGCCGGGCTCTGGGGCAGGTAGACCGGGTGAATCGCGCATACCGGCGCCTTGACCCCAAGTCGTTGTCAGAGTTAGATTAAAGGGCTATGCTGCGGATTGACATCCGGGACCTCCAGCGGGGTCCCGTCGAGACGACGGGAGTGCTGGAACCCGACGCGCCAGCCCTCGAGGGTCTGGCGCTCGAGCTGGAAGGGCCGGTCGAGATCGACGGACGCCTCCAGGGGGCCAACGAAGGCGAATACCTCTGGCGCGGCGAGATCCACGCCACGGTGCTCGGGGAATGCCGCCGCTGCCTTGCGCCGGTGCGCCACGCAGTCGACGCGGACGTCGACGTGCTGTTCAGCACCGACGCCGATGCCACCGACGATCCGAGCGTCTACCCGCTCTCCGACTCGGCCACTCACGTCGACGTGACGGATGCGGTGCGGGAAGAGCTGGCGCTCGCGGCGCCGACACTGGTGCTCTGCCGCGAGGATTGTGCTGGGCTGTGCCCGAAGTGCGGCGCAGATCTGAATGCGGGGCCGTGCAGCTGCGCGCGCTCTGCCGAACCTGTCTGAGGAACACATGGCGGTCCCCAAGCGTCGTACCTCGAAGTCCCGCAAGCGGCTCCGCCGCGGCCACCACTCCGCCGCCGGCGTAGCGCCCCAGGCGTGTCCCCGCTGCGGCTCGCCGAAGCTCTCGCACCGCGTGTGCGATTCGTGCGGCTACTACCGCGGTAAGAAGCAGGTCGAGGTCGAGGACAACTAGCGGTGATTCGCGTCGCCGTAGACGCGATGGGGGGCGATAATGCCCCCCAAGCCGAAATCGAGGGGAGCCTGCTGGCTCTCGCCGAGCATCCCGACGCGACGATCCAGCTGGTAGGTCGCCCCGACGTGATCGAAGCGGAGCTCGTGAAGCACCCGGGTGCCGATCGCAGCCGCATCGAGATCCGTCCTGCCTCGGAAGTCATCGGCATGGCCGACAAGCCGCTCGCTTCCGTCCGCAGCAAGCGCGATTCGAGCATCGTCGTCGGGCTCGGGCTTCAGAAGGCCGGCACGTCGGATGCATTCGTTTCCGCCGGCAACACCGGCGCCGTGCTCGCGGCGTCGACGCTCCTGCTCGGACTGCACGACGGCGTCGAGCGCGCCTCGGTCGCCACGCTCTTTCCCACCGCAGACGCTCCCGTGCTCGTGCTCGACGGCGGCGCCAACGTCGACTGCTCCGCGCGCGAGCTCGTCGGCTTTGCGCGCCTCGGCACGGTCTACATGCGCGATATCCTCGGCCGCCCGAATCCCGCCGTCGGCCTCCTCAACGTGGGAGAAGAGGACGAGAAGGGCACCGCCGTGGTGAAGGAGGCGCACCAGCTCCTCAAGGGAACCGCGGGTCTCCACTACATCGGCAATATCGAGGGCCGGGACATCCTTGCCGGCCACGAGAAGCATGGCGCGGTGGACGTGGTGGTCTGCGACGGCTTCGTCGGCAACGTGGTCCTCAAGTTCTACGAGTCGGTGGCCCGCCTCATCGTGCGCATGCTGCGGCGCGACGCTCCGTCGCTCCTCGAGCGCGACGACATCCGGACCGTCTTTCGCGCGCTCGACTATTCCGAGTACGGCGGCGCGCCGCTCCTCGGTGTCCGGGGCATCGCCATCATCTGCCACGGGTCCTCCGGGCCCAATTCCATCCGCCACGCCGTGCGGATCGCGCTCCAGTCGGTGCGCGCCGGACTGAGCGCGCACATCGGCGCTGAAATGGCGCCGCGCGAGGGAGCGCGGGCATGACGCAGGGGCCGCTGCAGCGCCCGTTCGCGGCGATTACCGGTCTTGGCGTGGCGGTCCCGCCGCGCGTGGTGGACAACGCATGGTTCGCCGAGCGGCTCGATACGTCGGACGAGTGGATCGTCGAGCGCACGGGCATCCGCGAGCGGCGCATCGCCGATCCCTCGCAGACCGTTGCCGATCTTTCGCGCGAGGCCGCCGAGCATGCCATGCGGGAAGCGGGGATCACGGCTGCCGACATCGACGCGATCGTCCTCGGCACCGCCACGCCGGATCGGCTCCTCCCGTCGACCGCCTGCGATCTTCAGGTCCTGCTCGGCGCCGTCAACGCCACGGCGTTCGACATTTCGGCCGCCTGTCCCGGATTCGTCTATGCGATGACCGTGGCCGAGGGTCTCATCGCCTCGGGGCAGAGCCGCACCACGCTCGTCATCGGCGCCGAGAAACTCTCCGCCATCACGGACATGCAGGACCGGAGCACCGCCATTCTCTTCGGGGACGGCGCCGGCGCCGCCATCGTGCAGCGGACCGAGCCGGAGGGCGACAAGCCGCGCGGCATCCTTTCGACGTTCCTCAAGTCGGACGGCCGGCTCGGCAACCTTCTCTATCGGCCCGGCGGGGGCGCGTCGGATCCCATCAGCGAGAAGGTGCTCGCGGAGCGCTCGCACTATCTCAGGATGTCGGGTCGTGAGGTGTTCAAGGCTGCGGTGATCGCCATGGCGGAGGCCTCGGATGAGGCGATTCGCCGCGCAGGCGTGACGCCCGACGAGATCGACCTCCTCGTTCCGCATCAGGCGAATATCCGCATCATCGAAGCGACTGCGAAGCACGCCGGCATGCCGATGGACCGCGTCATGGTCAACGTCGACCGGTACGGCAACACGTCCTCCGCTTCGATCCCGCTCGCGCTGGACCAGGCGGTCAGGGAAGGTCGCATCCGGCGCGGTTCGCTCGTGCTGCTCGTCGCGTTCGGCGCCGGATTCACCTGGGGAAGCGCCGTCGTCCGGTGGTGACCGTTCTCGTCTTTCCGGGGCAGGGGGCGCAGAAGGTCGGCATGGGAAAGGATCTCGCCGATCGCTTCCCTCCGGCGCGCGACACCTTCGCGGCGATCGACGATGCCCTCGGCGTCCACCTTTCGAGGATCATGTGGGAGGGCCCTGAGAGCGAGCTCACCCTCACCCACAACACCCAGCCGGCCATTCTTGCGCACTCGGCGGCCGTGCTCGCCGTCGTCCGCCAGGCGCTCGGCGAAGTCGTCCTTGCCGCCGGCCACAGCCTCGGTGAGTACAGCGCCTACATCGCGGCGGGGTCGCTCTCGGTGGCGGATGCGGCTCGCCTCGTCCGGCGCCGCGGAGAGCTGATGCTCGAAGCGGGGAACGCACGCCCGGGCGCGATGTCCGCGGTGCTCGGCCTCGATACCGAGGCGGTTGCGGTGTGCTGTGCGGAGGCGTCGGGTGCAGACGGCGTCGCGGTGGCCGCCAACCTGAATGCGCCCGACCAGACCGTGATCTCGGGCGATCCCGATGCCGTCACGGCCGCCGGCGAGCGGTGCAAGGCCGCAGGCGCCAGGCGGGTGCTGCCTCTCAAGGTGAGTGGCGCCTTTCATTCGCCACTCATGGCGCCGGCGGTTCCAGGCCTCCGTGACGCACTCGATGCCGTCGAGTTCGGCGAGCCGGCCTACCCGGTGGTGGCGAACGCCACGGCGGCTCCGGTCGGCACGGCGGACGAAGCCCGCGCACTGCTGGTGGATCAGCTCACGGCGCCGGTGCGCTGGGTCGACTGCATGCGAACCGCGGCTCGGCTGCATCCCGGGGCCCGGTTCATCGAGATGGGGCCCGGCAGCGTCCTGACCGGCCTGTTGAAGCGGATCGAGCCCGGCGTCACGGGCACGACGCTCGGGACCGCGGACGAAATCGAGCACTTCGTCGCATGAATACGATCGACCTGAGCGGTCGCGTGGCGCTCGTCACGGGTGGAACTCGCGGCATCGGTCTCGCGATCGCGCGCGCGCTTCATGGGGCGGGTGCACGCGTCGCCGTTGCGGGGCGGGACGAAGCGCGGGCCGCTGCCGTCGCCGGGGAGCTTGGCGAGCGGGCCGCAGGCGTCGGATGCGACGTGGCGAAGCTCGGCGAAGTCGAAGCAGCCATCGCGGCGGCG
>DASTUP010000199.1:0-10924 GCA_035759585.1 Gemmatimonadales bacterium | reverse complement strand
CGAAGGCGTGCTCTACCGGGATCCAGCGGGTTATCGCCTCGATCTGCGGCGCACCGGCCTGGCCGACGGTGAAGTTCGCGAGGCGGTGTCCGTCACCGCACGCGACGCGGTGACGCTCGTCGAAACCGCGGTTGCGGCGCTCGCCGGCACCTGGGAGCTCGAGCCGCCGGCGGCGCCGCTCCGGTCCGTGACGAGCGTTTCGCTCGCCGCGCGCCGCTTCTATGACGAGGGGCTTCGGGCCTATTTCTCGGGCGACTCGCGGACCGCGGCGGACCTCTTTCGCATCGCGCTCGCGGAAGACAGCACGTTCGCCATGGCGGCCTTCCACCTCGCCCGCGCGGACCCCTCGAATCCGGCGCGGGAATGGCAGCGCGCGATGCGCCTCGCCGAGCGCGCGACCGATCGGGAGCGCCTCCTCATCCTCGCGTCGGGCGCGCTGGAGATGAACGACGCGCGCGGACTCGCCTACGGAGAAACGCTCGCCGTCAGGTACCCCGAGGATCTCGACGGTATTCGGGTGCTCGGCAGCCTGCGCCTGACGAACGGCGACTTCGATGCGGCCGGCGCGGCATTCGATCGGGTGATCGCGCTCGATTCGGCGGGCCGGTCGGGGAGCGCGGCGCTCTGCCACGCCTGCGAGGCGGCTGTTCAGGGCGTCTGGGCGGCGCTCACGGGCGATTCGCTCGCGCGCGCGGAGCGGGTCGCCCGGGCCATGGCGGGGTGGCCCGGCGGGCGGGTTTCGTCCCCGGCGCTCCTCGCGAACGTTTTGCTCCGCCAGGGACGCACCCGCGAGGCGGTTGCCGCCGCGCGCGAGGCGGCGCGGCTCGAGCCGAGCGTTTCCGCGGAAGCCGTCGAGCTCGACGCGCTCCTTCGCGACGGAAATCTTGCGCGCCTCGATTCGATCATGGCCATGCGCCTCGCGTCGACGCAGTTCTCCGGGGCGCGAGCCCCGATCCTCGAGCGGCTCAGCCGGATCCGGCGCGAAGGGGGGCGCCCGCGCTCGGCACTCGCGCTCGCCGACGAGCTCCTGCGCGAGCAGAGCGGGGACGTGCGGGCAACGTTCGCCTTCGTGCACCTGGAGCGGGCACTCACGCTGCTCGAGCTGGGCCGCCACGACCCGGCACGGGCGCGCCAGGCGGCCGCGCTGTTCGACAGCATGGCTGCAATGCCGTCGTACACGGAAGTGAGAATGCCGCGGCATCGCGCCTGGATGTGGACCCACGTGGCGACGGCGCTCGCGCGCGCCGGAGATACGGCAGCGTTGCCGGAGCTGGAGCAGCGGATCGCGCGGATGGCGGTGCGCTCGTCGTACGGACGGGACCGGCGGCTGCGGTATTACGTGCGGGGTCTGCTCGAGGAGGCGCGGGGAGACTGGGAGGCGGCGCGGCTCGCCTACACCGCTTCGGTCTGGTCACCGACGGAAAACATGGTGGCGCCGCCGCTCGCGCGCGTCGCGCTCCGCTCCGGCCGCCCCGCCGATGCGGTGCGGGCGCTCGAGGCCTACCTGCGCGGGCCGCTCGACGCCGCGAACCAGTATGTGCCTCGATGGGAGGTCCATCGCCTCCTCGGCGATGCGTATCGCGCCAGCGGTAACCGGGAGCGTGCCCGGACGCACCACGACTGGGTGCGTCGCGCCCTCGAGCACGGCGAAGCGGAATACCGCGCCATCCTCGATTCGCTGCCGTAGGTCAGTGCGTCGCGAGCCGCGAAACGCGCGCGCGGAGCAGCCGCCGCTCGCCTTCGTTCCGCGTGAGCGTGATGGCGCGCTCGAGCTCCACGCGCGCCTCCTCCAGCCGGCCGAGCTGGATGAGGAACTCTCCGCGGACTGCCGGAAGGAGATGATACGACGCGAGCGCCCGTGCTCCGAGGAGCTCGTCCGCGAGCGCGAGTCCCGCCGCAGGCCCGAATGCCTTTCCCACCGCCACCGCCCGATTCAGCTCGACGACCGGCGAGGGGCTGGTCCGCGAGAGCGCGTCGTAGAGCGCGGCAATCCTGGTCCAGTCGGTGTCTTCCGCCGCCGCGGCGCGCGCGTGGCACGCGGCGATCGCCCCCTGGAGCGCGTACGGGCCGAGCGCGCCCCCGAGCGCTTCCGCGCGCGCCAGCGCTGCGAGCCCGCGCCGGATCAGGATGCGGTCCCAGCGGCTGCGGTCCTGGTCGAGAAGCAGTACCGGTTCGCCTCCCGGTCCGACGCGCGAGCGAAGGCGTGAGGCCTGGATCTCCATGAGCGCCACGAGCCCGTGCACCTCCGGCTCCTGCGGAGCCAGCTCGGCGAGTATGCGCCCGAGCCGGAGCGCGTCCTCGCAGAGCGCCGGCCGCACCCAGTCCTCGCCGGCCGTGGCGGAGTAACCTTCATTGAAGACGAGGTAGACGACCTCGAGCACCGACGCGAGCCGCTTCTCCAGCTCCGGGCCGCGCGGCACCTCGAACGGTACGCGCGCGTCCGCGAGGGCCCGCTTCGCGCGCACGATGCGCTGCGCAACCGTGCTGGCCGGGACGAGGAACGCGCGCGCGATCTCCTCGGTGGAGAGGCCGCCGAGGAGCCGGAGCGTCAGCGCGACGCGCGCGTCCGTGGTGAGCACGGGGTGGCAGGCGGTGAAGATGAGGCGCAGGAGGTCGTCGCCGATCTCGTCGTCCAGCGGCGTGTCGAAATCGGGAGCTTCCCGTTCGGCGTCCATGAGCTCATGCCCGATCTGCGCATGTTTTTCCTCGATGCGCCGGTCCCGCCGGAAGTGGTCGATCGCGCGGTGCTTCGCAGCGGCCATGAGCCATGCGCCGGGATTGTCGGGAATCCCCGTTTCCGGCCACCGCTCGAGGGCCGCGAGGAGCGCGTCCTGCGCCAGGTCCTCTGCCATCCCGATATCACCGACCCGACGCGCGAGGCCGGCGATCAGGCGCGCAGATTCGATTCTCCAGACCGCTTCGACGGCGCGGTGGGCCGATTCGCTCGACATGCGAGGAATCGAAGCCCAACCGGCAGCCGCCGCAAGTCGGCTCGCTACTGCCTGGCCGCCTCGCGGAACTTCCGTTCCCGCTCGAACACCTCCGGTGCCTCCGCCGCGAGCTCGGGACCGAAGTCGTCCGGCTCGAAGACCTGGCGGATCTCGATCTCCCCCTCATCGCCGGTCGGGTTCGGAACGCGCTTCACCCACTCGATCGCCTCTTCCTTCGATTTCACCTGGATGAGCCAGAAGCCGGCGACGAGCTCCTTCGTCTCGGCAAACGGTCCGTCGATCACGGTGCGCGTGTTTCCCTTGAAGCGGACCCGCGCCGCCTTCGAGCTCGGATGGAGGCCTTCTCCGGCGAGGAGGACGCCGGCCTTGATCAGTTGCTCGTTGAACTTCCCCATCTCGGTGAGGAGCTCGGCGCTCGGCATGACGCCGGCCTCCGAGTCCTTGCCGGCCTTGACCAGAAGCATGAATCGCATCGCCGTATCTCCTTACGCCGGGAGGTTGGAGTGGATGAACAGGTCCGGACGCCCGCGCCGGTCCTCGTCCACCGCAGCCGCGAGAAATTCGGCGACGACCGGAGCCACGACTTCTCCCGGGGCATCATGGTCGTGACCATCGAGAACCGCGAGTGATCCGTGCGGGAGGAGCTTCGCGATGCGCTCCGCGGTGCTCCGGAAGAAGTCAGGGCTCACGCCGCCGGCGATGACGAGGGTGGGAATCGAGACGGCGCGCACGAAGTGCTCCGGAATCGTTCCACCCGTGAAGTCGCCCATCACTTCGAAATCGTACGGCATCGTCCGGGCAACCGCGAGCATCGCGGGATTCTGGCGGAGCGCGCCCACCATGTCCGTCGGAAGGCCGATCGCCGAAAGGAAATCCGCGATCGCGTCGCCATGGCGGTCCGATTCGATCGCGGCGCGCACCCGCTCGGCCAGCGACTGCGCGCTCGCGCGGCTCTCCTCGTCGTCCTGTCCGTACGGCGGCTCGTGCAGGACGAGGCGGGAAATCGGCAGCCCGCTCGCGGCCGCGCGGAGCGCGAGGCCGGCACCGGAGGAATGGCCGTAGACCATCGCGCTGCCGCCTGCCGCACCGATGAGCGCCGCAAGGTCGTCGATCTCGCGCTCGACGGCGTAGGGTCCGGTGTCCCCGCTTTCCCCCCTGCCACGGCGATCGTAGTTGAGGACGGTGAATGCCTCCGCGAGGTGCCCCGCGAGGTCGTCCATTCGCTGCCGGTCGCAGAAGAGGCCCCCGATCACGACCACCCGCGGGCCCTCGCCGACTTCCTCGTACGCGATCCGGGTTCCATCCGCCGACGTCACGAACTCCGTCATGTCCACCTCCGCTGGTGTGACGCTTTCGCCCTCATCAATGCGTCGAACGAGCGGGCTCCATTTCGACATCGCCGCATGCGGCCCGGCCGGCCCGTGCCAGGCCGGTGTCTTCCGAGTACTTATGCAAAAGGCCGCCTCCGGAGAGACGGCCTTCGACATCGAGCGGGAGGGGCTCAGTAGCGATAATGCTCCGGCTTGTAGGGTCCTTCGACCGGGACGCCGATGTAGGCCGCCTGATCGGAGGAGAGCCGCGTCAGCTTCACGCCCAGCTTGTCGAGATGGAGGCGGGCAACCTTCTCGTCGAGCACCTTCGGAAGGGTGTAGACCTTCCGCTCGTAGCTGTCCGCCTTCTGGTGCAGCTCGATCTGCGCCATGACCTGGTTCGTGAAGCTCGCGCTCATCACGAAGCTCGGGTGCCCGGTGGCGCAGCCGAGGTTGAGGAGCCGTCCCTCGGCGAGGATCATCACGCTGTGCCCGTCGGGGAAGACGAACTCGTCGTACTGCGGCTTGATGTTGACCCGGCGGATCCCCTTCTTCTTCAGCCCGGCCATATCGATCTCGTTGTCGAAGTGGCCGATGTTGCCGACGATGGCCTTGTCCTTCATCTGCGCCATGTGCTCGACGGTAATGATGTTCCGGTTGCCGGTGGCAGTGATGAAGATGTCGGCCGTCTCCAGCACATCCTCGAGCGTCGTGACCTGGTAGCCCTCCATCGCCGCCTGCAGCGCGCAGATGGGGTCGATCTCGGTGATGACCACCCGTGCGCCCTGGCCGCGCAGCGCCTGTGCGCACCCCTTGCCCACGTCGCCGTAGCCGCAGACCACCGCCACCTTGCCCGCGAGCATCACGTCGCTCGCGCGGAGGATGCCGTCGGTGAGCGAGTGCCGGCAGCCGTAGAGGTTGTCGAACTTCGACTTGGTGACCGAGTCGTTGACGTTGATGGCGGGGAAGAGGAGCGTCCCCGCCTTCATCATCTCGTAGAGCCGGTGCACGCCGGTCGTGGTCTCTTCCGAGACCCCGCGAATTCCAGCCGCGACCCGGGTCCAGCGCTGCGGGTCCTCGGCGATCGTGCGGCGGAGGAGGTCGAGGATCACGCCCCACTCCTCCGGGTCGCCGGCCTCGTCGAAATCGGGCACGCTGCCCGCACGCTCGAACTCGGCGCCCTTGTGCACGAGGAGCGTCGCGTCTCCACCGTCGTCGAGAAGGAGGTTCGGACCACTGCCGTCCGGCCACGCCAGCGCCTGCTCGGTGCACCACCAGTATTCCTCGAGCGTCTCGCCCTTCCACGCGAAGACCGGCACGCCGGCCGGCTTTTCGACGGTGCCCTTCGGGCCGACGGCGACGGCGGCAGCGGCGTGGTCCTGGGTGGAGAAGATGTTGCACGAGACCCAGCGCACGTCGGCGCCGAGGTGGACCAGCGTCTCGATCAGGACGGCAGTCTGCACCGTCATGTGCAGCGAGCCCATGATCTTCGCGCCCCTGAGCGGCTGCGATGCCGCGTACTCCGCGCGCAGCGCCATGAGGCCCGGCATCTCGTACTCCGCGAGACGGATCTCGTTGCGGCCGAACTCGGCGAGACCGAGATCGCGCACCTTGAACGCCGGACGCGCTCCCGAATGCACTTCTGCTTCAGTGAGTACCGCCGTCATGTCCTCTCCTCGTCCATCCGGATGTGTGTGTGTGACGTCTCCGGCTCGCGCCGCGGGAGGCGCGCGGTGCCGGCGAACAGGTTCGGGCCCTTCGCCGCGGGATCGGGCGGGAGCGGGATGTAGCGGACATCGTCGAAGCCAGCGTGCGCGAGCGAAGCGCGGAGCTCCGCCTCGCCAAAGCCGAGCCAGACATGGCCCATCTGCACACGATACTCATCGCGCTCGTGCGGCACCATGTCGATGATGAGCAGCCGGCCGCCGGGACGCAGCACGCGGGCCGCCTCGCGCAGGACGTCGGCCGGCTCGACCGCATGGTGGAGCACGAGCGAGAGCACGGCCGCATCGAGCGACCGGTCCGCGAGCGGCAGCGATTCGAGCGAGCCCTCGTGCAGCTCGGCGTTGCCGGCGTTCTCGAGCCGCCGCCGAGCGGATGCGAGCATCGTGGCGCTCTCGTCGACTCCGACCACCTTCGCGACGAAGGGCGCGAGTGCTGCCGCCAGCTGGCCGGTGCCGCAGCCGAGATCGCCGATCGTCCAGGCGGAATCGAGCAGTGCGGGCAGCGCCCCGAGCTCGGCCCGGCTGCCGAAGAGCTCGTCCCGCACGCGATCCCACTCCGCAGCGGAGCCGGCGAAGAATTCGCGGCTCTGGAGGCGCCTCCCGGTGAGCACCTCGCGGAGTCTGGCCGCATCGTGGCCCGCCTGGCTCCCGCGCTCGATCTCCTCCCGGACCACATTCCAGAGCCGGCCCGCCCCCGGGTCGAGCGGCACCATCCGGTATTGTCGGCTCGTGCCTTCGGCGCGGCTCGTGACCCAGCCTTCGTCGGCCAGGATACGAAGGTGCCGGCTCACAGTGCTCTGCGGAAGTTGAAGCACCGCACAGAGTTCCCCTACCGTGAGCTCGTGCCGCTCGATGATGAGCAGGAGCCGGCTCCGGGTCGGGTCAGCGAGCGTGGCGAGTCGGTCAAGGACGGCGGTCATATCTATCCGTTTAGCCGGATTGATAAATATATACTTGTCGCCCGCTTGTCAACGTGACCGTGCCGCCGCACCGCCTTCCCAGACGTTGTTCGCCCGGTCGGCGTCCAGGTAGACCTTCGAAGCGTCGATCTCGACGCGGGTCACGGTTCCCGCCGGAGCCGTGACCGTCGCCTGGCGCGCGCCACGAAGCCAGGTCTCCACCGGAATCGTGAGTTGTTCGATCCGGCCGCCTTCGTAGGTGACCGTCACGTTCGCCGGCATCGCGGCGAGGCCATGGTCCTCGATCACGATCGCCGTTCCGCTCGCCGAGGGCGTGACGCTTCCCACTGCCTGATCCAGCGCCCACGTCTCGTAGAACCAGGTGCGCCAGAACCAGTCGAGGTCGCGTCCCGTCACGTCGTTGAAGGTGTTGAAGAAGTCGAGCGGGTCCGGATGCTTCCATTGCCAGCGGCGACCGTACTCGCGATACGCCCGCATGAAGGTCTCCTCGCCGAGCATGCCGCGAAGGGCGTCCAGCAAGGCGGCGGGCTTCATGTAGGTCGCTCGCGCATACGCTTCCGGACCGGGATACAGGTCGCCATGGCGCATGAGCTCGACTTCCTGGCCCGCGCGAACCGACGCCAGGTAGAAGCGCCGGGCCCCCGACAGGGTCGAGGATTCGGCCTCGCTGAAGAATTCCTTCTCTCCGTTTCCGCCGTTGAACTGGGTCAATCCTTCATCCATCCAGCCGAACCGCTTCTCGTCGGAGCCGACCTGCATGGGGAACCACATGTGGCCGAGCTCGTGGACCGTCACCCCGAACAGGCCCGCGGAGTCCCACCCGGCGCCGCCGATGCAGGTGATCATCGGGTACTCCATGCCGCGGCAGGATGGCGGCCCCTGCAGCGCGCTGGCCTGCGGATAGGGATACGGCCAGAGGAAGCGTGACAGGTACTCGATGGAGAACCTTCCGAAGCTCGCACTTTCAGCCCAGGTGTCCGGCGCGTCCGCGATGTGGTAGCTGTAGATGGCGCTGGTGTCGGGACGGCCATCGCCCGTGGCATCGCCGGTCACCGCCCGCGTCGCATCCCAGAGATACCGGTCGGACGTTCCCCAGGCGAAGTCGCGTACCCGGTAGGCGCGGAATCGCCACGTTACCTGCCCTCGGGTGCCCGGCAGCGTGGCACGCCCGCGCTCGGCCGGCGTCACCACTGCGATCACCGTGTCGGCGCGAGTGGCCGCCGCGAGCCGCGCGCGCACTTCGGGCCGGAGCACCTGCCCGGGGTTCTGCAGCGTCCCCGTGGCACCGACGAGGTATCCCGCGGGGACCGTAAGCGCCACGTCGTAATCGCCGTACCCCATGTAGAACTCCGCGTTGCCGCGGTACGGATCGATCTGCCAGCCGTTCAGGTCGTCGTACACCGCCATCTGGGGATACCAGTAGGACACGAAGGACACGGTACTGTCGCGGCCGCCGCGCGGTGCGCCGTCCGGCGGCACGGTGTAGCGCCAGGCGAGCTCGAGCGTCACGCTGTCTCCCGCGAGTACCGGAGTGAGCATCGGGATTTTCAGGATGGTCCCGTCGACCCGATAGCCGTCTGGAATCCCCGGGGCGAACTGCCGGATTTCCCGCCCGCGCACCGACACGCGGGTAAGGGTCACACCACCGGTGGTCGGGCCACTCCGGGTCCTCATGGCTCCAGGCAGGAAGAAGTTGCCGTGGAGGTGGAGGTAAAGCGCATCGAGACTGTCGGGCGAGCGATTGAAGTAGGCGATGGTGCTCCGGCCGTCGAGCGCGCCACTCGTGGGATCGTAGATCGCAGCGATGCCGTAGCGGGTCCACTGCTGCCAATAGCGATGCCCGGCGGCGCCGGTCCGGGTTCGTGTACCGCGCTCCACCGCCCGTGCGAACCCGCGCGGCTCGAAGACCGGATAGGGCCGGGGACGCTGTGCCTGGGCGGGCGCGGGTGTTTCCACCACGGCGGGCACCTGCCTTCCCGCGCACGCCGCGATCACGAGGGCAAGGCAAGCAGGGACGAGTCGGGAACGCATGCGGATCTCCTCGGAAAAGGCCGAAAGGCACCTGGCAGGCAAGGGCCCTGGTTTGAGGAATCCAGACTCGAAAGGGTTGGCTCGGAGAACGCTCGGATCCGCCCCGGAAGCGCGAATGGCTCCGCGAGGCGTCGCGGAGCCATTCCGGGTGCCGGCCCGCGGCTCAATCGGTGGGATTGGCTGCGGCGGTCCAGACATTGTTGGCGCGATCGGTGTCGGGGTAGAACCTGTCCGCATCGATCTCCACCCGCGTCACCGTTCCGGTCGGCACGGTGAGCGTCGCGCGGCGCGCACCGGCGAGCCACGTCTCGACCGGCACGTCGAGCTCGATGGTGCTTCCCCCCTCGAGGGTGACCGTTACCCGGGCAGGCATCGGTGCAAGGCCCCTGTCGGCGATCGCGATCCGCGTTCCGCCCGGACCCGTCGTCACCGTTTCCACCGCCTGGTCGAGCGCCCACGTCTCGTAGAACCAGGTGCGCCAGAACCAGTCGAGGTCCTGCCCGCTCACGTCGTTGAAGGTGTTGAAGAGGTCGAGCGGGGTCGGGTGCTTCCACTGCCAGCGGCGGCCGTACTCGCGGTACGCCTTCATGAACGTCTCTTCTCCGAGCATGCCGCGGAGCATGTGGAGGATCGCCGCGGTCTTCATGTAGGAGGCCGTGCCGAAGGCCGTGTAGCTCGGGTAGAGATCGCCGTGCCGCATCAGCTCCACCTCGCGGTCCGCCTGCACGATGGCGAGATAGGTGCGCTGCGCGCCGACGATCGTCGACGAGACATCCTCGTCGAAGAAGGCTTTCTCCGCATTCCCTTCGTTGAACTGGGTGAGCCCTTCGTCCTGCCAGCTGTGACGCTTTTCGTCCGAGCCCACCTGCATCGGGAACCACATGTGGCCGAGCTCATGGACCGTCACGCCGAACATGCTCGTGGAATCCCACTCCGATCCGCCGATGCAGGTGATCATCGGGAACTCCATCCCGCCGCACGAAGGCGTTCCCTGGATGGATGTCATCTGCGGGTAGGGGTACGGCCAGAGGAACTGCGAGAGGAACTCGATCGAGAAGCGGCCGTAGCGGGCATTCTCCGCCCACGCGCTCGGACGTGCAGCCGGCACCCAGAACGAATGAATGAATGCCGTGTCGGGCGACCCGCTGCCGTCGGCATCCCCCGCCACGGCGCGGGTGGCGTCCCAGTTGTAGCGATTCGAGGTTCCCCAGGCGAAGTCACGCACGCGCTCGGCGCGAAAGCGCCAGGTGAGGCTCCGTCCGGCGGCGGTGGCCTGCCCGGCGCCCTGATCGGCCGCGGCGACGACGTGGATCACGCTGTCACTCGCGCGCGCGCGGTCGAGGCGCTCGCGGCTGGTCGGGGACAGGACCTCGGCGGCGTTCTGCAGCGATCCCGTCGCGCCGATGATGTAGCCGGCCGGCACGGTGATCGCCACGTCGTAGTCGCCGTAGCCCATGTAGAACTCGGCGTTGCTCAGGTACGGGTCGACCTGCCACCCGTTCACGTCGTCGTAGACTGCCATCTGCGGATACCAGTACGAGACGAACGACACCGTACTGTCGCGGCCCCCGCGCGGCGCGCCATTGGGTGGAACCGTGTAGCGCCACGCGAACTCGAGCACCACGCTGTCGCCTGCCGCGATGGGGGCCGGCGCGCGAATACCCATGATGGTGCCGTTGAGCCGGTAGCCGCGCGGGCTCGAGTTCGAAAACTCCGGGATCTCCTGGCCGCCGACGGCCAATCGCGTCACCGTGACGCCGCCGCTCGTCGGCACCGGGCGATTCTTCACCGCCTCCGGCGCGAAGACATTGCCATGCAGGTGCACGTACAGCGTCGGCAGGCTGTTGGGCGAGCGGTTGAAGTACGTGATGGTGCTGCGCCCTTCCAGGGCGCCACTGGCGGGATCGTACGTCGCGTCGATGTCGTAGCGCGACCATTGCTGCCAGTAGTTCGGGCCCGGCGCGCCGGTGCGAAGCCGGGTGCCGCGC
>DASTUP010000198.1:0-11411 GCA_035759585.1 Gemmatimonadales bacterium | reverse complement strand
GAGGCCGGCCGCGCGGAGGCGGTGGCCCAGGATCGCGACCACCGCGAAGACGAGGTTGAAGACCAGCACCTGGGCCCAGAGTGCCGCATCCGAGCCGCTGTACCGGATCACGTCGACGGCAAAGACCCCGGAGGCCGCGATCGCCATCGTGATCCCGAAGCCGATCGGGACGATGACGGCGTAGGCGGCGATGAGCAGCACGTAGAGCGCCGGCGCCGCGCCACCGGTGGGGCCGAGGAAGCGGGCGAGGAGCGTGATGAGGCCGAGATCGACGACGAACTGCGCCGCGAGGAATATCGTCCCGGGCTCCCAGGCGTCGTTCCTTAGCTGCCAGGCGCCGTAGCCCGTGATGACGAGGGCAAGGATGACGGCGACGCTGGCGATGAACGAGAGCTGCGGCAGGCTGGTCCAGACGAGCGCGCCCGCGATCAGCGTCGCGAGCGCGATGACCAGTCGCCCACCGAAGAGCCAGGTGAGGAGGGTCCGCTGATCGGGAAAGGAGGTCTTGCCTGGCCGGTGGGAAGCTGGCACGGGGGGAATATATGCACGACGCCCGGGGGCGGGCAGTCAGGGGAGGTCCCGCCCCGGAGAGAGGATCAGAGTCGCCCGTCAGAACAGTCCGCAGATGACATCCGTCATCTGCGGACTCGTTCACTGCATGCCCGCATACCAGACCATCGGGAACCGGGCTATCTCGCCCGCCGCTCCGCCCCCGCGTACGCCGCCGTTGCCCCATACCTGCGTTCGGGACCGTTGAAGCCGGCGATCGACCGGTTCTCCCCCGCCGGGCGCCCTGACAGCGAGCTCGGGGAATTCACGTGCGCCCCGTCCTCGACTCCGATGCCCAGACGGCTCACGAGCTCACCGCCGAGCCAGCCGGTGCCGGCCGCGAGAAGGAAGCCGAGAATCGAGAACAGCATCGCCTCGAGCGGCGGATTGGCAGGATCGGCGCGACGCAGCAGCCAGCTCGCTCCGAAGAGCGCGACGACCAACACATTTCCCACGCCGTGGAGCGTGCCCACATAGCGGGCACGCGTCCCCCGCGGAATGGCGAAATAGTCGATGGCGCCGAAGATGGCCGCCACCAGGCCGGCGATGACGCCCGCGGCGATCATGTAATACGCCAGGAGCGCCCACACACTGTCGCTGCGGAACAGGCCGATGACGTCGAACACGACTGCGGTCGCCAGCAGCCCGAGAGGAAAGACGATCAGCATCTGGTGAATCGGATGCCCGAGCAGCTTCGCCCTGCTTTCCATGGCGCCCTCGCGTGGGTTACTGCTGGTCCTGCAGCCGCTCGATCATCGAGAGGTGCTGACGCAGCGTTGGCAACGTCTGCTGAATCAGTGTCCGGAGCTCCGGATCCTGCGCGGCGCTCAGGTACTGATCCTCGAAACTGCTGATGTTCTCCTCGTGCAGCTTCTTCTGGCGCGCGAGGAACGCCTCGTCGAACTCGGCGCCCGTCTTGCCGGCCAGGTCGGCATTCTTGTCGGGCGATGCCTGCAGCGCTTCCTTGCGCGCCGCCGCATCCGTTTCCGTTCCGGCGGCCTGCTGCATGCCCTGCACCTTTCCGAGGCTCGCCGAGTGGTCGCGTTCCAGCGTCGTTGCCAGCTCCTTCACGCCGGCACTCTGCGCCTGACGCTGCGCGAGCTGCGCTTCCTGCACTTCCATCTGGTTCGACACCGCGATCCGCGAGAGTATGCCTGCGTCGGTCAGCGCGCCGGATTCGCCCGCGGCGGCACGCGTATCGCCGCTGCCGCCGGAGGCCGCGCCGGTGGTGCCGATGCCGCTCGTCCCGGGCGCCGGCGTCGTATCCATCGGCCCGCCCGCCCTGGTCTCGAAGTCACTGTCTGCGGCGCCCGTGTCCCGGTCGCCCGCGCCATCGGGATTGCAGGCCGCGAGCAGCGCAACGACAGCGGCCGTCATCAACATGCGTTTCATGAATCCTCCCTTTCCTCCCTTACTCGGCTCCGCGACCCTCCGATGCTGCAGAGGGCAGCCGGCCTGCCCGTCCATCGGGCGGCCTGCCCGAATTTCCATCAGCGGCGGGATGGTGGATCGTGGCTCCCGTGTCTCCCGGGACCCGCCCGGAAACCGCTGCCGTGTCGGCGCCCCCGGTCACTTCGAGATGATGCTCCGGCGCGGCGCCGGCCGCTGCGTCCCCAGTCACATCCGCACCGCTCGCAGCCTCGTGGTATTCAGGTTCGCACGCGGCAAGGGCCGCCAGCGCGGCCGCGGTGACGAGCATCCGCTTCATCCATCCTCCCTTTCCGGAGTGAAATCCGGCGCGCTCATTATCGGGATCTCCGCGCCGCCATTATGTGACCGATGACCGGCGGGGACATCGGTTCCCGTCCGATCCAGCACCGCCCTGATGCGCTCCAGCAGGCTCTCCGCCGCAAAGGGCTTCTGCAGGTACGCGGCCGCTCCCTGCACTCCCGGCATCAGCTCAGTCCCCGTATACCCCGACATGAATACCACCGGGAGCTCCGGACGGATTCCGGCCAGCCGCTCGGCCAGCTCGACCCCGCTCATGCGCGGCATCACGATGTCGCTGAGCACCAGGTCGACGCGCTCGCCGTCCGCCACGATGCCGTATGCCTCCGACCCATCGGCTGCCCGGATGACGCCATACCCGGCGTCGGAGAGGACCCGGGCTGCCAGCGTGCGCACCGTTTCCTCGTCCTCGACCACGAGAATCGTCTCGGTGCCTCCGGGAGCCGCCGCGACGCGTGGCGCGGCGGCCGCGTCGAGGTGGCCGGCGGCGCGCGGGAAACAGATGGTGAACGTCGTGCCCTTTCCCGCGGTGCTTTCCACCCAGAGGTAACCGCCTGACTGGGTGACGATGCCGTAGACCACGGACAGGCCAAGCCCGCTGTTCTGCGACGAGTTCCGGGTCGTGTAGAACGGCTCGAAGATGCGCGCGCGTACCTCCGGCGTCATGCCATGCCCCGAGTCCCTCACCTTCAGGAGGACATAGCGGCCGCTCGGGATCTCCAGGCCCGTGGCCCGGTACGCCTCGGCGCCCTCCAGGTCTGCCTCCTCGGTCCAGATCTCGAGCCGACCGCCGCCCGCCATCGCATCGCGCGCGTTGAGCGCGAGGTTCATGACCACCTGCTCGAGCTGGCCGCGGTCCGCGCCCACGCCGCCGAGCTCGGGCCGGAGCCGGGTCACGAGCCGGACGCGCTCGCCCAGCACCGACCGGAGCATGAGCTCCATGTCGCGGACGACGCGGTTGAGGTCGGTTACCTGCGGGCGCGCCGGCTGCGGCCGTCCGAAGGCGAGGAGCTGGCCCGTGAGTGCGGCGGCCCGCTCCGCCGCCTTCCTGATCTCCTCCGCATCCACCCGGCGTCCGTCGCTCTCGTCGAGCGAATCGACGAGGTAGTCGGCGAACCCCATGATGGCCATGATGATGTTGTTGAAGT
Source organism: Gemmatimonadales bacterium (assembly GCA_035759585.1). Lineage (GTDB taxonomy): Bacteria > Gemmatimonadota > Gemmatimonadetes > Gemmatimonadales > GWC2-71-9 > CAMLLJ01. Next base: position 7,986 of record DASTUP010000198.1, on the reverse strand, counting down.
CGTGGGCGACGCCGCCGGCAAGCCGCCCGAGCGCTTCCATCTTCTGCGCCTGGCGCACCTGCTGCTCGGCGCGCGCCCGCTCGGTGAGGTCCTGCACGTTGGCCGCGAAGCACTGCACGGCCCCGTCCTCGTCACGGATTGCCGTGAGGTCCACGAGGACGGGAAACTCGACGCCGTCCCGACCCAGGTTCCGCATCTCGAAGACCACCCGATCCCGCTCCCGGGCGATCTCGGCGTTCTGCGCGATCAGATCGCGCGATCCGGGTGCCACGAGATCGGTGATCGGCCGGTCCACGAGCTCCTCCGGCTCGTACCCGTGCATCCGGGCGCAGGCCGGATTCACCGCCTGCAGGCGGGTGGCTGTCGCGTCGCCGATCAGGACGCCCCACCCCGCGTGGCGGAAGATGTTCGCCCAGCGCGAGACATCGGCCTCCGCGCGGGTGCTCCGCATCACTTCCCGCTGTGCGGCTTCGTAGAGCCTCGCATTCACCACCGCGAGCGCCGCGCGGTCGGCAAGGTTGCGCGCGAGCCCCACGTCCGCTTCGTCGTAGCGGCGGCCCGACCCCGTGAAGCAGAAGGTGAGCGCGCCGAGCACGGCGCCGTGCGCGACGAGTGGGGCGGATATGAGCGAAATGGCGCCGATCGCTTCGAGGTAGGCGAGGTGCTCCGGGTCCCGCGCGACGCTGCGCCGCGACTCCGGAGTCACCTCGCGCACGAGGATCGGCTGTCGGGAGCGGATGGCGCGGGCGATCGAGTGATCGTCCCCGTCGAGCGATGGCGGATAGCGGCGGGCGAGGGCGAGCAGCTCCTCGTCCTGCGCGCAGCCCGCCGTCACGAGCTTGACCCGGTCGAGCTCGCCGTTTTCTCCAAGCAGGTCCACGAGGCAGCAGTCGGCCAGCGCCGGCACCGCCATCTGCGCCACGGTGGCGAGCGTCTCGCCCACATCGAGCGATGAGTTGAGCGCGGCAGTGGCCTCGGCGAGAAGCTGCTGCGCCCGCTCCTCGCGGCGCCGGCCGGTGACGTCCAGCAGGGTGGCGACGGCACCGCGCGGCGCGCCTTCCCGGGTAAAGAGCGGAGCCGCGCTGCAGAGCAGCATCCGCCGGCTGCCATCGGGATGAACGACGTCGACTTCCTCGCTGCGGACGGATTCGCCGCGAGCGGCGCGCTGGATCGGAAGGCTGGTGACGGGGATATCCCGTCCGTCCTTCAGCACGCGATACCCGAGCAGCGCGCTCTCGATCCCCGTGAGGGAGGGATTGACGCCCGGCTCTACGCCGAACATCTCCGAGAGCGCGGGATTGGCGGTGATCTGCCGCGCGGCGGGATCGAGCGCGACGGCAATGCCGACCGGGAGCGCCTCGATCAGCGTCCGCAGCTCGGCGATGCGTTCCTGCAGGTCTTCGCGCTCGCGCTGGGCGCGCTCTTCGGCGTCCCGCCGCTCGGTCATGTCCCGGGCGATGCCGAGGATGCCGGCAGGCCGCCCTTCGAGGTCTCGATACAGCGTCTTCTGCGCCTCGAAGATCCTGAGGCCGTGCGGCGTTGCGATCTGCTCTTCGTAGCGAACCGAGCCCCCGCCGGCAAACACCGCGCGGTCGTTGGCCACCAGCCGCCCGGCCACGTCGGGCGGGAGCAGCTCGGCATCGGTGCGGCCGATGATGCGCTCGAACGGAACACCGATCGCCGCGGCCGTGGCCTTGTTGGCCATGACGTATCGGCCATCGAGGTCCTTCGCGAACACCGGGTCGCCCGTCGATCCGACCAGGGCCTGGATCAGCTCCGCATTGGCGCGGGCCGCCTCCTCGGCGCGATGGCGAGCCGTGACGTCACGCGAATAGCTGACCATGCCGTCGGGCGTCGGCGCGATGCGCGATACGAACCAGCGCTCGAGCCGCTCGAGCGCCGCCTCGACCTCGACCTCGATGTTCTCCTGCATCGCGCGCTGCGCCGCGACGTAGAACCGGGTGTCCATGAGGAAGGGCAGCCGCCGCCAGATGACCTGGCCCAGGAGGTCCGACGGCTCGAGATGGACGAGCGAGAGGTATTCGGCCGCCTTGCGGTTGACGTACGTCACCCGCCATTCGCGGTCGGTGGCGATGAAGAGCTCATTGATGCTGTCGAGGATCGCCGCTGCTTCGGCGAACGCACGAGGGATGGTCGAAGGCATCTGGGGGCCCGGTGGCGGGAGGTGCCGCTCCCTCAATCTAAGATCCGGGACGCCGGAGCCAACCCGTCCCACCGGTAGAGGCTGCGGTAGAACTCCGCCGTCCGCTGGATGATCCGCACGTAATCCCGCGTTTCCGCGTACGGGATCCGTTCCGCGAACAGCTCCGGATCCTCGACGCCGCGCTTCTCCTTCCAGCGCTCGACACGGGAGGCGCCGGCATTATATGCGGCGAGGACGTGCACCGGGTGCTCGTACCGCCCGAGCAGCTCCGCGAGATGTGCCATCCCGAGCTGGACGTTCACGTCGGCCTGATAGAGCAGCACCGGATCCCAGACCGGAAAGCGGAGCGCGCGAGCCACGGCATGGCCCACGGCGGGCATGACCTGCATGAGTCCCCTCGCCCCGGCGCCGGAGGTGGCTCCCGGCGTGAAGTTCGATTCCTGCCGGATCAGCGCCGCCGCAAAGGTCGGATCCACATCCCGCGCCCGCGCTTCGTGGTCGAGGGGCTCCTGATGAACCAGCGGATAGAGGAGTCGATAGGTTCGCGCGTCCCTCGGCGCGCCCGCTGCGATCGCGCGCCAGGTGAGCCGCATTCCTCGGGAGGCCATCTCGCGCGAGCGGAAGGCATTCGCGATCGCAAGGAGCTGCTCCGCGCCGCTCCCCTCCGCCGCCATCACGAAATCCCGCTCCCACTCGGCTTCCCGATCCATCCCGAGTGCCGCGAGTCGGCCGGCGCGGTCGAGAGCCGCGTCCACACCCGGCAAGGAAGCGAAGGTATCAGGGGCGGCCGGCGGCACCCAGGGATCGATCCCGAGCCGCCGGCTCGCCCGGCCGCCGTAATAGCCCGCGGGATCGCGCGAAACCGTTTCGCGCCACCTCGCGGCCGCCGCCGCGCTGTCGCCCGCCGCGTACCACGCTCGGCCGGCCCAGTATCGCGCCGCCGAGGCTTCGGAGCTCGAGGGGTACCGCTCGGTGAGCGCGTCGAACTCGCGGGCGGCAGTCCGGTGGTCCCCGTCCACGAACGCGATGATCGCCGCGCGGAAGGCGGCCTCCGGCGCCACGGACGCGCGGGGATGGCGAGCGACGATTGCGCCGAACGCCTCGCGCGCGGCCGCGTCGCGCCGTTCGTCGGTCGCGAGGTCGCCCAGGAGGAACAGCGCGAGCGCCGGCGCTTCGGTTTCCCTGGGGAAGCGGCGGCCGATGGCGCGCAGTGCCGTGCGGCCTGCCGAGAGGTTGCCATCACGCACGAGGGCGCGGGCACGCTGGTACGCGGCGGAGGCCGCGAGCGAGGCCGGCTCCCGGACGCGGGCAAACTGCACCGCGGCATCATCGTAGCGGCCGAGGGCGAAGAGGTGGCGGGCATAGTCATAGCGATCGCGCGAGGTCCCCCCGCCTGCGGCAAGGCCCTTCCGGAACGCCGTGACGACCCGCGCGGGACTTCCACCCGAAGCCAGCGCGCGGGCGATACTCAGCTCGAGCTCCGCGCTGAGCGGTGCAAAGCTCGCATCGAGCGCGGCCACGGCGGCGCGCGCCTGCGCTGTCCCGGGCCTGGCCCGCACGACGGAAACGAGCTCCGCGCGGAACGCCGAACGCGCCGAGTCCCCATGCGCGGCGGCGAGCCGATAGCGCCAGGCCGCCGGCCAGTCGCCGAGCGCGGCATACGCATCGGCGGCCCCGGCCGAATCGGCGGAACGCCCGAGCGCCTCCGCGCGCGCAGCCGAAAGCCTTGCGCGCGCCACGGGGGAGGCGATTGCGCCGAACAGCTGCTCGCGCGCCGCAACGTCGGCGGTCACGATCGCGGCGCGATACATGAGCCACTGATTGACCTCGGGGAGCAGCGTGGCCGCCTCCGCGTAGGCGTCTGCCGCGCGCGCGAGCGAATCGAGCCGGTCGAGTGCGCGCGCGAGGATCACCAGGCGCTCGCCGCGCACGATGGAGTCGGCGGCCGCACGAACCGCGAGCGCCGCGTGCTCCGCCGCGGCACTATCCGCGCGCCGCGCGAGGGCGGCGCGCGCGAGAAGGTCCCTCCCTTCCCCATCGAACGCCGAATCGAGCCACGGCGCATCCCCGATCAGCCGCTCCACCTCCTTCCAGCCTCCCCAGCCGCTCGCCGCGCGCGCCGCCAGGATGAGCGCGTCCGGCGTTCGCCGCGCCGGATCCGCCAGGACCGGACCGAGGAGAAGGCTCGCCCGCCAGGAAAGTCCGCGCGAGATCGCCACCCGCGCCGCGTCGATCGCGGAATCCGCCGCCTGAGGCGCGATCGTGATCCGGACCGGCTGGGGATGGACGGTGAGCGGACAGAAGAGGACGAGCGAGAGCGCGAGAAGCGAAACCACTACGGCACCTCGTGAGCTTCAGTGGATCGTCTGGAGGGGAACGCAAGATCGGGCCTGCACGGAGCGTACCACCGCGCAGCACCACTGCACCCGCATGAATGGCGATGCTACAATGAACACATGTCCCATGCACGCGACAACCGCCGCCATCCGGGTGCGGAAGACGAGGGCGAGCGCGTCCGGCTCGACAAGTGGCTCTGGGCCGCGCGCTTCTTCAAGACGCGCGCGCTCGCTGCGGAAGCCGTGGCCGGCGGCAAGATCGAAGTGAACGAGGCGGACGTGAAGCGGGCGCGCCCGGTCAACATCGGCGACGTCGTGCGCGTCCGGCTCGGCCCGTACGAGCACGTGGTCGTCGTGAAGGGGCTCTCGGGCCGGCGTGGCCCTGCCGCCGAGGCGGCGCTCCTCTATGAGGAAACGGCGGAGAGCCGCGAACGGCGAGAGCGCGTCGCGTGGCAGCTCAAGCACGCGTCCGCGCTCTTCCATCATGACAAGGGCCGGCCCACCAAGCGGGACCGGCGGGAGATCGGAAAACTGAAGGGGCGCTAGACCGTGCCTCGCGCGTTATGCGCGGGCCTGCATGTTGCCGATCATCGCATCGCCGAACTCGCTCGTCCTGAGCAGGGTCGCGCCCTTCATGAGCCGCTCGAAATCGTAGGTGACCCGCTTCTGGGCGATGGTCCGCTCGAGCGATGCGACGATCAGGTCGGCCGCCTCTCCCCACCCCATGTAACGCAGCATCATCTCCCCGGAGAGGATCACCGAGCCCGGATTCACCTTGTCCTGGTTCGCGTACTTCGGCGCCGTGCCGTGCGTGGCTTCGAAGACGGCATGGCCGGTGACGTAGTTGATGTTCGCGCCCGGCGCGATGCCGATGCCGCCCACCTGTGCCGCCAGCGCATCGGAGACGTAATCACCGTTCAGGTTCGGGGTGGCGATGACGCTGTATTCGGACGGCCGCGTGAGGATCTGCTGCAGGAAGGCATCGGCAATCACGTCCTTCACGATGCAGCCGCCGGGCAGCTTGAGCCACGGCCCTCCATCGATCTCCAGCCCGCCGTATTCGTCCTTCGCGAGCTGATAGCCCCAGTCCCGGAAGCCCCCTTCCGTGAACTTCATGATGTTGCCCTTGTGCACGAGCGTCACGCTCGGCAGGCGCCGCTCGACCGCGTAATCGAGCGCGGCGCGGATGAGGCGCTTCGATCCCTCGACCGACACCGGCTTGATGCCGATGGCGCTCGACTCGGGAAACCGGATCGAGCGGACGCCCATCTCCTGCTGCAGGAATCCGATCAGCTTCCGCACTTCGGGGGATTCCGCACGATACTCGATGCCCGCGTAGATGTCTTCCGTATTCTCCCGGAATACGATCATGTCCACCTGCTCCGGCGCCTTGACCGGCGAGGGAACGCCGTGGAACCAGCGAACCGGACGCACGCAGGCGTACAGATCGAGCTGCTGGCGGAGCGCCACGTTGAGCGAGCGGAACCCGCCGCCGACCGGCGTCGTCAGCGGCCCCTTGATGGCCACGAGGTGGTGCCGGATGGCGCTGAGCGTGTCTTCCGGAAGCCAGTCGTCGAGCGTCTTCTTCGATTTTTCCCCGGCGAGCACTTCGAACCAGACGATCCGGCGGCGTCCGCCATAGGCCTTAGCCACCGCCGCATCGAGCACCCGCTGCGATGCGCGCCAGATGTCGGGGCCGGTACCGTCGCCCTCGATGAAGGGGATGATCGGGGTGTCCGGCACGCTCAGGCGCCCGGCGGTCATCGTGATCGTTTCGCCCCCGGCCGGCGGGGTGAGGTTGGCATAGGTCGGAATGGTCGTCATGCCCGTGAAAGTAACGGCGGCCCGGGTGACCGCGAAGCCCGGCGCTTGCGCGGAAGCGGGTCTCTTCCCAGATTGGAACCATGATCGTCTCTCGCAGCGGCTTTTTTGCGTTCGGCTACTTCTTTGGCTTCCCGAATGGGGGTCCGAGTCGGGCAGGCGCGCGCAGCTGAGCGAGCAGACCTCGACGAACGGCCCCCGGATCTCCGGGGGCCGTTTTCCTTTTCTACCATGGGGCATCATGCTGATCATCACTCGTCCGGGCATTACCGAGTCCGAGCTGCGCCACCTCCAGGAGCGTGTCGAGTCGCTCGGCCTCCACGCGCACGTCCTCCACGGCGAGCGGCGCACCGTGGTGGCGTGCGTGGGCGATGACGCCGTCCTCGCCGAAGTCCCCCTCCTCGCGCTGCCCGGCATCGAATCGGTGACGCCGGTGCTCCGCCCCTACAAGCTCGCGAGCCGCGAGGCGGGACCGGGGGCGCACGGCACCGTCGTCCGCGCCGGCCGCGCGACGATCGGCGGCGGCGCCATCGCCGTCATTGCCGGGCCCTGCTCGGTCGAGGGCCGCGAGATGCTCCTGGAGACGGCCGAGGCGGTCGAGGCCGCCGGAGCGACGCTCCTCCGCGGCGGCGCGTTCAAGCCGCGCACCTCGCCTTACGCCTTCCAGGGAATCGGCGCGCCGGGGCTCGAGCTCCTCGCGGAGGCGCGCGAGCGGACCGGCCTCGCGATCGTGACCGAGGTGATGGACACCCGCCAGGTCGAGCTGGTGGCGGCGCACGCCGACGTCCTCCAGGTCGGTGCGCGGAACATGCAGAACTTCTCGCTCCTCGCCGAAGTCGGCCGCTCGGGGCGCCCCGTGCTTCTCAAGCGCGGGCTCGCCGCCACCGTGCGCGAGCTGCTCATGGCGGCGGAGTACGTGATGGCGCACGGCAACCGGGACGTCGTCCTCTGCGAGCGCGGCATCCGCACCTTCGAGACCGGCACGCGCAACACGCTCGACATCTCGGCGATCCCGGTCCTGAAGGAGGAGACCCACCTCCCGGTGATCGTGGACCCGAGCCACGCCGGCGGGCGGGCGGCGCTGGTCGCGCCGCTCGCCTTTGCGGCCATCGCGGCCGGTGCCGACGGCCTCATGATCGAGGTCCACCCCGAGCCCGAGTGCGCGAGGTCCGATGGCGAGCAGTCGCTCACTCCGGACGCCTTCGCCGACCTGATGACGCGGCTCGCCCCGTTCGCGGCGGCTGCGGGCCGCACCCTCGCCGCGCGCATCGGACATCGGGCGCCCGCTCGCGCCGTGGCGGTCGCATGACGAGCAGCGCGCGTATCGGGGCGGGCATGGAGCGCGCTCCCGCGCTCCGGACCCGCGTCGGCATCCAGGGGGAGCCGGGTTCGTTCAGCGCAGGCGCGCTCGCGCGCCTTCCCGCGCTTGCGCCGGACGCCGTCTGCTTCGACGACTTCGGCGGCGTGCTGGCCGCGCTCGATGCCGGCACGATCGACCGCGCCCTGCTCCCCGTCCACAACTCGCTTGCGGGCGTCGTGTCGGCGAGCCTCCGGGCCATTGCCGCCTACGACCTGCGCATCGAGGAGGAGCTGGAGGTGCCGGTGCGGCTCGCGCTCCTCGGACTTCCCGGCGCCACGCTGGCGGGCGTCGTGACGGCTGCCTCG